>JAZNZV010000229.1:0-14111 GCA_045595105.1 Eubacteriales bacterium | reverse complement strand
CCGATGTCTACGAAAGCACCGAAGTCGCAGACGTTTCTGACCGTTCCTGTCAGCACCATTCCCTCATAAAGGTCGTTCATGTCGAGAATGTCGTCACGAAGTACAGGCTCGTCAAAGTCGTCTCGTATATCAAGTCCCGGTTTTTCGAGCTCCTTGATTATATCGAGAAGGGTAGGAAGACCTATACCAAGCTCTTCCGCAAGCTTTTCTTTGCCGTAAGAATTTGCTTTGTCCGAAAGACCTGCAAGCCCCTCACGAGTGATTTCGGTGTAACCGAATTTTTCCATAAGAGCTCTCGCTTGGCTGTATGACTCAGGGTGAACTCCCGTGTTGTCGAGAGGATCTTTTCCGTCGGGGAGACGAAGGAATCCTGCGCATTGCTCAAAGGCTTTATCACCGACTCTCGGTACCTTCTTTATCTTTTCAACAGAGTCGAATTCTCCGTTCTCTTCACGGTATTTTACAATGTTCTTAGCGCTTGTGGCATTTATCCCCGCAACGTAGGAAAGAAGGGGAGCGGATGCGGTGTTGAGGTTAACTCCTACACTGTTTACACAGCTTTCAACAACGCCGCCAAGTGCCTCGTCGAGTCGGGCGGGCTTCATGTCGTGCTGATACTGACCGACACCTATGGCTTTCGGCTCTATCTTTACAAGCTCTGCAAGGGGGTCTTGAATTCTTCTTGCAATGGACACGGCACTTCTTTGCGTTACGTCAAAATCGGGGAATTCCTTGGCTGCAAGCTCTGATGCCGAGTAAACGGATGCTCCTGCCTCGGAGGTTACAATATACTTTGTTTTGAGAGCGTTCTTCTTGAGCATTGAGGCTACGAACATTTCACTTTCCTTGGATGCTGTTCCATTGCCGATAGAGATAACGTCAACGTCGTATTTCTTAATAAGTGAAAGCATGACCCTTTCACTCTCCTCTGTTCTCTCTTGAGGCTTGGTGGGGTAGATAACCGCTGTGTCAAGCACCTTTCCCGTCTTGTCAACTACCGCAAGCTTACAACCCGTTCTGTAACCGGGGTCAAAGCCTATAACCGTCTTGCCCTTGAGAGGGGGCTGAAGAAGAAGGTTTTTAAGGTTGTCCTCGAATACGAGGATGGCCTTTTCGCTGGCATCGTCAAAGGTCATGGAACGGATTTCTCTCTCTAACGAGGGAAAGAGAAGTCTTGAATAAGCGTCTCTTACCGCTGTGTCAACGAGAGACGAGAAAATACTGTTCGGAATAACGCATCTGTTTATAAGAAATGATAAGGGAAGGTATTCGTCTATCTCCACCGAAACCTTGAGGAAGTCCTCTTTTTCACCACGGTTGAGAGCGAGTATTCTGTGACCGGGTATCTTGCTGATACCCTCGCTGTACTCGTAGTACATGCGATAAACCGAGTCTTCCTCTTTAGCCGCCTTTGAAGTGATAAGTCCGTTGTCAAAAATGAGTCCACGGAGTACCTGACGGTATTCAGCATTGTCGGATATGTCCTCGGCTATGATGTCTAAAGCTCCCTGCAAAGCCTCTTCGGCGGTTGCAACTCCCTTTTCTTCGTCGATATATTCTTTTGCAAAATCCAGAGGGTCGCCCTCTTTTACCTCTTGAGCGAAGATGAGCTCGGCGAGAGGCTCCAGACCCTTTTCACGGGCAACGGATGCACGTGTTTTTCTGTGGGGCTTGAAGGGACGGTAAATGTCCTCTGCCTCGGTCATAGTCTGAGCTTTTTCAAGAGCCAGTCTTATCTCGTCGGTGAGTTTTCCTTGTTCTTCGATGGATGAGAGTATTTCTTCTTTTCTCTTTTCAAGATTTCTGAGGTAGGTCAGACGCTCGAATATCTGACGAAGTATCTGGTCGTCAAGAGAGCCTGTCATCTCTTTTCTGTAACGTGCAATAAAGGGAATGGTGTTCCCGTCGTCAATCAGGTCAATGACGTTCTTCGACTGACCCTCTTTAATACCGAATTCATTGGCAATAGCTTTTACAAAATCCATTTTTGCTCCTTAATCTGAATGAAAGTTTTAAATTATTTTACCACAAATTCACAGAAATTGCAACCGCCCAAGAGAGGCTTATATTGACTTTTTTTACTTTTGTGGTAAAATATGCACATATGTACTTTAAAGGCGGTAAATTTATGAACTTAAACTCTAAAAGGCTGAGAGACGAGGCGAAGTTTCAAGTATTTGCTCACCTGTCCAAAGGAATGCTTGCATACGTTCTTTCGGGTCTTATTACCACTCTCATAGTCTATAATATACAAATAACAGCAACGACTAAAAACGTGAGCCTTATACCCGATACTCTCGAAAAGGCTTTGATAATATACTCGGTGCTCTTTTTGGCGGCTCTTGCAAATCTCCCCTTGACCTTTTGTGCCGAGCGCTTTTATCTTCTTATTTCGAGGCATACCCCTCTTGAGTCAATTCCGCTCAAAAGCTTTTTTGAGCCCTTTGAAAAACCCTCTCTTTTCCTCAAAGGCTCACTTCTCATACTCCTTGTATCTGTCATGAACGTCCTTGGCGTATTCGTTCTCGTTGTTCCTGTTTATCTCGCTTTTGGACTGTCGGTGTTCCACCTTTCCGACGCCCCCGAAATATCTGTCTTTGAAGCAATGAAAAGAAGCGCTAAAACAATGAAGGGCAAGAAAATGTTTGCCTTTAAAACGCTTTTACCTCTGTGGCTCACAAAGGCTTTGGTAAGTTATTTTTTGTCCTCTCTTTATTTTATATCGTTTTTCGTTACGTCGGTAATTGAAATAATGATATTTGTTGTACTTGCAATGATATACGATAAAAGCCGTCGGGAATGACGGCTTTTTATTTTGCTATTTACTATTGTAATTTTCTGCTTCTTATAGTATAATATACTATGTATAAATATAGATAACACGGAGGAAGCAAAATGGACGAGATTTTTTGCACCTTAAAGGAACTGATAAAGGAATTTTCGCTGACGGCGGTTTATCTGCCTGAGGGCGGGGAAGAAACACATATAACAAAAAACGAGGTAAACCGTCCTGGACTTCCGCTGTCGGGCTATCTTGAGCATTTCGACCGTGAGCGTATACAGGTGCTCGGTATGGTGGAGTATGGCTATCTTGACAGTTTGTCCTCCGAGGAGAGAACGAAAAAGCTGGACGCATTCTTTGCTTTGAAGCCTGTCCTCGTTATTCTTTCACATACCGATATGATACCCATAGGCTTCAGAGAGATTGCCGAAAAGTATCAGGTACCCCTTTTCCACGTTGACCAGAAAACGTCGCCATTTATGGCAGCACTCATTTCGTTACTTTCGGTAAAGCTGGCACCTATGATATCACGTCACGGCGTATTCGTAGAGGTTTACGGAGAAGGTATCCTCATTACAGGCGATAGCGGAATAGGTAAGAGTGAGGCTGCAATAGAGCTTGTAAAGAGAGGACACCGACTTGTTGCCGACGACTCTGTGGAAATAAGAAGAGTATCCGACAAGACCCTTGTAGGCTCAGCCCCCGAAATTATAAGACACTATATAGAGCTCAGAGGTATAGGCATCGTTGACGTGAGAAGAATATTCGGTATGGGTGCCGTTAAGAACACCGAAAAGATAGACCTTATAATCGACCTTGAACAGTGGGATAAGGATAAGTTTTACGACCGCTTCGGACTTGAAACGGAATACACCGAAATAATGGGACTTCAGATACCCAGTATTACCATACCCGTAAAGCCGGGCAGAAACCTTGCGGTAATTATAGAAATAGCGGCTATGAATCACCGTCAGAAGAAGATGGGCTATAACACAGCAGTTGAATTTAACAAGAAGCTCATGGGAGAAGCGGGACTGGAAGAAGAACGCTGATTTTTTAGGAGATTTTATGACTAATACAGACCTTTTTATAAAGGAAGTACATACTCTTGAAGTTGAAAAAGACGTTGATATGAAGAGGCTTACCACCTTCAGAATAGGTGGCAAGGCAGACCTCGGCGTATATCCCAAGACGAGGGAAGAGCTTGAAAAGGCGGTGAACACTGCAAAGATGCTTTCCATACCTTATTACGTGGTGGGTAAAGGCTCTAACCTTCTTGTAGACGATAAAGGCTATCGTGGCATTATCATTTTCACTTCTGCTATGAACGACGTTGTTATCTTCGGAAACGAAGTGTATGCAGACGCTGGCGTTTCCCTTACTTCACTTGCAAGGGAGGTTGGCAGAAAGGGACTGTCGGGTATGGAAAAGCTTTGCGGAATTCCGGGAAGCGTTGGCGGTGCGGTCTATATGAACGCAGGAGCCTACGGAGGAGAAATGAAGGATATAACTCTTTATTCCGACTACTATTCACCAACTCTCGGCTTTGGCAGACTTGAGGGTGATGAGCAGGGCTTTGACTACCGCAAGAGTGCTTATACAGGCAGTGACAAAATTATCCTCGGCTGCAAAATAAAGCTTTGTGAAAAGAACGCCGACGAGATACACGCCGAAGAGGAGGAGCACCTTCGTGCCCGCCGAGAAAAGCAACCCTTGGAATATCCCAGCGCAGGTTCAACCTTCAAGCGTTACCCCGGCAGATTTACGGGTAAAATGATAGAAGAGGCGGGACTCAAGGGCTTTCGTGTTGGAGGGGCAGTAGTGTCCGAAAAGCACGCAGGCTTTTTGATTAACGATAATGACGCTACCTGCCTTGATATGATAACCCTCATAAAGGCAGTACGAGAAAAGGTATATGAAAAAGAGGGTGTCAGAATAGAATGTGAGGTTAAATATCTGTCGGAAGAGGGGGAAAAGATAATTTGAGTAGTTTGCCTTCTTACAGTATGCAGGTCAAAGAAGCGCTCTCAAAGAAGACTGCCACCGAGATAGGACTCGACGGCGCCCGTCTCACCTGTGACAAATGCTGTTCTCTCTCCTTTTACTACGGAGCAATGCTCCTTTGCAAAAGCCTTGACAAGGAGAGCATGACGGTATCCTTCGACAATGAGAAGCTCCTTGAAATATGCACCTATATAATGATACATCATTTCCTTGCACTCCCTACGGTCAGTGAAGTGAAAAGAGGAAACAAATCAAGATTTGAGGTCACCTTTAAAAGGGACCTTGTTGGCATGGACTTGTCAGATAAGCTTTTTGACGAAAGTCTTGACTTTTCCTTTACTCTGAACTGTGATAAATGCGCAGGATACTTCTTGAGAGGTGCCTTTCTCGCTTCAGGTAATATTACCGACCCTCAGCGTGATTATCGCATAGAATTCGTCCTTGGCGACGTGATGCTGGCACGTGCCTTCTTGAAATTCTTAAAGAATTACACTGAAGCAAGGCTTCTGAAAAGGGGAGCGTCCTATGTAGTATATATAAAGGGCAGTGAACGAGTGGAGAGCTTTTGCACCCTTATAGGGGCAGAAAGAGTAAGTCTTGATATAATAGAAAAGTCTATTGAAAAGGATAAGATGAACGCACTGAACCGTGCTTGTAATTGCGAGAACGCCAATACGAAAAAGACGGTATCAGCGTCGGTGGACGTGCGCTTCGCTATAAAGAAGCTGAGAGAAAGCGGTAAATTCAACTCCCTTCCCGACGAGCTGAAAAAGACGGCTGAGCTGAGGGAAAGGTATCCCGACGAGTCGCTTTCATCACTTGTTCTTCTCTATGAGGGCGGAATTTCACGCTCGGGCTTAAACCACAGAATGAAAAAGCTTGTAGAACTGTCTAAAGAATAGGAGATACTTATCATGTTCAAAAAAATAGAAGAATTGAAAACACAAACAAAGCTTAATAGCTTAGGCAAAGAAAAAATGTTCAAAACTAATCTTGCAGACTTTGACGGCTGGGATAAGAAGGTCAGACTTTTTTCTCTTGTGCAGGTAAAGCCAGGGGAAGAAGTGGACTATCACATGCACGTTGGCGAGAGTGAGACCTTCTTCATTCTTTCGGGAAAAGGTATCTATAACGATAACGGCAATGAGGTTGACGTTGCTGCTGGAATGGTAACCTTCACTCCGTCAGGTCAGGGTCATTCCATTAAAAATACAGGTGATGAACTGCTTTCATTCATCGCTCTTATAGTTGTTGAATAGGAATAAAAAATATGTCGGATTTCGTACATCTTCATCTACACACCGAATATAGTCTTCTTGACGGTGCATGTCGGATAGACTCGCTTTTTGACCGCGTGAAAGAGCACGGTCAGTCTGCTGTTGCCATAACCGACCACGGAGTGATGTACGGAGCGGTAGATTTTTACAAGGCGGCGAAAAAGGCAGGTGTAAAGGCTATAATAGGCTGTGAGGTCTATATGGCGTCACGTGGACTTGAAGATAAGCTTTATTCCATGGACAAGGATAACTACCACCTGGTACTCCTTGTAAAAAATGCCGTGGGCTATAAGAATCTCATTAAGCTCAATTCCATTGCACACACCGAAGGCTTTTATTCAAAGCCGAGAATAGATATGAAAACACTCCGACAGTACCACGAGGGGCTTATTGCTTTGTCGGGCTGTATCGGAGGCAGAATACCTCAGTACCTTCTTGCAGGGGACTACGACAGAGCCCTTTCTCTTGCAGGCGAGATGAAAGAGATTTTCGGGGATGACTTCTATCTTGAAATACAAAGTCACGGTATCCCCGAGGAAACTGTGTCAAATGCAGGACTTGTGAGACTATCACGTGAGCTGGGTATCGGGCTTGTTGCTACAAACGACGTTCACTATCTTGATAAGAAGGACGCCGACAGCCATGCTGTCCTTATGGCGATACAGACCAATAACACCGTGGATAAGGGACGCCCCGAGGGCTTTCAGACCGACGAATTTTATCTTAAGAGCAGTGAAGAAATGTCCGCTCTCTTTCCGAGTCTCCCCGAGGCTTTGGAAAACAGCGTGAAGATTTCTGAGAAGTGTAACTTTGATTTTGACTTCAATGCACACTTTCTGCCTTCCTTCAAGAATAGCGAGGGAATGTCCAACGAGGACTACCTTAAAAAGCTTGTAAGAGAGGGACTTGAAGATATAATAATCGAAAACCATATTGACTCGGAGGACGCCGAGGAGTACAGACAGAGGGTAGACTACGAGCTTTCGGTCATAATAGAAATGGGCTTTTGTGAGTATTTTCTCATTGTCCGTGACTTTGTTCACTTTGCAAAGAGCCATGGCATTCCCGTAGGACCGGGCAGAGGCTCGGGAGCAGGAAGCCTTTCTGCGTATTGCCTCGGAATTACGGGTATTGACCCCATCAAGCATAAGCTTCTCTTTGAAAGATTTTTAAATCCCGAAAGAGTGAGTATGCCCGACTTTGATATAGACTTCTGTCAGGAACGCCGTCACGAGGTCATAGAGTACGTTGCCTCAAAATATGGACAAAGCCACGTATCTCAGATAATCACCTTCAATACCATGGCAGCCCGTGCGGTGGTAAGGGACGTGGGCAGAGCTCTCGGGATGCCATACCAAGCGGTTGACGAGGTAGCACGACTCATTCCACGAAGCCTTGATATTACCATAGATAAGGCAATCGACAGCGTGCCCGAGCTCAAGGACAGATATCTCGGGTATCCCGACGTAAAGAGGCTTATAAATATCGCACGAACCCTTGAGGGAATGCCCCGTCACGCATCCGTCCATGCGGCGGCAGTGGTTATTACCGACGAGCCCGTCAGCGAGTACGTACCCCTTTGCATGAGCGGTGATGCGGTGATAACTCAGTACCCAATGAACACCATCGCAGACCTGGGGCTTCTTAAAATCGACTTTCTGGGACTAAGATTTCTTACCGTCATAGATACTGCGGTGAGAATGGTAAAGAAAAGAAACCCGAGCTTTGATATAAATAAAATCGATTACAGCGACAAAAAGGTGTTCGATTATATTTCGTCGGGTGGAACCGTGGGACTCTTTCAGATTGAATCTCAGGGCATGAAGAACGTTATAATGCGACTTCAGCCACGCTCTGTGGAGGATATCACAGCAGCTATTGCACTTTATAGACCCGGTCCCATGGACGCAATTCCAAGGTATATCGAAAACAGCCACAACAGACAGTCTATTCAATATGACACCCCCGAGCTCAAGAGTATTCTGTCGGTTACCTACGGATGCATCGTATATCAGGAACAGGTAATGCAGATATTCAGAAACCTCGCAGGTTATTCCTACGGACATGCAGACATTGTTCGACGTGCCATGGCTAAGAAAAAAGCCGACGTTATGGAAAATGAGAGGGCAACCTTCATAAAAGGGGCAGTAGAGCGTGGAATAGGCGAAAGGATTGCGGTAAAGATTTTTGATGAAATGTCGGAATTTGCAAAATACGCCTTTAACAAATCCCATGCCTGCGCTTACAGTTATCTGACATATCAGACAGCATTCTTGAAATATTACTATCCCAAGGAATATATGGCCTCTCTTATAACCTCCACCCTTGACGACGAAGAAAAGGTGAATTTCTATATCGCCGAATGTAAGGCGATAGGGATAAAGATACTCCCACCCGATATAAATGAAAGCCTGTCGGGCTTTACCATAACCGATAACGGCATAAGGTTTGGACTCCTTGCAGTTAAAAACGTTGGAGTGGCATTCCTCAGTCAGGTAGAGCGTGAAAGGGAAAAGGGAAATTTCAAGGACTATGAGGATTTCCTTGTGAGAATGTCGGGGGCAGGACTCAACCGCAAAATGGTGGAAAGCCTTGTGTATGCAGGCGCATTTGACGCTTTCCCGCATTCACGCAGTGAGAAGGTAGCCGTTCTCGACTCGGCAATAACTACCCTTGGCGATATTAATAGGCGCAACGTCACAGGACAGCTTGACTTCTTTTCTGAGGGCGACGAACAGCTATTTGTTCTCAAATACCCCGAGCTCAGCCCCGACACTCTGGCGGATAAGCTGAGTATGGAAAAGAGCGTTACGGGAGTGTATCTGTCGGGTCATCCGCTGGACAGCTATACAAAAGAGCGTCAGCGTACGGTAACTATTTCGGATATACGCACTTCTCTTGAAAATGAAACGGGAGAATACCGAGAGGGACAGATAATAGACCTTATAGGCGTTGCGGGAGAGAAGAAAATAAAGGATACCCGAAAGGGAGATATCATGGCATTTTTCACCCTTTATGACGTGTCCTCATCTGCCGAGGTGGTAGTTTTTCCCAAGGTGTACGAGCTGTCGGCACCATTTATAGAAAAAGATAAAATTATTGTAGCAAGATGTGAAATATCCCTCAAGGATGACGAGGTGAAGCTACTTGCCAAGAATATAGGCTTTGCCACTCCCGATGATAAGTGGAGGGAAGAAGTGCAGGAAGTGAGAGAAAAGAAGCTTTTTGTCAGACTTAAAAGCTATGATGACTCACTACTGAAAAGAGTGGGCGCACTCGTATCTATCTTCGAGGGAGATACACCTGTTATAATATATATTGAGGACGAAAAGAAACGTTTTAAGCTTGTAGGCGCACTTGCAGACCCCAGCCCCGACCTTATAGGCGACATTGAAAGGCTTGTAGGTAAAGGGAACGTTGTTTTGAAATAAACGGAGGAAACAGATGAAAAAGAAAAATACGTTGCAAAAAGGAAAGATTTTAAAGGGAGTGCTCAACACTCTTCTCACTCTTTTCCTCATTCTGATGATATCGGGAACTATCATGGGACTTGCTCTTCTTATGTATATAAAGAGCTACGTCAACACTGAGTACGATATCGAAAACTTACAGCTCGACCTTGACCAGACTACGTCCATCTATTATATGGATTACGTGGACGAGGAGAAAACTGTGGGTAATTGGGTAGAATGGGAAGAGGAGAGAATACACGGAAGTGAAAACCGTCTGTGGGTCTCCTATTCAGACATTCCCGAGGACCTTATAAATGCTTTCGTTGCTATTGAAGACCAGAGATTTTGGGACCATAAGGGCGTTGACTGGAAGAGAACTGCAGGTGCTGTTTTGCAGGTATTCAGATCGGGCTCCTTCGGCTACGGCGGTTCTACTATTACCCAACAGCTTATAAAGAACGTTTCAGGCGATAAGGACGTAAAGATACAGAGAAAAATTGAAGAAATCTTCCGTGCCCTTTCTCTTGAAGAAAAGAAGAGTAAAGAAGATATACTTGAAATGTATCTCAATACTATCTATCTTTCTCAGGGCTGCAACGGAGTTCAGTCGGCGGCAAACTTCTATTTCCATAAGGATGTCAGCGACCTGACCCTTGCGGAATGTGCTTCCCTTGCCGCTATAACCAATCTTCCTACCTACTACGACCCCATACAAAACCCCGACAACAATAAATACCGTCAGGAAGTAATCCTCAGTGAAATGATGAAGCAGAAGTATATAAGCGAAGAAGAGCACGACCGTGCGGTAGCGGAACAGCTTGTATTCTTCACCGAAGAGGATGAAGAGGAAAAGGAAGAGAGCGGTACTGTTCACTCTTGGTTTGTAGAAACCCTTGTTCAGGACGTTATACACGACCTTATGGAAGAAAAGGGACTTGACGAGAGCACCGCAACTCAGCTTGTTTATTCGGGTGGCTTAAAGATTTATTCTACCGTCGACCTTGAAGTACAAAAGGCTATGGAAGAGGTCTTTGCAAACGAAGAGAATTACCCCGAGCTCGAGGGCGTACAGCCCGAAGCCGCTATGGTGGTAATTAACCCATATAACAGCAATCTGCTTGGAATTATAGGAGCAAGAGGGGAGAAGACCACCAACGGCGACTGGAATAACGCAACTATGTCACGCCGTCAGCCCGGTTCTTCGTTTAAGCCTATTGCCGTTTATGCGCAGGCTATCGAAAACGGCATTGCAGGCTATTCTACAATCGTTGATGATTACCCCGTAAACGTCAACCCCGCAACAGGCAGAGTGTGGCCTTCAAACTCACCCAACCAATATCGAGGATACACAAGTGTTTGCGACGCTATTATCCGCTCGGTAAATACCGTTGCAGTAAGGCTCCTTGAAGAGATAGGAGTAGAAAACTCCTTCTATTTCTTGCGTGATAAATTCAGAATTTCAACCCTGGTTGAGTCAGGCACCTCAAACGATATGGGACTTGCTAAGGCTCTTGGCGGACTTACCCACGGTGTTACCGTCAGAGATATTACCACAGCTTACGCCACCTTCGCGAATTCGGGTATTTACACCGAGTCGAGAAGTTATATCAAGGTTTGCGACTCGTCGGGAAATATCATACTTTCCAATGAAGAGAAGAGCGATATTGTATTAAGCGAAGGCACTGCTCAGCTTATGACGAAAATGCTTGAAGAGGTTGCCGACCCCTCGGGCTACGGTACTGCAAGACGACTTACAGTTACAAAGAATATAGACGTTGCTGCAAAGACAGGTACCACCAACGATAATAAGGATATCTATTTCGTTGCTTATACTCCTTACTTTGCAGGAGGTGTTTGGTTCGGATACGAACAGCCCCGCTACCTTCCTAACCTTAACCCAAGTCCTTCTCTCAAGCTTTGGGATCTTGTCATGAACAAGATACATCAGAAATATATAGACGCTGATAAAGAAGGCACTCACGAGCTTAAAACCTTTGACTATTCTGAGCTTACCTCCTACACCTATTGCCGTGACTCGGGACTTCTTGTGGGCGAATACTGTTCGCTTGACCCGAGAGGCTCCAGAACCGCAACGGGCTATGGCACACGAGATACTATTCCGTTGAGAACCTGCGACGTTCACGTTCCTGTCAAATGGTGTACCGCAACAGGTGCTGTGGCGGGAGAGGGCTGTCCTAAGGAGGGCGTTGTGACTATCGCTCTTATCAGAAATGAAAACAGACGCCTTGAACGTAATACCCCCGTTACCGACGCTCAGTACACCTATATGGAGGTGCCCGACGATTATATTTATCCCACCGAAAAGGACCAGCCTTTCTTTATAAATCTTTATCTTGACGGCACCTTCCCGGGTTATACCTCGGGCGTGACAAGACCTGTCAATAGCTGGTGCGTTGAGCATAACGGCGATGGCAACGTTTCGTGGGCGGTTCTTTGCGAAGAATATCGCATAGCACACCCTGAGGAATTTGAGGACGAAGAAGAGGAAGAAAATGGCGAAGAGTAAGACCTTACACTATTTTAGAATTGTCGCCGCCGTTATACTATTGTGGCTTGGACTGCAATATATCGGCAATGTGTATTTCAAATACGCTTTTTTTGCACTCCTTCTGTTCGTAATGGAGGTTGACGTGGTAGGAGAGCTTGGAAAAAAACTCTCCTTCAAAAAAGGCTTTGTTTCGGTAATGCTCTTTGTGGGACTTTCTATCCTTATAAGTCGTGTTTTCCCCGTCAGTGGTGGATTTTCTCTCACCCTTGAGGGAATTCTATCAGCAATAGTATTTGCTCCGATTTGCGAAGAGCTGTTTTTCAGAAAAGCTATGAACGACAGAGTGCCCGATATTATCGGTGCACTTCTGTCCTCGGCTGTTTTCGGGATTTTTCACGGAGTCAATGCCTTTTTGCCTACTTTTATAGCAGGGCTTGGACTTTTTGTGATTTACCGATTGACAGGCAGTCTTAAAGCGTCTATCGCTGCACATATGACAAATAATGCACTTGCAGTACTCACTCACCCCGAAACAGTGGAATTTTTCCGAGAGCTTATCAGGTAGAATATGAAAAAATATTATAAAGAAATTAATAAAAAGTCTTTTAACTTTATTTTCGATAACAGCCCCATTGAATTTATTGAAGCCACTAACCTTTACGATATCGATACCTTTGACTACTATCTCACCCTTAAAATGAAAAACGTGTCGGGTGAGA
Organism: Eubacteriales bacterium; assembly: GCA_045595105.1. Lineage (GTDB taxonomy): Bacteria > Bacillota > Clostridia > Oscillospirales > SIG627 > RGIG6353. The sequence continues at coordinate 1,368 of JAZNZV010000229.1, read as the reverse complement.
GAATAAGGGGAGTTAAAATCAAGCTTCATTTGTTTATAGACAATACTGTCGTACCCTATAAAAAGCTTGAATATACATATGATTTGAAGGTGAATGCCGACTCAACTTTCGGAGAAAAGGACTATATTCCAATTCCTCAGACCTTTTATAAATCCTTTGACGTAATACTTGATGAAGTTACCTTTGAAAATGGTGTTACTGAAGATTATAACATTTCTTCGAGAAAGAAAGGCGAGCTGATAAAGGAACAGACTAACGATATTGCTACTGCCTGTGAGCTTGTAGAGGAAAGCGAAGCCTTGAAAGAGAGCTTTCCCGCAATCGTAATGCCTGCATTTGGAGAGAAAGCGTGGATTTGCTCCTGTTCCCATAAAAACTCGAACGACGCAGAAGCTTGTGAAAGGTGCTCGAGAGAAAAGAAGTGGCTTATGGAGGTGTACGACAAGGAGCGACTTCGCCGTATTTCAAGAGAAGAAGGAAACGGCACGCTTACAATGTCGAAAAGAGCCGAAAAAGCAAGATTTATCGAAAAGCGTGACTTTAAGCCCTTGGATGAAAAGAAGGAGCTTGTAATCGAAAACGAAATTAAAAAGGTTGAGAAGAGAGAGCGTTATAAAGATAAGATGCGCATACAAGCTATTCCGAGAATAGCTCTCTATTTTGTTGGCGGCTTTTTGATTTATTTCCTCGTTCTTCTTTTGACGGGTCAGATTTAAGATGAAAATGGACAAAGAATATTTTATGAAAAAGGCAGTGCACTATGCCCGCCTTGCCGCCTCGAAAGGGGAAACTCCCGTTGGTGCGGTGGTCGTGAGAAATGATGAAATAGTATCTTTTGGTTATAATAAAAGAGAGAGCAAGAAAAATGCACTCTGTCATGCCGAAATCATGGCGATAGACAGAGCCTGCCGAAAGCTTGGTGGGTGGCGTCTTTGGGAATGCGATATTTATGTTACTCTCGAGCCTTGCCCCATGTGTGCAGGAGCTATAATCAATTCGAGAATAAAAAAGGTATACTTCGGTGCCTTTGACAGTAAGGCAGGATGTTTTGGAAGTGTCGCTGACTTTAATTCTCTTCCTTTTAACCATCATCCCGAAATTGAAGGCGGTATAATGGAAGAAGAATGTAAGACTCTTATATCAGAATTTTTTCGAGAATTAAGACGAAAAAAATGAATTTTTTTAAAAATATTTAAAAAAAATCTTTACAACCGCTGTTCTTTGATATAAAATATATCTGTTATTCTAAGAGCCGAGGTTAAAGCCTACGGCAACAACTAAGGAGTGTTGAAATATGAGCAGAATGCTCGGAACAGTATCCATGGGACTGAGAGCGCCCATAATAAGAGACGGAGAAAACCTTGCGGA
>JAZNZV010000228.1:0-8075 GCA_045595105.1 Eubacteriales bacterium | reverse complement strand
CCAAGTATGGCACCCAAAACCAGTCCAAGCATAGGGGGATTGAATATGGACTTTAAGGTCGCCTTTATTCCCCTGCCGTCTTTAGGAATAAGAAGAGGTATTCCCCAGCCGTAGCAGAGAACACTTATAGGGAAGGTGAACATGGTGTATTTGAAAAGCATCTCACTTCCCCATACCCCAAGCACTAAAAAGTTACCCATGAAGCCGAAGTTGCCAAAGGTCATGGCGTAGCGGTAAATCTTCTGCAAAGCCTCTTTTTCACTATCCCCCTTTGCTCGTCTTATGAAGAGATAGGACAGAGGATAAGCTATTCCTATGGCTAAAAGCCCGAGAAGTAAGCTGTAAAGCATGAAAACTGAATATTTATTGAAGTTTTCAACAGTACAGTTTGCAATCTGTGTAACAAAAGCAAGAGCAGGCGAAAATACGTAGGTTTCAAGCCTCGACATAACCGTTCCCGAATTGTCGGGAAGTATATTTTTCTTTTTGAGTATAAAACCAACCAGCATGAGAGCAAACATCATAAGCATCTGGTTGAGAGTCAACGTAAAAACCTGCATTTTACTTCAAGTCCTCAAGGTCGTAAGCCTGCGACCAAGCAAGATACCCCTCCTTGTCACGGAAAACAAGTCGGAAAAAGCCGTCTGTATCTTTTATTTTGAAGCTGCCGTCGGTGACGTTATCGCCGTGAATAGCATCACGTCTTCTTGTCTCGGTCATAAGAGAAACCTTTACACATTCTGAGCATTCAAATTTAACCTCTCCATCCTCGTAGATAAGGCTCTTTATCTCGGGACCGGTAGAAGCATAAAAATATCCGTAGCGAAGGGCGTTGAATATGCTGTCATAGTTAAGCTCACCTGCATTTATAACCGTAAATCCGCCGAAACGGTCGTTTTCCGAGTGATTGTCGTCGGCAGCAGAGCAGAACACCTTTTTGCCCGCTCTCAGCATTTCTTCAAATACGTGCTCGTCACCGCGTCCACCAATGTTTACTACCGAATGATTGTAAAGCTCAACCGCCCACAAGCCTTCAAGTCCTATGTAGTCACGCTCGGTCTCCAGCGACCATGAGGGGTGATTGAAGGAAACGAGATATCCCATCTTGTTTACTTCTCTTATCATCTTGTTGATACCACGTGTGGTGTGCTGTCTCTTCCATTCCTTGTCAAACTTGATAAGATGACGGTTTTCGTCGGTAACGTAGTGGTCGTATATCGAAGAATAGCAAGGAGAGTTATTGTTGTGAGGGTCGGGAGAATAAAAATTCAGATGACAAACCTTCATTTTTAAGTTTTCGAGAGTAGACTGTTTCGGATATTCCTTTATTGCCACCTCAGTAGAGGTTATAGCAAGGAACTTTTCATCATTCAGGTCGGAGTTGTCAATCACGTGCTCGTGGTCGGTAAAAGCAACAACAGAATAGCCCTTCTCCTTGTAGCTTTCTTTTATCTCTTCCCTTGTCATCTTTCCGTCGGAAAGTGTGGTGTGACAGTGAAGATTAGCCTTGTAAAAATTTAAGCTTTTATCAATCAAAACTTCCTTCATAATTATTTCTCCTTTGTATTTCTTCCTATATTGTAACACGAAACGCAAAAAAATCAAGAGGGTTCACCCCTCTTGATGCTTCTTTTTGAGTATTTCAACGTTTTTGTCAACTTCCTTTTTCTTTAAGGGATACCACAGGAAGAGAATGAGGGCGAGGACGAGAAAGCCCACAGCGGGAATACCTGTTGCGATAGAGAAGATTCCTGTCAGTATTTCGGGGTCGAAGGCGGTTTCGTCGCTGTATCCGATAAGGGTGAGAAGTGTTCCCGCAAGACCTGCGGCTGCCGCCTGCCCAAGCTTTCGTGCAAAGGAATAAAGGGCGTATATCGAGCCGTCCTCACGCACTCCGTTCTTTATTTCAGAATAGTCGATAACGTCGGTGATGAGTGCCCAGGTAACCATTGCGAAAATGCCGAGTCCGTACCATGCCAAAAGACTTATAAGGACGTAGTTCCATACGTTTTCGGGTCTCACAAAAAAGAGAATGGCACATATAATGGATGCCACAAGACTTGCGCCACCGCTTATTTCAGCCTTGCCGAAGCGTTCGGACAGAGGCTTGACGGTGAGGGCTGCAAGGAGCATTCCCACAGCCATAGCAAGCGTTGCCACCGTCTGCGCCCGTGGCTCACCGTAGTAGTTAGGGTAAATATAGTTTGCCATAGACTGTAAGATAAGCTGAGACAGTAGCATGACCACCGACGCCACAATAATAGAAACGAGGGCACGGTTTTTTATAGCCTTGTGAAGAGTGGAGATGAGGCTGTTGCCCTTTTGGTGGTCGGTGTTCTTTATTTTCACTCTTTCGGTGGTTAGGTGGTAGCAGATAAGATAGCAAACGACGGCAAGAACAGAGAATATTCCCGCAATGAGGCTAAAGACCTCTCCGTCCATAACGGTATTTGAGTCAACCTCCTTATAAGCGAAAAGGGGAACACCCGCTCCCACGATAAGTCCTGCAAGAGTGCCTCCCATGGTGCGGAAGGTGGACAGAGACTGACGGTGAGCCGGCTCGGCAGAAATGGCAGACGCCATAGAGCCGTAGGGAATGTTTATGGAGGTGTAGAAGATAGAGCCCCACAAAACGTAGGTCACAAAGAGCCAGACCGTCTTGAAGGCTGTTGACATGTCGGCAAGGGCGCTTTGATAGATGAGGAAGGAAGCAATGGCTACGGGTGCGCACATTCGTCTTATCCAAGGCTTGAATTTACCTACGGGGGTAGTTTTACTTCTGTCACAAATTTTACCCATAAAGACGTCGGTAAAGGCGTCGATAAAACGGGCGCTCATCATGACAAGCCCAACGATATAAGGGTCAAGCTTCATAACGTCGGTATAGAATTTCAAAAGAAAGGTGGAAGAAATAAGGAAAGTAAAATCGTTTCCGAAATCTCCGAAGAGATACCCGATTTTGTCTTTTATGCCAAACGGCGTAGTTTTTTCCATGGTTTGTGTCCTTTCGGTTATTTCTTTGTTAATTTAACCGAAGAAAGAGAAAATAATACATTTTGTGCCAAAAGAGAGGAAATAATATCGTTGACTTACAACTGAAAATATAGTATAATGCGAAAAAAGATTTAAACGTGGAGGATTAAAAATATGAAGCTGTCTTTCAGATGGTATGGAGAAAGTGACCCCGTAACCTTGCAGCACATCAGACAAATTCCGGGAATGCGCTCTGTGGTAAGCGCAATCTATGACGTTGCCCCCGGTGGTGTGTGGAGCCGAGAAAGTCTTAAAAGGATGAAAGAGACCGTTGAGAAGAACGGACTTCTTTTCGATATAGTTGAATCTGTTCCTGTTCCCGAGGATATAAAGCTTGGAAGAGGAAAGGTGAAGGAATACATCGAGAACTACAAGGAGAACATCAGACGCTGTGCCGAGGTAGGAGTTAAGTGTATTACTTATAACTTCATGCCCGTTTTCGACTGGACGAGAACAGAGCTTGACAGAGTAGCCCCCGACGGTTCGACAAGCCTTGTTATGTACTGGGAGCAGATGAAAAATCTCAACCCCCTCACCGACGATATACACCTTCCCGGCTGGGACTCAAGCTATTCGCAAAGTGAGGTAAGAGAGCTTATTTCGGCTTACTCTGAGCTTGGAGAAGAGGGACTTTGGAAGAACCTGGAGGTCTTTTTGCGTGAGATAATTCCCGTTGCCGAGGAGTGCGACGTGAGAATGGCTATCCACCCCGATGACCCGCCCTATCCTATTTTCGGAATTCCGAGAATTATCACAAACGAAGAAAACCTTGACAGAATGCTTAAAATCGTGGATTCTCCCGCAAACAGCCTTTGCCTTTGCACGGGCTCTCTTGGCTGTGCTAAGTCCAACGACGTTGTGAAGATGGTGAGAAAGTACTCCGCAATGAACCGCATTGCATTCATGCATATGAGAAACGTTGCTATTATGGAGGACGGAAGCTTTGAAGAAAGAGCGCATCTGTCGTCCTGCGGAAGCCTTGATATGTTTGAAATCACAAAAGCCCTTGTAGAAACGGGCTTTGACGGCTACGTTCGTCCCGACCACGGCAGAATGATATGGGGGGAGACGGGTAAGCCCGGCTACGGACTTTTCGACCGTGCTCTCGGTGCCGCCTACATTAACGGACTCTTTGAGGCGTGTGAGAAGGGAAAGTAATAGGGTGGTTTTTATGAAAAGAATTTTAATAATGCTCCTTGTGGCTTCTCTTGTCTTTTCCTTTGTCGCCTGCTCTGAAAAAGAGGAGGAAGAAAAGAAAGAGAGCGTTAATTATGAAGAAAAGATGGCAGAGAGTGTAAGTGTAGACAGTACACAAATCATCGACGGCGAAGAGGGTGCGTTAAAGGTAAGCGCAGTAGTTACTCTTCCCGACTTTGACTCATTTTTCAACGAGTGTATTAACGAAACGAAAGAGAGAGCAAAAAACGACGAGGATTTTAATAAAAAGCTTTTAAGAGCACTATATCAGAAAACAAGAAGGAGCGAAACTTCTGTTACTAAGGAATATGAAATAGACTTAACAAAAGCTGAAACGGAAGAATGGTCTGACGCTGACGTAGAAGAGTATATTAAAAAGTATGCCGTTGAAAAAGAGATAGAAGCGTATTGCATGAGGGTTGTTCTTCTTGAAGCCCCCGACATCGAAGAATAGGAGGGCAGAGATATGAAAAAATATATAAGAATAACGGCTTTTATATTAAGTCTTTGTCTGATTTTCCCTGTTTTGTCCTTTGGTGAAGGCGCAGAGGACGAATATGAAAGAGCATACCGTCAAAAGGTGTCGGAGCGCTATAAGGAAAGCTTTTCTTATAGCACCTACTATAAAGAAATAACCAACGAAAACGGATATTATTACAAGCAATGGGCAGATAACGTTGAAAACAAAAGCGGTGCTACAAAGGCATATTTGTGGTGTGTAAATCAGCTTCTTGATAAAAAGCTGAATACACAGGCTTACATAGATTATCTTTCCACAATACTTGTAATGATGGAAAACGATTTCAGTAAGTCAACGGGAGCTCAGGCGTCATATACTGCCAAAATGAGTATGCTTGACTATGAAACAGGTGTAAACCTGATGTCCTTTTCCGACCTTATTTTAGATGAAAACACAGAGTGGATTGCCGACGTTTATTCAATTCTTGAAGCAGAGGCAAAAATAGTTGATATTACAAATACTCACATCGAAAATGATTATCAGTTGGCTTTGGCGGCAGGTGCTTCGGTTTTGTATGAGCAAAAGCTCCTTGTGCTTCGTGCCATAATTGATAACACTGACAACAAGCTGTTAAAGGAAGCGGCAGAGGACGTAATAGAAATATCACGTCTGCAGCTTATTTGTACTATGGACGAGATTGCCACAGAGGTAGCGCCCGAGTACGTTAATGCTTCAAAATCTCTTATGTCCCTTGCATTTCCCAAGGACGTTTTGCCAAAGCTTGGCGAAACGGTGGCAAATAAGTTCGCAGGCTGGTTAAAGGCAAACGTGAGCAAAAAGGCAGGAAATATACTCAGCTCAGCTATCGGAGTTGCTTCAAAATATGCAAGCACCTTCACAGCAGGCTTTTCAATAGGCGCAAACATGATGAAGGTTTTCGTAGGGGATCAGGCAGAGCTTTTCCGTGAAATGACAGCGCTTGACAGTGTTTCCGACGCTCTTATTTCGGCGGTCATGGACGCTAAAGAAAGCGCAGATAAAGCGTCTGACTTATACAAATATGAAAAAATCTCCGATTACGTGGTTCTCACCAAAGCTCTTATGCTTGTTCATTTAAGAGGAGAATATTGTAACGTGGAAAGCAGAAGCGGAGATAAGCGCTTGAATGCTGACAGATATTTTTCGTCCTTCTCAGGTGAGCTCCAGCAGGATTATTGGCTTGTATCGGATATACTTGGAGAGTTTAAAATCTATAAGGTAGCCGACGGCACCGACGGAGAGCTTTCCCCTTACCTTGTAAGAGCAAAGACTCTCGGAAGTGACTATTACGGATACGTTGACGTGCGTACAGGCGAAATGGTTATCGGAGCTATGTTCAAGGAGTGCGACGACAGCTTCGGAAAGGACGGCTGGGCAAGGGTTGAGAATGACGAGGGTGAGGAAGGTATCATCAATACGTCGGGTGAATTTGCCTTTGTCTTTGGCAGTCACAACGATATAGCGTCAGATTATTACGAAGAAGAATATATTGTGGTAAGAGACGGAATAGAGGTAAATATTTACCGTGGAATGACCCACGTAGCAAAGCTTGATATTCCCGAGGAGAACGTGGAGAGCGTTTCCCTTCGCAGTATATATTCGGGCGCAGATTATGAAACGCCCGAACGCTATATTCCTGTGAGAATTACTATGACCGACGGCAGCAAGCGTATCATGTGGTTTGACGATAGCGGTAAATTCCTTTACGATCCCATGGAGCAGGCATATGCAGAGTATGTAGCAATGGGCAAAAACGCTATTGAGCAGGGCACACTTGACTACGGATGTCTTGTGGGCGATGAAAGCGGATATTATTTCTTCAGCGATATGGGCTACGTTCATTATATAGACCTTGACGGAAAGCTTATATCGGTTTCAGAGGAGCTTGACCTGTCGGGCTCACATAGTGTTGCGTGGGACGAGGATAACTGGTATGTGTATGTGGAAGAAGGACCCCTTTCAAGCGGAGGAAACGTTGTTTATACCAACGGTATGACAAAGCTTGACAGAATACAAAACCACTCAGGCGGAAGATACCCCCAGCTTTTTGCCAACAACGGAGTGCTTTCGACTCACGGAATGCATTACAGACCTAACGGTGAACTTCTTTATGAGTACGGCTGGTATCTCGATTCATGGCAGAGCTTCAGCTGTGGATATGCAAGAGTTGAAGAGGGTGAGGGTCCTACGTGGCACTACGGAGACGAAACCTTCGACGGCTATATAGATATTTACGGCAATCAGGTTCTTGCCATTGACGAAGACGAGCTTTATAATCATAGCATGACACTTCAGGACGGATATATTGTATACCGTGAAAACGGATATTGCGGAATAAAAAATATTGAAGGCAATGTAATTTGTGAGCCACAGTATACAGAGCTTTTCTACATGGAAGGATAAAACTGAAAATTATTGAAATTTAACAAAACAAAACCGCTTTGGTGCATTACCAAAGCGGTTTTTAATTCTCTATATCTGTTCTTCCAAGCAAGTAATCAAGAGACACTTTAAAATAGTCGGCAAAGCGGATAAGTGTTTCATAATCCGCTTCTCTTTCAAGATTTTCGTATCTTGAAATTGTATTTTGATTCATATTTAAGTCGAGTGCAAGCTTGAGCTGAGAAATTCCCCTGTCTTTACGAAGTTTTTTGAGCCGAAATTCCATGTTTCTACCTTTTTTTGTTTTTTCTCTTGACATTATTATACCATTTTGGTATAATGCATATATCCCGATTTGGGATATTAATATAAAGGAGTGAAAAATGGCTGACATTGGAACCAAAGAAGCGTCAGAAAAGTGGGGAGTGTCACAAAGTACTGTCCAAAAATGGTGTCGGGAGGGTAAAATCAAAGGCGCTACACAAGACAAACCGAGAAGTCCTTGGCATATTCCTAAAGATGCTAAAAAACCAAATTAACAAAACAAAGGAGATTTATTATGAAAAAAACAGTTATTTTAGCGTTTATTATTTTTGCTTTTATATTAGTATTAACCTCATGCAATACATACGAAGAAGATTATGACGATTACGATTATGATTATTCGTATGAAGAGGAAGACTATGAGGTAACTGAATATGAGGCTATTTCTCTTGCGCAAGAAAACACTAAGGTTATAAATAAAATTGCAGAGGAGTTTGGATTAAAATTCTTTTACGATCCCGATTATGGAACTTGTACTGCAAGCAAGAAAGGGGATGAGTGGAAAGTTACCTTAAAAGGCACAATATCAGGATATACAGACGATTATAAAAGCGACTTTGTATATGATAAAAAATTCACTGCAACCGTAGATGTGTCTAAGGATGGAGAAGTAGAGGATAAAGTCGGAGGCCAAGCGGTC
>JAZNZV010000227.1:0-13225 GCA_045595105.1 Eubacteriales bacterium | reverse complement strand
AATCTGTCCGTAAAACGTACCTCCGATATTAAGTACCTCGTCTATAAAGAAGGCACCGCTGACGTAGGGTGAAAGAAGTCCAAGGAGTGAAGAGAGCACTACCATTACGAGCACTAATATGGAATACCATTTATATCTCATGAAAAACGGTAAAAGCTTAGAAAGAAGTCTCTTGGTCTCTCCGCTTTTAAGTCCCTTGAAAAAGCCTGATTTCCCCGCTCCATCGGGTGGTGGTCCGCCATGACCTCTGCGAGGGGGCATTCCTTCAGCGAAAGGCTTATCCTTGTCACCGAGTAGATCCTCTTGGGTAACCTCTTTATCGCTGACACCACGGCATATAGTATAGGCGCCGTCCTTTACGGTGTTGGAAAAATAGAACACAAGAGTATCAAGTCCCGTTGCCTTTTCGGTGGCTACCACTCTTCCGCCCGACAAAAGCTCTTCGGCATGAAAATTTTCATAGTCCTCGAGTGAATAGACTCTGAAATTACGTTCAACAATATCAACACGAGTCTTTCTCATGTCAAAAACGTTGTAGGTCTTTCGGGGGAATATTCCGCCAAGCACTTCAAGGACTGCAAGCTCGGTGTCGGTCACAACTACCCAGGCATCGCAAAATTCCATTTCTATTCCCATATCGGACTTATAAAAGAGTCTTACGTCCGAGTCAAGAATACCTTTTTCGGCAAATTTTTCTTTAATGACGGGAGGAAGCTCCCTGTCGTTTTCAGGCTTTACAATTTTTTTATTATTCATAAATATACCTCTTCAAAGGGTAAAGCTGTTTCGTTATGTATAATGTAGCACATGGAATTTCGACAGTCAAGTCAAATGGGGAAAATATTTATATATTTTTTTGTCGAAGAAACCTTGTGTTTTTTTGAAAAATATGGTAAACTGAAACGTATGTAAAAATAATAAGGAGTGAAAATAATAAATGCTTAAAAAACTCGCTTCAAGACCTACTAAAGGTCCTCTTACACTTATTGTTATGGACGGTGTCGGCATTGGTAAGGAAAATGCAGGCAACGCCGTATTCTCGGCACGTACACCTAACCTTGATATGCTTATGAAGAACTATCCTACCCTTTCCCTTAAGGCACACGGAACGGCGGTTGGACTTCCTTCCGACGATGACATGGGAAACTCCGAGGTAGGACACAACGCTATCGGTGCGGGTCAGGTTTATGCACAGGGTGCAAAGCTTGTTTCCTCATCTATTGAGTCGGGTAAAATATTCGCATCCGAAACCTGGCAGACTCTTACTTCTAACTGCCGTGACAACTCTTCCACACTTCATTTCCTCGGTCTTTTCTCCGACGGAAACGTTCACTCTCACATTGACCACCTTAAAGCCCTTGTTGAAAGAGCAAAGGCAGACGGTATCGCCAAGGTAAGAGTTCACATTCTTCTTGACGGAAGAGACGTTGGTGAGACCTCGGCTCTTGACTACGTAGTTCCCTTTGAGGAGTTCCTTGACGGACTCAGAGACGCAAGCTTCGACGTAAAGATTGCATCTGGTGGCGGAAGAATGAACATCACCATGGACCGCTATGAAGCTAACTGGGAAATGGTTAAGCGTGGCTGGGATATTCACGTGCTGGGTGAAGGCAGACAGTTTGCTTCTGCTAAGGAAGCAATTGAGACCTACCGTTCAGAGGGTGGATACGTTGACCAGGACCTTCCCGGATTCGTTATCGCCGAAAACGGCAAGGCAGTTGGAGCTATCAATGACAACGACAGCGTAGTATTCTTCAACTTCAGAGGAGACCGTTCCATCGAAATCTCCCGTGCATTTGAAGAAGAAAGCTTTGATAAATTCGACAGAGTTCGTTTTCCCAAGACTGTATATGCAGGTATGCTTGAGTATGACGGCGACCTTCACATTCCCACAAGATACCTTGTATCTCCTCCCGAGATAACTGATACACTCGGCGAGTACCTTGCAGGTGAAAAGATTACTCAGCTTGCCCTTTCCGAGACACAGAAGTACGGTCACGTAACTTATTTCTGGAACGGAAACAAGTCGGGTAAATACGACGAGGAAACCGAAACTTATATTGAAATTCCTTCCGACGTAGTTCCTTTCGAGCAGAGACCTTGGATGAAGTGCGCTGAAATAACAGATACTCTCATCGAGGCGCTTGAGAGCGGTAAGTACGAATTTATCCGTGTAAACTTCCCCAACGGTGACATGGTTGGTCACACAGGAAGCCTTGAAGCAACAATTGTTTCTATGGAAGCACTTGACCTTTGTATAGGAAGAATTCTCAAGGCTGCAGACAAGATAGGCGCAACAGTGCTCTTCACCGCCGACCACGGAAACGCCGACGAGTGTCTTGAGATGAACAAGAAGACAGGCGACTTCGCTATCGACAAAGAAACAGGTCTTCCCAAGGCAAAGACAAGCCACACTCTCAATCCCGTTCCCTTTATCTTCTATGATAAGAACACCGCCGACAATTACGAGGTAGTAGACGGAAAGTACGGACTTTCAAATATTGCCGCAACGGTAGTTAATCTTCTTGGTTATGAAGCTCCCGAAAAATGGGATGGCAGTATGATAAAGGTTAAGTAAAATAAAAGCAGAGGACGATGCTCACATCGTCCTCTATTTTATTTCTGTTTCCTTCTGTCTTCTTCTATTGCTTTTTCAAAGTTTTCAAGCTGAAGGCTGGTGGGAGCATAATCGTGAACCGAACAGCAAGGAATTGTAGGTGCTCTTCCGTCGGAATACCAGAATGGAGAGTCGTTGTCATTTTCAAACCTCACTCTATCCTCTTCCTTTCTGAAATCGGGCACGTCATAAGGAATACCACCGTTCAGGATACTTCTGTGACCGAGAATGGCGACCGACGCAAGCTTTGTTGCAAAGTACACGTCGAAATCGGGTGATTTATTCTCCCTGATGCAGTTCAAGAAGGTTCTGGCTACGAAAAAGTCTCCTCCACCGTGACCCGACTTTTTGATAAGCTCGGCGTCCTTATCTACAAGCTCGGGCATATAGTAGTTGTGCTCTTCCCTACCCTCGGGAACCTGCCAGCTGTTATAGTTAAGAGAGATCATGCCGCCTGTTCCTCGAACATTTTCTATCATGCCCTTTTTACCGCATATGCGGTAGGAGTTATCCTCACCTCCAAAGCTTGCGTGCCCCGTTACCTTAAAGACGGAATTGTCATCGTTAAGACAAGTTACAATAGCTGCTACGTCCCCTATTCTCGTAGCACGGGAGCAGTCCTCGGGGCAGGGGGAAAAAATAGGCATAGCACTTACTTTCACAGGCAATGAGCCGGTGGCATACATGATAGGTGCAAGAGAATGAGTAATATAGTAGGTGCGAGGCAAAAAGTTTCTCCAATGCTTTTCGTTGTCATAAAACAAAGACAAATTATCGTTGTTATATGCGTTTCCGGGATGATTATACTCTCCCTCGGCATAAAGCACTTTACCCAGCGTTCCTCCCTCATATACCTTTTTCATTTCCATATTGAAGAGCATAAAGGGATAGTTTTCAGCAAGCATATAAAAAGCCTTACTCTTTTCTGCAGCTCTTACAAGCTTAACTCCCTCTGCCATAGTACTGTTAGAGGTACACTCACTGAGGACGTGGATGTTCTTTTCAAGGCATCTTATGGCGTAGTCGGCGTGCTCGTGAAAATAGTTTGCAACGAACACCGCATCCATAGGATGCTCAAGAAAATCGTCAAAGCTCTTATAAACTGCAACGTTTGAGCCAAGCTTGTCAACTGCCTTTTTCATATAAAGCTCGTCAACGTCGCAAATAGCAACAATGTCGGCATTATTGGCAAGAAAGCTTTCAAAATAGTAAGAGCCTCGTCTTACTCCAAAAATGCCAAGTCTTATCCTTTTCATAATTGCCTCCGATAGTAGGTTTATTATTGCTTATTATAGCATTCATATTTTTGATTAAAAATAGAAATTTTCTATTTTTCCATAAGTTTTTTCCACTTTCTTATTGCTTTAAGAAAGAAACTTTGTTATAATGCCCTTGAGGTGACTGTATATGAAGCAAAAGAACAATATCTGCAAATTTGTTCCTTTTTCCGTGCCAAAAGAATTATCTACCCAAAATTTTGTATATGAAACAAATCCACCTAAAGCGATAGACAGTCAGATAAGCAAAAAACATACAATGAACATCGTAGTTCAAGGAAAGGGCAGACTTTGCACCGACATTATAAAAAAAGACCTTGAGGTTGGAAGTATTTTCTTCACCTTTGCGGGAAGTAACTTCAAGATAGAAAACGTAGAAAACCTCAACTATATGTTTATCACCTTCAGCGGTCAGCGTGCAGAAGAGCTTTTCGACAGATTTGCCATTTCTCCCGCTAACTGTGTTTTCAGCGGATACGAGGGACTTGTATCCTTTTGGCAAAGCAGTATAGTAAAGGCTAACGAAAAAAACCTCGACCTTATAAGCGAAGGGGTCTTGATGTATACCTTTTCTCAGCTCTACTCCTCCCCCCTTGACAAGGAGGATTATCTCGTAAACGACATCCTGAAGTTTATCGAAGATAATTTCACAGATGCCAGCCTATCTCTTCAATCGGCGGCAAGTGAGCTTGGATACAACGCAAAATATATTTCAAGAATTTTTAAAGAAAATCTCGGGGTCACCTTTTCAGAATATCTGAAAAATGTGAGAATTCAACACGCTTCGTTTTTGATGGAGCAAGGAATTACAGCCATTAAAAACGTTGCTATTTTGTCGGGGTACAGCGACCCGTTTTATTTCTCTAACGTTTTTAAGAAAACTATCGGCATTTCCCCAAGTGAATACGTTAAAAAGAAAGGCAAGGAAGACTGACTTCCTTGCTTCTCTTTTTAAAGCTTTATAACTGCTTTATCGTCTTGATATTCTATTCTGTCACCGCTTGAAGCAAGAGTGTCTATATAATCGAGATATGCTTTCTTAGACTCAAACGCAGGTGTAAAGCTTGCAATTATTTCCTTTGCACGCTCACCACCCTTTGAAAGGAGCTTTTGAAGCATTGTAAGCTGAACGTTAGCTGAGCCAACGCAAGCGGTATCAACGTTCTTGATATAGTAATCAGCGCCGTGTGAAGTGCCGACAGCACCGGGAGCATAAGGATGAATAGAAGGCATAATACACGACAAATCTCCCAAATCCGTACTTCCTGTGCCATGGGTATCAAGGTGCTTATAGGGATATCCCCACTCTGTTACAGCATCCTTGAAAAGAGAAATCATTCCCTCGTCATTGGTGAGAGGAGCATAGCCCGGCATGTCGTTTATCTCAATATTGACGTCAAGAGAAAGAGCTGTACCTATAAGAGCACGGTTTATCTTCTTGTTAGCCGATACAATTGCGTCGTATGTTTTTCCTCTTACGTAGCTTTCAATAACGGTTTTTTCGGGTATGGCATTAACCGCAGTACCGCCGTGAGTTATAATGGGATGAAAGCGGATAAGGTCCTTTTCTGCAAAGGTCTCTCTGAGGGCATTTGCCGCAGAAAGGCCGTTTGTAGCGGCATAAAGAGAGTTCTTTCCGTTCCAAGGACTTCCGCCGGCATGAGCAGAAACACCTTTATAGGTAACAGACTTTGCAATGAGTCCTACTGCACCGGGTCGAGATAAAAAGCTCGTGTCGGGGGTAGCGTGTATCATAAAGGAAATATCAGCGCCGTCAAAGTAGCCTCTGTAAAGGAACTCTGTTTTTCCACCATAGTACTTGACAATTCCTTTTTTGATAAGCTCGTTTCTGTATCCTATTTCGATAAGCTCTTCAGCAGGAACGAGGGCAAGTCTTATTCTACCCGAGAGTCCGTCAAGCGCACCCTCTTCCTTGAGAGCGGCGGCAATACCAACCATCGCCGCACACTGAGAGGCGTGTCCACAACAATGCACAGCTCCCGTTTCAGGGTCGTGGTCGGGGTGGTCATAGCAGATAAGTGAGTCCATCTCCGCCATAATCAGAATTTCGGGTCCCTCTATTCCCGTGTCGATCACTGTGTAAAAGCCGGGGATATTTCCTGCCTCGGTAATGTCATAGCCAAGGTCAAGAAAAACCTTTTTCATGTATTCATGGGTCTTCCATTCCTTATATCCCGTCTCGGGATTTGCCCATATGTAGTTAAGGGCAGAAACGATTTGCTCCTTGAATTTCATTGCGTCAAGCTTCATTTTTATCCTCCTTAAACCATTCGGGTTTTCTTTCAAAGCTCATATTCTCCCCTCTGAAAGGGAAGGTGATTCTAAAAGAGAACAGCATAGGATACGACACGCTATCCTTTGCACCATATTTACTATCTCCCACAAGCGGAAAGCCTCGGGAAGCAAACTGCACTCGTATCTGATGGCTTCTTCCTGTGTGGAGTCGGATTTCGGCAAGTGACGTTTCTCCGCCACTGAGCTTCTTGAATTCAAGACGTGCGGATTTTACGCCACGCCTTTCTCTTTTTACCACAAAGACCTTGTTTTTAGTGCTGTCCTTGAAAAGTAAGTCGGTCCAGTCTCCCCTCTCGGGCAGGTCACCGTGAACAATGGCAAGATATTCCTTTATCATACTGCCATCTGTAACTGCCCTTGACAGCTCTGCGGCGGCACCTTTCTTTCGGGCGTACACCATAACTCCCGAAACGTTCTTATCGAGACGGTGTATAGTGTAGATATCACCGCCGACACTACTTTTCAGCTCCTCGGGTACCCCTTTTTCGGAGTCAAGTCCGACGGGCTTCACTATGACGATAAGGTCACTGTTTTTAAATAAAATTTCCATAGCTTCACTTTTATTATAGCATCAAACTAAAAATTTAAAATAGAATATTTCTATATTCTCATTAATTTTTTCCACTTAAAAAGGAGCTTTCCAAAGCGGAAAACTCCTTTTTTATTACTCTTCGGGATATCCTACTTCGCTTTCAAATTCCATCATTTTGTCGAAGGTTCTAAGACCGTCGATAGAATTCTTCTCGGTAAGGTTACAGCCTGCTGCGGCGCCCGCAACACGAAGTGAATACTCGGGGTCAAATTCCTTGTAAAGAGAATAGAGCATACCTGCGCAGAAAGCATCTCCTGCACCTACTTTACCCTTTATCATATCCTTAGTAAGGTTGAGAGAAGGAAGATAATAGATAGCACTTCCCTTTCTTGCAAACCAACCGCCCTCGGGAGCGTGGATACAAACTACCTCTCTTACGCCCTCTTCAAAAAGAGCGTTTATAACCTGCTTCATAGCACTCTGAGATATCTTGCCGTTTTCGTCTCTGACTGTAATTCCCGTAACCTGAGCGGCTTCCACCTCGTTGAAGATGAGATAATCACAGTACTTGAGGCAAGGACCGACTATATTCTTAAAGCGGTCGCTGGCTTCACTTACTACGTCGATAGACGTCTTAATTCCAAGGTCACTTACACGTGCAAGAGTTCTTGCCATAACTGTGCCGTACTCGTCGTCGGACTTATCAAACTCGTCAAGAAGAAGAGCATATCCTATATGGAAGATATCAACGTTAAGCTTATTGAAGTCGATATCGTTTATAGAAAACTTAGCATTTGCACCTCTTGCCTGGAAGAAGGTTCTCTCTCCTGCCGACATATCGGACATAACGTCGGTATAAGAAGTATCTGTATCGTCAACGGTAATAACGCCCTCGATATCAACGCCAAGCTCCGACAAGGTGTGCTTTATGTAATCTCCGTCTGCATCGTTTCCTACCTTACCCAAAACCACAACGTTAAGCTCGGGGTCGATTTTGGCTATATCTGCGGCAGTATTTCCTGCGCATCCGCCTATACACTTTGAAGTTTCTCTTATATTGGTAAGCATTCCCGAAACGGGGTAATTATCAATAAGTTTTACGTGGTCAACAATAAGGTTTCCCACTATTGCAATACCTTTATTCATAATAAATCCTTCCTTTTTGTTTTACGCTTTTTAGATTATAACATACTTTTACATATTTTGCAAGTTATTTTGCTTTACCATACAATACTCTTGTCAAAATATCGACGAAAGTGTCCCATACACCTGCTTTTTCCACGTTGTCACTTGCCTTTATTTGCGTTTTGAATAGTGTTTCGTCACCTATTTTATACACTATTTCGCCCAGAACGTCTCCTTTTTTTACAGGTGCTTTAACGTCTTTTTTTATTTCTACGACCTCTTCTATTTTGTTTTCCTCGCCCTTTTTCATAAGGCGGGGAGTTTTATCAAATTCTACCTTTACCTTTTCCTCTTTTCCTCCCCATATTTTTACGGGAGAGATTTTCTCGGTCTTGGGGTGATAGACGCTGAAATTTGCAAAGCCGTAGTCAAGAAGTCCTTTGGCTGCGGCAAAACGTTCAGCACTTGTAGGTGCGCCGAGAATAACTGCTATGAGCTGAATACCGTTTCTTTTTGCAGTTGCAGAAAGGCAGAAACGTGCCTTTGAGGTAGAGCCTGTTTTAAGACCGTTGGCACCGTCGTAAAACCTTATCAGCTTATTAGTGTTAGCGAGCCCGAAGTTTCCATCTCTTATAGAGTCCATCCATATAGTTGTATAGTCAAAAATTAAAGGGTGAGATATGAGGGCTTTTGACATAAGTGCCACGTCACGGGCAGAAGAGTAGTGCATCTCGTTGTCGTCAAGTCCTGTGCAGTTGACAAACTCGGTAGACGTCATGCCAAGCTCTACCGCTCGGGCATTCATCATATTGACAAATTCTCCCTCGCTCCCTGCAATATGCTCTGCCAGAGCTACTGCCCCGTCGTTACAGCTGGATACTGCTACTGCCTTCAGCATATCGTGGACCGACATTTTTTCTCCTGCCTCCATGAATGCCTGGCTTCCGCCCATAGATGCGGCGTTTTCACTGACAGTCACAGTATCGTCAAGCTTGAGTCTACCTTCTTCTACCGCTTCAACAGTCAGCAGTAGGGTCATGACCTTGGTTACCGAGGCAATGGGGAGCCGTTCATCGGCGTTGCTCTCAAAGAGCACCTCACCACTTTCGGCTTCCATAAGTATGGCTCCTGAGGCGCACTCTGCCAAGACATCAACGCTCATTGCGTCATCAACGTCAAGCAAATAATCGTCTGCAGAAAAAACAGGTCTTTCGTCTTCCTTCAGGTCTGCATTTACAGGAAGAAGAGAAAACGTAAATATAAGTGTAAATAAAATCAAAAAAAATCTTTTCATAGCCTTTCTCCTTTTCTTTTTATACATTTTATGCCAAAGAGGAAGGAATATGAAAAGAAAAAGCTGTCGCTTACGCAACAGCTTTCTTTTTAGTTAATTGGTTACGCTCTTGTAACTGCATCAGAACGCAGGCAACGAGAGCAAACATACATACTCTTATGAGTGCCGTTTACAACTGCCTTTACCTTTCTGATATTAGGCTTCCAAGTGCGATTTGTCTTTCTGTTAGAGTGAGATACTTTCAAACCGAAAGCAACGCTCTTACCGCAGATTTCACATTTTGCCATTTTGCAGACACCTCCTATATGAAGCCGTTTTGCAAAACGGCATCTCGTTTTTCGTCAACATTTGCAATTATAACACAAGTATTTCATAAAATCAAGTGGTTATTGCAAAATTTATTATCTTTTTTAAAGCTTACTTATTTCCGTTAAGCATGCGGATAATGTCATCAAGGTCGTCGATCTTTCCTTCTTCAACCTTTTCTTCAGCACTTACCGCTTCCTCTGCCTTGGGCTCGTCCTTCTTCTTACCGCTGTCAAAGCCTGTTGCGATAACGGTAATCTTCATTTCGTCCTCAAGAGTGTCGTCGAAGGTAGCACCCCAGATAAGTGTTGCATCGGGGTTAGCTTCGGACTTGATCATGTTAGCAGCAAGGTCGATCTCGTCGAGTCCGATATCGGGAGATGCTGTAACGTTGAAGATAATTCCCTTAGCGCCTGCGATAGTTGTTTCAAGGAGAGGACTTGAGATAGCCATGCGTGCTGCAAGCTCTGCCTTGTCCTTACCCTTACCGTTACCAACGCCCATGTGAGCAAGACCTGCGTCTGCCATAACTGTGGTTACGTCAGCAAAGTCAAGGTTTACTATACCGTCAACGTTGATAAGCTCGGAAATGCTCTGAACACCACGGCAAAGAACGCTGTCAGCAATTTCAAATGCGTTAGCAAGAGTAATTCTTGTTTCGGATACCATCTTGAGTCTCTCGTTGGGAATAACGAGGAGTGCGTCAACGTACTCGCTGAGCTCCTTGATACCTACCTCAGCCTGATCCATGCGCTTCTGACCTTCAAATGCGAAGGGCTTTGTAACAACGCCGACTGTAAGGATGCCACGGCTCTTTGCTGCCTTAGCAACAATGGGAGAAGCTCCTGTACCTGTACCGCCACCCATACCTGTGGTAACGAATACCATATCTGCGTCTTCAATAGACTTTGTGATCTCGTCAAGAGATTCCTCGGCAGCCTTGCGTCCGATTTCGGGGTTAGCACCGGCACCACGGCCTCTTGTGAGCTTTTCACCGATTATAATCTTTGTTCCTGCGTTTGAACGCTTGAGAGCCTGCTGGTCGGTATTGATAGCTATGTAATCAATTCCCGCTGCTCCCTGCTTAATCATTCTGTTTACTGTATTGTTTCCGCCGCCACCGACACCAACAACTTTAATTTTAACGAGGGTTTCCTCTGTTTCGAATGCTTCGAAAGGCATTTTATCATCCTCCTAATTTTTTTGGATATCATTCTTAGTATACATTGTAATATATTTTTTTGAGATTTGCAACACATTTTTGAAAAAAACTTTATTTTTATTGAAATTTACTAATTAGCAACATTTCCTGTAAACTTCACAAGAGCCTCCGATGGGTCGGAAATATCTATTTGACCCGTTGAGTCCCGCCATATGTCGCTGTCAAGCATTTCAGACAGCAATTTGACCTTTGCATCGGCCTTTTCAAAGGTTCCGAAGGTAATTTCAAATCGGTTGTCGTAAGTTAGTTTTATATTGAATTTGTCGCTTGTATCAATTTTTGTGATATCTTCTATCATTGAATATTTTTCCAGTGCCCCTGTCACTTCGCACAAAATTTCAAGCTTTTCTTCCTTGTCGAAAACTATATCCTCACCGCAAATGCATCTCTTTACTCCGTCGGTAAGAAGAAGCGTTCTTTTTATTCCGTCATAAAAGGGGTCGCTCACTATCTCAAGCACCCTACCCTTTGAAGAAATGATAAAGGTGTCACGTCCAAGGGTGAGATACATGGTTCCTCTGTTCTCGGTGATGTTTATTACGAGAGTTGTGGGAAGCTTCTTTTTTATTTCCACGCTATTTATATATGGAAACTCATAGAGCAGTGCTTTTTCGGCGGCTGACGAATCGTAGGTTATGAGGTTGGTATCCTTCTTTATGTCAAGGAAAGCCGACACGTCATCGGAGTCATAAGGAACGGCGGCAGATATTCCTGTCACCGTTACGGTTTTAATATTGAATAAATTTTCAAAAGCCATAATAAGAAAGAACAGAACTAATATAATTATGAGAAAAAGAGTAAATATTTTTCCTGTCTTTATCCTTTTCTCAGCCTTTCGCTGTATCTGCTCAAGCTTACTTGTGTCATTCATTTTTACCCTCCGTGAGGTTTTTTACAACGTTATATATTCTCTTGTCCGAGTCGGCAATAGCAAGAGCCTTCATGCATTTTGACATATGGGAAAGCTTTTTCTTGTCGAAAACAAGCTTTTCTATCTCGTCTGAAAGGCGCTCGGGGGTAAGGTCCTTTTCTTCGATGAGCACCGCTCCGCCTGCATCGGCTACAACCTTTGCATTCTTGTACTGGTGATTGTTGGTTACGTTGGGAGAAGGTATGAGAATAGCGGGCTTTCCAAGAACTGCAAGCTCGGCAAGCGTTATAGCTCCAGCCCTGCAGATAACAAGGTCGGCTGCCGCCATTTTTGAAGGCATATCGTATATATATTCGGAAATATTCACGCCTTCTTTTTTATCGATGCCCCTGTTCTTTATCTCTTCTTCACGCACACGCCACTCATAAGAGCCCACTGCGTGAGTATGATGTACTCTGCCCTTAAAGGTTTCCTTTTCTATAATATCAAAGATATTATTGTTTATCACCTTTGCGCCAAGGCTACCGCCATAGGAAAGTATATAGGGCTTTTCGTCAAGGTCAAGCTTTTTTCTTTCCTCTGTCTTGTCGGCTTTCAGCATATCGGGATTTACAGGATTACCGACAAGGACGGTTTTGGCTTTGTCAAGCTCGTTTTCCGACTCTTCAAAGCTTATCATCACCTTGTCCACAACCTTGGACAGCATCTTTGTAGTAACGCCTGCCACGGCATTCTGCTCGTGTATGGCAGTAGGTATTCCTTTTTTGGCAGCGGCACGCAAAACGGGCCAGCTCACGTATCCGCCCGTACCTATAACGATATCGGGACGAAAGTCCTTTATTATTTTAGACGCTTTCATGGGAGATGTCAATGCTTTATATAAAACTCCAACGTTTTCCACCACAGACTTAAGGCTTTTCTTCCTTATAAATCCTTTGACGTCTACGTGATATATAGGATATCCTGCACGGGAAACAAGCTTGTTTTCCATGCCCTTTGGTGTACCTACAAATGCAATTTCTGCGTCAGGGTGTTCTTTTTTTATCTTTGAGGCAATTGAAAGTGCAGGATTTATATGACCTGCGGTGCCTCCTCCTGAAAGCAAGACCTTCATAAAAGCGTTAACCTTTCTCGTGATATGAATATTTTGATATATTGAGTACTATTCCCATTTCAGCCATCAGCATCATAAGTGACGTTCCTCCGTAGCTGAAGAAAGGAAGAGAGATACCCGTACTTGGCAGGGTATTTGTAACTACCGCAAAATTCAAAAGAGCCTGTATGGCAACCTGTGCTATAATTCCGATTACCACAAGAGATGCATAGGTACTGGGAGCGTGCTTTGCGATGTAAATTCCTCTCCACACAAGTGCAACGAAAAGGAGAATTACAAACGCCGCAAATACAAACCCTAACTCTTCACAAAGAATAGCGAAGATGTAGTCGTTCTGAGGCTCGGGCAAATAAAGGTGCTTTTGCGTGCTCTGACCAAGTCCCACTCCCCAGAATCCTCCCGAACCGATTGCGAGAAGTGACTGTAAGGGCTGCCAACCACCGCTTTGGAGGTAGTCCTCGGGATGCCACCAAACCTGCAGTCGTGCCATGGCGTGACCCGACAAAAGGATAATTGCCGCAACGCCCACAAAGGCAATACCGCCGAGTATT
>JAZNZV010000226.1:0-1706 GCA_045595105.1 Eubacteriales bacterium | reverse complement strand
GGGAGACGAAAATAGACATTCCCGAGGCAAAGCCGAAAAGCACCATCGACATCATCCAGCTCCACTGCCCTGCCATGCCCATGGCGGAAAGCTCAACGTCGCCAAGCTGACTTACCATAAGGGTATCAACCAAAGAGAAGGAATTGACTAAAAGGTTTTGAATGATAATAGGCATTGAAAGTCTTACAAGCACCTGCCAGAAGCCTTTGTCGCCGAAGAATTTTTTAAGCATAGCCACACTCCGTAAAGAGTATTTGAGGTCTGCTGAGAAAAGACAGTTTTGTCGCAGACGTCAAGCATAATTCTAACATACGGAAAGAATAAAATCAACCTTAAGACTGAGGTATATTGAAAAAAATAAAAAAATATGGTATAGTCTTTGTGAAAGGCGGTGATATTTGTGGAAAACTATATTGAACTTTCTTACTCCGATATTACAAATATCATGTTGAATACAAGAATTTTTTCCGTGGAGCAGTCGGGGGCAAACGTTATTCTTGCGCACTCATCAAGAGTTTTTTCCGTGGAATTTACTCTGCACGGAGTAGTGTCCGACAGTGAGGACGTATACGTGTGCGCTGTTGAGGGGGACGAGGAATGTCCTGCTATAAGATGTACGGTATGCGATGAAAACGAGGGGAGTGAGTCCATGTACCCCGAGCGCATCAGCGGATGGCTGAAGTTTTGGAACTACCTTCCTTACGAAGGAAAGAGTGCAACGGTCCTCGATATTCTTGAACATGGCGTCTCAGCCGTGGGGGAAAAGCACCGTTCCCTCGGTGACAAGTTTTTGAATGATGAAGAAAAGAAGCTTTATTCGGAAATAGACTTTCTTACTCTTATACTTTATCCCGAATGGGTTGGTGTTTCGGGCAAGGAAGATTTTTCAAAGGTAAGAGCTCTTGTGGATGGTACAACGCTTGCCGAGGCAATCGACAGATATATGAAAGAGGATATGGGGCTTCCCGGAAGAAAAAATCTCGCAGGGCTTGTCAAGGAGGCGAAACGCTTCTATGAAAAAGAATTTGACCACGATAAGTACGTCTGTCTCATAAAAGAGGCGGCAGGCATTTATCCCTTCAATGCGGGAAAAGAGGCTTTGAATAAATATGAAAATTTCAAAAAACGTGTTTCCGACATTATGAAAAATGCAGGTTACACGGGGGAATATCCCTGTTTTGAAATAGGCGAAAAATACGTAGATTTCGGTGCTGATATATTTGGAGATGAAATAGTGTTTTTATATTCCCGTTTCGGAATAAAGGGAGAAAAACCGAAGAAATACTTTAATAAAGCGGTGAGCGACGACCGCCTTATTATGCCTCCTTCAAACTTTGAAAACGATGCTCAGATCTCTGTATATACAGACGGTCTCTTTGCCGTTCTTGAGGGCAAAAGACCTACAAAAGATTTTGAGGAAATTGTTTTGGGAGGTCATATAAAAAGTCCGGCTGGACGCTTTTTCGGCGTGCTTTGTATAATTCTTGCCCTTTGCCTTGCGGCAGTTATTATAGCGTGCGGTATGAAAAATGTCGTGCCCGGCTTTGGCGCTTCTCTCTTGCTTCTCGGATTTGGACTTTATATGAGTTTTTCAAAAGGCAAAGTTCACGTTCTCAAAGCGGATAAAGGAGATAGGATATGAGACTTTTCGTTTCGGTGAATTTCCCCTCGGAAACTGTGGATTTTCTTTACGATAAGGTAACAAA
>JAZNZV010000225.1:0-5137 GCA_045595105.1 Eubacteriales bacterium | reverse complement strand
TTTCCTAGTAAACAAAAAAGGACTTGCATAATGCAAGTCCTTTTGTCTTATCTATGGTGGTATAACTTTTTCGTCTGATACTGAGGTTCGCAGGTAAGGTTTATACCAAGCTTTTGGAAGACGTTTTCGTCAACACGGGAGAGTATAACCGTAGAGTGCGCCTCGCAGTTCTTAAGCTTAGGAAGCTGTTCCATAGCGAGAGCTGCTGTTTTATCGGTTACAGCACTAATAGAGAGGGCAATAAGAATTTCGTCTATATGAAGTCGGGGATTATTATTGCCAAGGCTGTTCACCTTAAGCTTTTGGATAGGCTCTATAACCGTAGGAGAAATGAGCATTGTGTCGTGGTCGATACCTGCAAGTGCTTTAAGGGCGTTGAGAATTGCCGCCGCAGAAGCACCGAGAAGTGATGAGGTCTTTCCGTCAACTATGCTTCCGTCGGGAAGCTCTATGGCAACTGCAGGACCGTTTGTTTCCTCACTTCGTCTCAAGGCTGCGTCAACGATAGGACGGTCAAGCTTCGTAATTCCAAGCTTATTCATTATAAGCTCAAGCTTCTTTATCTCAGTTTCTTCCGACATTCCCTGACGGACAGATGCGCAGATGTTAAAATATCTGCGAAGGATTTCCTGTCTTGAGGCGTCGGACACCGCTTTATCGTCAAATATGCAATTCCCTGCCATATTTACGCCCATATCGGTTGGGCTCTTATAAGGTGATACGCCGAGAATCTTCTCAAGCATTGCATTAAGAACGGGGAAAATCTCTACGTCACGGTTATAGTTTACAGTAGTCTCGCCATAAGCTTCAAGGTGGAAGGGGTCAATCATATTAACGTCGTTGAGGTCGGCGGTTGCCGCTTCATAGGCGAGGTTCACAGGGTGGCTCAAGGGAATATTCCATATGGGGAAGGTTTCAAATTTAGCATAGCCCGATTTCACGCCGTGCTTATGGTCGTGGTAGAGCTGAGACAGACATGTTGCCATTTTACCGCTACCGGGTCCCGGAGCTGTAACGATAACAAGGGAACGTGAGGTCTCGATATAATCGTTCTTTCCAAAGCCGTCATCACTTACGATAAGAGGGATATCCGAAGGATAATCGGGAATTATATAATGTCTATAAGACTTTATTCCAAGCTTCATCAGTCTGTTTTCAAACTGAACTGCCGTAGGCTGGTTATTAAAGTGTGTAATAACAACACTTCCTACAAAGAGCCCTATTCCACGAAATGCATCGATAAGTCTCAAGGCATCAAGGTCATAAGTAATTCCAAGGTCTCCCCTTCTCTTATTCTTCTCAATGGCATCTGCGCTGATAACGATAACTATCTCGGCGCTGTCCTTGAGCTCGAGGAGCATCTTCACCTTACTGTCGGGCTTAAAGCCGGGAAGCACACGGGAAGCATGGAAATCGTCAAAAAGCTTACCGCCAAATTCGAGATAAAGCTTTCCTCCGAACATATCTATGCGGTCTCTTATCTTCTGGGACTGCATTGCTATATACTTATCATTATCAAATCCTATTTTATACATACTTCCTCCAAAAAAATCCAAAGCGTCTCCTTAAAGGAGACGCTCTTTTCGGGTGCCCTATTTATTATATCACTTACGGCAAAAATTGCAATATGTAAAATATTACAAATTTGTGTCGTGTTTATTGAACATTTTTTAATAGGTGTAGAAAAGTCTATATATTGTAAGTACGGACTGCTCCTTTGTATAGAAGCCTGCAGGGTCGAATTTTCCGTCTTCAACACCGCCCATAACTCTCATTCCTTTATTACTGAGTGATGCGGATACGAAGAAAATACCGTCTTTACCCCAATTGGCAAATTTCTCTTCATCGGTGAATACAAGCTTTTCAGAATTAGGCTCTGTCACTCCCATAACCTTTGCAGTGCGGTAAAGCATTGTTGCGGCTTCCTGTCTTGTTATATAGCCATCGGGGTCGAAGCAATTATTCTCCTTGCCGTTAACAATACCAAGAGCGTTAGCAGACAGAACATAATCATCAGCTGTATCTACAAACGCTTCGTGATTAAGGGTAAGGCTCTTTTCTTCTAAGATTTCTTCAATACTCTTTGAATATTTCTTTGTAAGCATATTTACTACAAGATAGCAGAATTCTTTTCTCGTTATCTTGTTTTTCATGGTTTTATACATGCTTTCGAGTATGAGCTCATCCTCTAAAGCGCCCTTAACCTCTTCTTCTGCCCAAGCAGAAACACCCATTTCACCAAAGGTGAGCGGTCTTTCAATTACAAGGTGCTTAAGAGAAAGCATTTCAACGGTCATGTCGAAATAGCGATATAAAGGATTTTCTTCTTCAACCTTTTGGTCCATGAAGGTTTTATTAAAGCTATCCCAGGTGGGGTCCATAACAATCCAACGTCCGTCAACAAAGGCTTCTACCCAAGCGTGGTTAGGCTTTGTTACGTTGTCCCCCGCTTGCTCCCATGAGTTTATTCTTTCAGCACCGTCAACACCGAGGGCGTATCCCTTTGCAACGAATGCGGGTATTCCCGCTTCATTAAGCATAGCCACGGTAAGGTTGGAGTATCCTTCGCAAACGCTCTTACGCTGAGTTAAAACTTCTACGGGTGTAAGGGGTGTAACGTTAGTAGTTTTGAGAGCATAGTTTTCGTCGTAATAAATATTTTCCGCCACCCAACGGTGGATTGCCTTTGCCTTTTCGTAATCAGTCTCGATTCCCTTTATAACGTTTGCTGTAATCATTTTAAGGGCAGAGGGCTGTTCTTTTACAAGATGCTCTTTGGCATCAACAAAGCCTGACATAAGCTTTTCGTTTTGTGTCAGAACGGTCTCGTCAAATACAAACTTAAACTCTCCGTCCTGCTTTTCGAGGACAATGTCGTCACCGTAAAACACGCTTACAAACGGCTCGGAAAGCTCAGTTCCAAGGAAAATTCCCACAGCAATTTTATCATTCTTTATGGAAGAAAGGTCGATCGTTGTCTTAAACTTCATTTCTGTTGAAACGGGAAGAACGTACTGCTTATCGACCGTTATGGCAAGATATTGAAGCTCCTCTTTATCTATCGAGCCCGAAACGGTAAGTACGTTTTCCTTTATTTCAAAGGAAATGCCCACACTATCGTTAGTAGTGATAAGGGTATCCTTATAAACTGATGCTGTGGCTGTAAGTGAAAATACTAAAACAACAAGCAATGCAAAAAATAATACTCTGAATTTTTTCATTTTTTCTCCTTTGTTAAAAAGCCCAATTTCCGTTTTCAAAAATCTTAACTATTTCACCCTTTGCGGTAACGCCCACAACGGATAAGTCGGGAGTTCCTATCATAAAGTCCTCATGTACCATGGAATCGTTGATACCACGCTTGTGGCATTCTTCAAGAGTGAGCTTTTCATAATCTTTGAGTGTATTGGTATATCCTGCCCCCAGTGCAAGGTGACAGGAAGCATTCTCATCGAAAAGTGTGTTATAAAATATGAGACCGGAATTCTGTATAGGTGAATCGAAGGGAACGAGAGCACATTCACCAAGATAGGGTGCACCTTCGTCCATGGAAATAAGCTGACGAAGGAGTTCTTCGTTCTTTTCGGCGTGGACCTCAACAGCTTTTCCCTTTTCAAAACGGATAGAGAAGTTTTCTATCATCTCGCCGTTATATGCAAGAGGACGTGTGGAATAAACAATGCCCTCCGCTTCCCCCTTCTTAGGTGAAGTAAACACCTCTTCGCTGGGGATATTTGCGTTAAAAGGATTGCCTGACAGAGTTTTTTCACAGCCACCCATAAAGGATGAGCCGTCACAGAGTCCAACGGTAAGCTTCGTTCCGTTGGAAGCAGAATATTCAAGGGTCTTAATATCAAGAGAATTAAGATACTCGCATTTTTCTCTGATGTTTTTGTTGTGCTCTTGCCAAGACGCTACGGGGTCAGGTCCATCGGCACGTGAGGTTTTGAGAATAGCTTCCCAAAGCTTTTCTACTGCCTGCTTCTTGGTCAGGTCGGGGAACATCTTCTTCGCCCAAGCCTCACCGGGGACAGCGGCAATACACCACTGATATCGATTTTCCATTTTGTCTCTATACGGCTTTATGACCTTGTATCTTGCCTGAGAGGCTTTCATATATTTCTCTCTGTCAATTCCGTTCATTCCGTCGGGGTCTTCTGAAAGAAGATATATCATGCAAGGAAGTGTTTTTGAGCGAAGAGACAGACGCTCTTCCTCCCATTTTTCAACGGTAGAAAGCACGTCAAGAGTTCGATATTTATAATGAATTTTCGAGAGCTTTTGAACGTCCCATTCAATTTCTACTTTTCTTGCACCTGCCTTGTAGCATTCCTCAACCACAGTCATAACAAAATCGCTCTGGTCAAGGTCGGCACGAACAACAACGTCCTGACCGGGAACAAGCGCTATTCCCGACCTCACAATCAGCCTTGCAAAATTTTTCAAAAGAGTTTTTTTCATACAATCACCATTAAACCTTTACAAAATAATAGTACCATAAATAAAAGCTTTTTGCAATAGAAAGAGACGTATTATTTTTTACCAGATTATTAAATATTATGCTGATTTTGCAATGCAAAAATAGAGAACGATACACAGAGTTATCGTTCTCTATTTTTTGTTGTCAGTTTAGAGTTATGAGGCTCGCTAATGCTCACCGTTATAAATTTGCCATGCAAACGTTAAGAAACCCTAAGCTCATAGCTTGCCCAAAGGACAAGCATAACTTTAGCGTGTTATCCCTTAAGAATAACACGCTAAAGAATTAACTATTAATTAGCCCCAAGGTGTCGGGGGAAGCTCATCGGCTCCGGTATCGAAGCTTGCTGTGACAATATCGTCACTCTCGAAGAGTACTTCTTCCATTTCGGGAGATACGTAGAGTTCTTTCATAGTCTTCTCGTCCTCCTTCAATTACTGTGCGCTGTATTCTTCTGATGCTGCCGAGTATCTGTAAAGTGCCTTTACAAGATTTACAAGCTTTGTATCGCTGTCATTGAGTGACAGGTCAACGTAGTCGAGAGCTGAGAAGGTAACTGTGATAGTACCATAATCCGTATCGTCATAAGTAAAGTTAACAGCTACTTCCTTTTTGTCAGCAAGCTCGTTGGATGCGATATCTGTTACGTCAACGTAT
>JAZNZV010000224.1:0-4259 GCA_045595105.1 Eubacteriales bacterium | reverse complement strand
ATCCGACTTGTATACTCCGTAGGCAGGAACAACTCTTCCCTCTTCAAAATCAAGGTTGACGGTAGGAAAGCCAAGAGTCCTGCCAAGTGCTTTTCCGTGTTTTACTTTTGATTTTAAAAAATAAGGGTTACCGAGCATTTTATTCGCCTTTTCCACGTCTCCCTCAAGTAGAGCGCCTCTTATCTCGCTTGAAGACACACTTGTTCCATCAAGAGTAACCTCGTCAATGACGGTAAGATTCAAACCGTAATTTGAAAGCAGTTTTTTCAGAGTGGTGACGTCACCTGCGTTTTTCTTACCGAAACGGTAATTAAAGCCACACACTACCTCTTTTGCCGAAAATCTGTTTATTAAAATACTATCCACAAATTCCTCGGGAGTCATATCACGCACTGCTGAAAAGTCTTCAAACACAAGGGCATCCACGCCAAGACTCTCTATTACGTCCTCTTTTTCTGCACGGGTATTTATGACCCTCACGCTTACGTCACCTTTTATAACGTTCAAGGGATGCTCGTAGAACGTATAAACAAGAGAGGGATAACCAAATCCCGTAAGGGTTTTTATTAGCTTTTGGTGTCCTATATGAACACCGTCGAAGTTACCGAGGGCTACGGCATAATTCTTTTTTTCTGGATATCCTAAAATATAAGTTTCCATAATCTATATATTGAATTTAAGTATTTCCTCTATTTCATTATTTGCAATTACTGTGTCTGCGCCTTTAAGGGAGTCTGCTATCTGTTCCTTCCTGCTACCTCCTATAATGGGGAAAACGTCGGGAGTGGTAATTGAAGTAAGAAGGGATACGACAGCACTTGCAACACTTATATTATACTTTTCTGCCAAAGTTTTTACAAGGTCGAGCCGTCTTATATTCTCCTCAGAGTAGTATCTGTCACGGGATTTTGGGCTGAGGGAGTCAACGCCACGCTCTGCCATCTTGGAGAAAAATCCTTTTGCTTGTGAAGCATAGGCTACAACGGGGATATCAAGAGTTTTATAGGTATCAAAAGAGTTACTATCCATAGTCACAAGACTTCTGGCATCTCCTCCTTCAACAAGGTGTGCGGGGCTGAATCTTATCTGGCTT
The DNA here is from genome assembly GCA_045595105.1 of Eubacteriales bacterium. Lineage (GTDB taxonomy): Bacteria > Bacillota > Clostridia > Oscillospirales > SIG627 > RGIG6353. The sequence goes on along the minus strand of JAZNZV010000224.1, from coordinate 3,166 downwards.
GCCGAAAAGCCTATTTTACCCTTATTCTTTGCGTATTCGTTTGCCTTGATAATTCGCTCGACTCTCCAATTAGATGCGCCAAAACGCTTGATTTTGCCTTCCTTCACAAGGTCGTTGAGATAGTCGATAATCTCTTCTACCGAACGGTTTTCATCGTCACGGTGGAGCCAATAAAAGTCAACGCATTCAAGGTCAAGGGCTTTGAGGCTGTTTTCGAGGTCAAATCGAATCTCCTCTTCACTTATTCTTATAGCATCGGGAGTATCAGAATTGGGGTATCCACCCTTAGTAGATACGAAAATATCTTCCATGTTTCTTGATTTAAGCCATTTGCCTACAATCTTTTCTGCTTCTCCGTTGGCGTACAGGCGTGCGGTATCGATATGGTTTCCGCCAAAGGACACAAAGGTATCCATTATTTCAAAAGCATCGCTTTCTGAAATGCTATCGCCAAAATATGCTGTGCCAAGAAGTATTTTAGAGCTTTTCTTTTTAAAGCTGTCAGAGTATTTCATTTTACTGCTCCTGAATAAATTTAATTTCGGGCTTACCGATATAGTTAAGGGCATATTCCCTTACAAGGCGTTCTGCCTTCTTAAGGCTGTCTTTGTCAAAGGCACTCTCTATTTCGTGGGCATCACAGCCAAAGGTAACGGGGCATCTTTCATCGCTCATAATCTCGAGTAAGCTGGGATTAGGATAATAACGATTTTCTCTTATGCCGAGAAAATTAATTTCCAAGGGTACGTTTTTTTCACGAGATGCTATGGCAATTTTCCTCATCTCTTCCTTGTAGGTGCTCTTATCGCCAACGAAGTTAAAGACGTCAGGGTGTGCCACGTAGGTGTATACGTTCTTGTCAAGAGCCTTTACAATGGAATTAACGTAGGCTCGAAGTCTCGTCACGTCGGTATTTTCAACCTTTGAGTGAATGGAGTTATCTATATTCTCGGGAATATAATAGTGCTGACCTAAAAGAAGATACTCTGCGCCGTAGGACCTTGCCTTTTCAAGCATTTCGTCGAAAAGGTCCTCGTAGTATTCCATTTCAAAGCCGATAAAAATACTTATTTGGTCCTTATACTTTTCACGAAACGCCTTTACCGTTTCACAATACTCTGTGGCACGGTCCTCGGGAACTCGAAAGTCGAACTCTCTGCCGTCGGAAAACTTCAAGGGAAAATGGTCGGCAAAGCCCATATATTTGACGCCGTTCTTGATTGCCCAAAGTATATATTCTTCCTCACTTCCCGTTGCGTGTCCGCAACGGTAGGTATGGGTATGATAGTTATAGTTCATTTTTTAAAGCCTTTCTAAAACGTCTTTCAAGACCTTTTCTACTGCTATTGCCATTGAAGCGAAGCCAAAATCGGTGGGGTGACAGTTATCTATTGTTCCTTGTCCAAGGCAAAGGGCTGTAAGAGCTTTGTTATCAATAAGATAAACGTTTTTATCGTTATTGTTTATGGCGTTATTATAGGTTGTTGTTATAATCTCAAGTCTTTTCTTCTCTTCGTCATTAAGCATATATTTGGGTCTTGACATTAGGATTATAGGCAAAGAGGGATTTTTTTCTCTAACCGTTTTGAACATTCTTTCGTGAGTTGCCTGAAGATGCTCTGTGTTTGGAGAGTTATGGTCGTAATCGTAAACAAACACCGACATATCAAGAGTACTAACGTACTCAGCTATACTTTCCTCTGCCATCGCATTACCCGAGAAGCCAAGGTTGACGTAATTACAGTCAAGGTGTCTTGAAACAATATTCTCGTAAGACATACCTGGAGTAGATGCACAGCCACCTTGTGTGATAGACGAACCGTAAAAAACAACAGGCTTTTCATATTTATACGGAGTAGTGGCGCCAACACTTGCGCCATCTTCAAGTCCTACGTAAAGCTCAGACACCGAGCAATAGGAGGGAAAGTTTATTGTAATCTCTCTTCTTTTGTTTCCTTCAAAGTACAATATCTTTTCATAGGAGTCCTCAAGATTTTTAGGCGGGATAAAAGAATTGCAAAAAACACCGTCTGCGTAAAGGTCAAAGCCACTCGTACCACATAAAGCAAAGTGAGGAAACGATGCAGTGTCTGAAACCTTTGCATTAATTGCCACAAATCTACTATCGGTAGTAAATCTTACTCTGCCACCTGCCGTATTGGTGTGAAGAAAATGCACTCCTTCGCTGACTTGTTTTGCCACGTCCTCGGGCATACGGCGAAACCTTCCGTTTTCTTTAAAAACACCGTAAATTTTGAAAGGTGATTCCAGAGCATTTTTAAAGACTATATTCTTTTCATTAAGCTTGGTTTCGATTTTAAAATTCTTATCTATTTTTGAAAAATCTTTCATTTGTGTCACCTGTTAAAATACGCTTTTTCAAATTTTTCAACCTGCTTTTCGGCATCTTCTATGAGGGATTTTAACTCTGTTTTGCCATGTGCATACTGACTCATATAAATTCCCGAAACAGAGCAAAGCTCATTGTGTAATGGGAAATAATTATCAAGAAGGAAATGTGTATATAACACAAGTCTTGATTTTCCGTAAACTCTCGCGCTCTCCCCCTTAGGCTTCTCAACAGCGGTAGTGTAGCCTTCTGAAATGGCTTCAATGACGTTGTCGCCTTTAGTAAAGGCTACTGTGAATGCCTTAAGGTGGTCGCCGTACTGTGCAGAGTGGGAGTCGGTTGAGGCAACTATGGGAATATCTACCCCCTTTGAAAGCAGGTCCGTCCACAAAGCAAGCTGGAGATTATTGTTTTTAGGAGGATTGCCTCCAATTAATTCAAAGGCATCGCAAAGACCGTTCTTCATAATTGCCTTGCTCATGGCTTTTGAGGTATGATAATAACCTATGTTCCAGTAAGGGTGAGGGAATATAGCATATCCTCCGCTTTTTTTGATTTCACGGTAAAGCCACACACGGCTGACGTATTCGTGAGCATCTAAGCTCTCGGGAACTTCGATCTCTTTCTTCAGCTCTTCTATTTCTCTGTCAACGCGCTCTTTTTCGTTAAGGTACACGTCGTTAACGCTATACTTACTGTTGATATTGACCATATGAAAAAGTCCTGCGTAGCCATTGTGAATTTCTTCGCCCGGCATGACCTTGAAGTTTTTAACAAACGAAAAGAGCTTTTCGGCGTTCTTTGAGGTATTATACA
>JAZNZV010000223.1:0-1709 GCA_045595105.1 Eubacteriales bacterium | reverse complement strand
AAGGCGTTTTTCTTCACAGGGTCGGAAAAGCGAATGCCGAAGGCGTTTTTCACGGGCATTTCAAAGAGCTTTTTCAAAGCACCGATAAGCTCGCCGTCAACTCTCACCCCTCTTTTCGTCTCGTCGAGGTGACAGTCAAGGCAAACAAAGCCCCCCTCCTCAAGGAGGAAAAAGCCCTCCACATTACTCTTCCCGCATCTGAGACAGCCCTCAAGGTCGGGCAAGAAGCCCAGCCCCGCCATAAGCCTTAGCTCAAACACCGCCTTTATTATATCCGACGGCGTGTCGGTGGAGTCGATTACTTGCAGTGTAGTGCAGGTAAGAGCGAGTATTTCGGGAGCGTCGGTCACGTCGAAGGCAGTATCGTTTGCCATAGACAGAACGTAGTTTGAAAGGCTGAGCCTTTCAAAGTCCACTCCCTGCTTTATCATATGGCGAAGAGTGGTTGCAGAGGAAAGAGAGTAGCTTTCCCCCGACGCTTTCAAAACGAATTCCGAATAGGTATAGGGCTGACAGGATATTGAGCTTTTATTCTTCGGGCTCATAATTCCGTGAGCGAGAAAGGTTATAATACCCTCACTTGTCAGTATCCTTACGTATGCGTGGCTGTCCGAAAAGCGGGTGCGCTTCAGGACAAGACCCTCAACTGTTTTATACATCTGAGTTCAGTCCGAAGTTAGTTATACTTACAACAGAGTCACGCCAGTTTTCTTTAACCTTTACCCAAAGGTTAAGGTTTACCTTAGTGCCGAAAAAGGCTTCAAGGTCCTCACGGGCGTAGGAGCCAATCTTCTTCATCATGGCGCCGTTCTTACCGATGATTATTCCCTTGTGACCGGGCTTTTCACAGTATATCTCGGCACGGATATCTATAAGATGTCCTCTTATATCCTTAAAATCCTCGATAACCACAGCAGTGCCGTGAGGTACCTCGTCGTCAAGTAGACGGAGCATCTTTTCACGTATAACCTCTGCCGCAATAACACGCTCGGGCTGGTCGGTTATCATATCCGAGGGGAACATCCAATCCCCCTCCGAGATAAAGGGCTCAAGCTCAAGGAATATCTTATCAACGTTGTCTCCCGTCAGAGCGCTGATGGGCACAACCGCCTCAAAACGAAACTCCTTTGTAAAGAGGTCGATAGTGGTGAGAATGTCAACCTTCTTGGCTGTGTCCGACTTATTAACAATAAGGATAAGGGGGTAGCCCTGCTTTGTCAGCTTTTCAAGCATGGTGCGTTCAACACCCGTTATTTCGTTCTTCGCCTCTGTTACAAAGAGCACCGCATCAACGTCGCCCACCGCTGTGGAAATTGCCTTCACCATGTTGTCGCCAAGCTTGGTCTTGGGCTTGTGCATACCGGGGGTATCAAGGAAAACGTATTGGGTATTCTCTTTGGTGAGAATGCCCGTTATTCTCGTTCGGGTGGTCTGAGGCTTTTTGGATACTGCGGCAATCTTTTCGCCGAGTATATGGTTTAGAAGTGTGGATTTGCCAACGTTGGGGCATCCGATTATAGCAATAAACGCTGTTCTATACATAAAATTCCTTTCTTATTCAATGCAGATAAAAGTAAATTTACCTTAACTTTTCACTCTTCACTTGCGAAGCATTATCCTACGTCCTTGAAGAGGGAGTCCTCCTTGGGGGTCTCGTCCACGTGGTCGCTTGATTTATAGTAGGGGTCAATCATTATTTTCTTAATATT
>JAZNZV010000222.1:0-4401 GCA_045595105.1 Eubacteriales bacterium | reverse complement strand
TGCGTAAAATAGTAGAAAATTCAAGTGGCGATATAACAATGGAAGACTATCTGTTTGCTGTTGGTGCCAACGGCGAAGAAAACAATAGTCAGCAGTTACCGCTCAGCACAAGCCTGATAAAGCAAGGTGATGCTTTTTTTGAAAAATATTTATCTCTTTCTATGGGACAAAGAAAAATGATAAGCGACTTTATAGATTTTCTTTCAGGTCGCTCGTAATATAACTTTTTATCATTGAAACCATTTCAAAGTTTGGCTCAAAAATAACAGCTTCCTTGTAACCAGAATATTTAAACGTCAAGCAGTAACGGGAAGATGCAGAAAAATTAGCGCAATAATTATAAACGCTTTTTATTTCTGTGTCTTCTCTCTTTTTGTATTCGTCATAAGTAATAACGTCACAAATTTTTGATAATTCAATACTGCATACTAACACGTTCTTTTGCCCTAACGCTTTTACAATGGTAAAGTCTTCACTTGTTACGGTGTACGTATAGGTCGGTAAAACATACTTATTCAATATAAACGTGTAAAAAACAGCTTCTATCAAAAAAACAAAGTGGCAAATCACGTCATGTATTATTCCAAGAGAAGCTAAAATAAAAAGAGTCAATAAGAATAACAACCCTATTAAAAAAATAAAAGTTGATTTGTAATTATCTTTACGTGGAATGTATGTCATGTTATTTCCTGTTAAAATCGATAGTTTTGGTTATTGGGTCATAGGTCAAAATATCTGCTGAAGCAACCGTTCCACCGCTGAGCTGAACGATAGCGAAGGTGGGAGTACCGCTTGATTTTTGTCCTATTGAGCCGGGATTGACGAATAATGTACCGTTGTGCTTTATTATAGTTGGTATGTGTGTATGACCAAAAAAGACTACGTCTGCCCTGAGGGCTCTTGCTCTCACTGAAATTCCGTTTATACCCGCCTTAACACCATATTGGTGACCGTGGGTGAAAAAACATTTTATACCGTCAAAAACGTAGGTACATTCGTTCTCAGCTTCTACGTCGAAATAATCGTTATTCCCTTTAACGTAAATCAAAGGCAAATCGGGAAACGCTTCCTTTAATTGTCGGCTATCACTTGTCATATCACCAAGGTGAACAATCAAAGAAACGTCGATTTTACACTTATTTACTACTTCTGACATATTTAGAATATTGTGGTGGCTATCAGAAAAAACAATTATTTTCAAATTAATCTTCCTTTATCTGTGGCAAAGTATTGTACTCAGCATAAAATATACAAAAAGGAGGTAACAGTCATGGTAAAAAACACAAACAAAGATTTTGCTTCAAAAGACGTATTACAAAACCTGATCGGTGGATTTTTAGGAAAAAATTTAGATATAAGCAATGAAAACAAGGAAAAAATCGCAAGCTTGATAAATTCGCTGACCGACGAAGATATAAAGAGAATAACAGAACTTGCCAAAAGCGGTCAGCTCAATAATTTGATCAAAAAAGATCAGACAAAGGTGTAATTATGGAAGAGAACGTAAACAACAAGCTCTCAGAGATTTTGAACTCCCCTGACCTTATGAATAATATACAAAGTATATTATCAGGGTTAAGTATAGGAGGAGAAACATCATCGGCAGTAGTTCCTGCTAAAAGCAATGATGCAATAGAGGCTTTAAATATATTTCAAAGCTTGAGTCAAAGTAATATTCTCGGTATACTACGAAACATACTTGGTGAGAACCAAAATGAAAGAATTGCACTTCTTACTGCATTGCGCCCATTTTTAAGCAGTGAAAAGCAAGAAACTCTCGATTTAATAATACAAATACTAAAAGCTGTAAACATATTTTTAGCAGCTAACGTATTAGTACAGTAAAAGGAGAAGAAAATGTATTCAAGAAGAACAGGCGTTTTGCAGACCTCAAGTGAAGGGCTAAAAAAAATAGAAAGCTTCAATAAAAACCTGCGTGAACAATATAACAGCAGAGGAAAATCACCAACAGTCGCATCAAATACTGATAATCAACTGCCAAAAAAACAATCGAATGATATTACAAGTAAAGTCGGGTCGTTAATCGAGAACGAAGAAGTGATATTAATTGCGCTGATACTCTTCCTACTTTTTGATATCAACCGAGACTATCTGATAATAGGAATTTTAGCTATGCTCCTTCTTCTGAATTAGAGATAACAAAAGTCTCATCAGAAATTAGTGATACGTCGTCGAACGCAATAGTTTTTTGTTCAAAAACCGTTTTGCTGTCAACAACCGATGTAGCATTAAATACTACACCATAGTCCAATGAAACAAAGTATTTGTCCATGCCCTCTAAAGAGGTTTTGGGAATTTCAACGTAAAGATACTTTTCTCCATCAGAATTAGATACACCAACGTAGGATACTTTTGTGTCATCATACGAAAAAAGATAATCAAGGGCGGCGATATTGACAACGTTATCATAGGTGAATTCAGTATCGCCGTTTATTTTCTTTATTTCGCCTGTTAAGTTATTCTTCAGAGAAGTAGTGCCGTCAGAAAATACTGTTGTAAAATCTGAAAAATCATCTACTGTATCAACTCTTATTTTGTCACCGCTTTTGTAAATACGATGTATTTGCTTTCTTGTATTTCCTAAAGAGGTTGTAGACGTTTCAACTTCCCAATAGTATTTATCGCACTTTTTGAAATCGCCAAGCAATTCTGTGGCTTTTTCGGGAGTGAGAAGCAAATACTCATACTCGCCGTCATCAGACACACCGCCTTCGTCAAGAAGCTCTAAAATACGATTTTCTATTTCATCTAAGTTCACTTTGTTCTCTGAGTTTGACCAAAAAAGGTTTTCGATATTTTCGGGCAAGGGGAAAATGTTAAACGTGTGAATGAACCAAATAAGGCATGAGAAAATAGCTATAAAGACAATTACGCTTAAAAGTGCATTGAATATTTTTGAAAAAATGTTATTTTTCACAGAAAAGCACTCCCCTGCTATTTTTCAGTATCATCATTCTTATTTTCGATATTTTTAAGCCTTAATCCCGTTTGGTTTCGGGTTTTTGAGTCACTTACGAAAATAGTATAATTCAGCATACCGACAGCAAAAGAACAAACGATGATCAAGACTGACGTAATTATTCTGTCTTCTGCAAAAGTAATTGCTGAAATTCCAAGAAGTCCGCTTATAGCGTACAAAATAGTAACAGTTTGTTTTTGCGTAAAGCCTAAATCGATGAGCTTGTGATGGAAATGACCTCTGTCCGGGCTGAAAATAGGTTGTCTCTTTATTGCTCTTCTTATTGTGGCAAAAAGCGTGTCAGCCAACGGCAAGCCGAATATAAGGAAGGGCACCCAGAAGGAAACGATTGCATTTACTTTAAACAGTCCCATTATTGAGATAACCGATAAGGTGTATCCCAAAAACAAGGCGCCTGTGTCTCCCATGAAAATCATAGCGGGATTTCTGTTATAAGGCAAAAAGCCAAGGCACGAGCCAGCCAAAATAGCAACTATCAACGCCACTGTGTAATCAAGCTTTATCAACGCAAATACCATAATTGAAAAGGCAGAAATGGTTGATACACCACAAGCAAGACCGTCGAGTCCGTCAATAAGATTTACCGCATTAGTAACAGCTACTATCCATAAAACCGTAACAGGGGCAGCAAACTTTCCAAAAACAACATAGTTTCCGAAAATATTTAAAAAGTCAATAGTAGTTCCTGTAAAAACAGGAATGCACGCTATAATAATTTGACAAATCAGCTTTAACCATGCGTTCAATCTATATACGTCATCGAGCATACCAAGTATAACAATAAAGATTGCTCCAACAAGTAAACCTAAAAGCTCGGTGTTGATGTCACAAAAAAGCATAGTTGCACTTGCAAAAGAAATGAATATAGCAAGTCCGCCCATTCTCGGAATGGGTTTTTTGTGCATTCTTCTGTCATCTGTGGGAACGTCAATAGCACCGATTTTATGTGCCAAAACACGCACAGGAGGTGTAAGTGTAAAAGTCAACAATCCAGCAAAAAGTGTTGCCAGTAAACCGTAAATTATATCCTTTGTATTCATAATAATTCCTATTTTATCTTACGGGAGGAAGAAAGCCTACCTTTTTGTATACCTTTGAAAGAGTTCTGTACGAAGCTTTAAGTGCTTTTTCCTGACCGTTTTTCATTACAGAATCAAGATAAGCTCTGTCAGCAATAAGAGCATCAAATTTTTCTCTGATAACAGAAAGCGAGTCAGCGCAAGCTTCACCAACAGCAAGCTTGAAATCTCCGTATCCTCTTCCGTCGAATTCTTTTTCAATTTCGTCAAAGGACTTGCCTGTGTAAGAGGAATATATTGTCATCAAGTTAGCAATACCGGGGCGTTCAACGTCGTATTTTACAAGAGCTTCGGAATCAGTAACTGCTTTCTTGAATTTTT
>JAZNZV010000221.1:0-2669 GCA_045595105.1 Eubacteriales bacterium | reverse complement strand
TTGGCTCACAGAACGACATGGCTACGATCCGACTTAAATTTGATTTTATGCCCGCTGACTTTGTTCCCTTCAAGGACAGAGAAGTTTGCGAAAGAGTTCGCAAGCTGAGCGGAACCGACCTCGAAAAGCGCGAGGCTTGGTGGCATCCCGAATTTGAGGTAAAGGTAATGATGAACCCTCATCCCGTTCTCATTTCTACCCTCTTCACACGTCTTAAGGCTGCAAGCGAAGCAGGAAGAAAGTTCACAATGATTCTCGGTAACCCCGAGCCCGACACCTACATTCCTCTTGCACAGCTTATCAACTACTTTAAGGTTGACTGCTCAAAGGTACATATCTTCGCAGAGGACGAGTGGGCAGATCAGGACGGAAACATCGCTCCCGAGACCTATGATGCAGGATTTGTTCATTCAATGATCAAGTATCTTGTAATGCAGATCGACCCTGCTCTCCGTATGCCTATGGAAAACGTTCACTACCCCACAAACAAGAATATCAACGACTATTCAAAGATAATCAACGATATCTCTGAGGGCGGTGCAGACATCATCTCCACATCACCCGGATGGACAGGACACGTTGCATTCGTTGACCCCATTCCCGAGTTCATCGGAAGCGGAGACATCGAAGAGTGGCTGAACCAGCCCGCAAAGCTTGTAACACTTCATCCTATGACTATCCTTCAGAACTCTCTGAACGGAACCTTCGGTCAGTCAGGTGACATAGCAAACGTACCTCCTAAGGCTGCTACAATCGGTCCTATCGACGTAATGCGTGCTAAGGAGAGAATTGAAGTTCATGCACTTGCTACCAACGGAACCTTCTCATCATGGCAGAGAATGACATCACGTCTTGTTACACACGGACCTGTAACACCCTACGTACCCAGCTCAATGCTTCAGACAAAGAAGACTCAGGTTTATATCAGCGAAGAGCTCGCTGCTCCCTTCGAGTGCTGGGAAAAGGTTGGCTATTAATCGGTCTGACGGTTAAAAAATAAGCAAAGGTAAAAAACCGACGGACTTAGCTCCGTCGGTTTTTTCACAAAATGTAAAGGGTTACATTTTGTGAATGCATAATTTTGGTTGATTTTCTGACGAAAATCCTCAATTTAGTTAATAATTTGACGTTCAATTTTAAGAGAGGTTTACCTTTATGAATTTAATGGGAATAGATATGGGCACCACCTCGGTTAAGACGGCGGTGTTCGATTTAGAGCTTCAAGAAAAAATTACACTTACCGCAGACTATACTCTTGACTCTCACGGCGATATCGTTGAGTTCGACGGTGAGGAATACTGGAATATAGTTAAGGGCGAAATAGAGAAGGTAAAAAAGGAATTGAGGGTAGATGCGTTGTCGGTTGACACTCAGTGCGAGACTCTTATTCTTACCGATGAGAATGGCACACCCGTTCGTCCCGCTATCGTATGGCTTGACAACAGAGCGGTAGAGGAAGCAAAGATCATAGAAGAGCACTTCGGACACAAGCGTGTCTACGAGGTGACGGGTCAGCCCGAAATAACCGCTACATGGCCCGCTTGCAAGCTCCTTTGGGTAAAAAGAAACGAGCCCGAGGTATGGGCAAAGACAAAGAAGGTATTCCTGCTCGAAGACTGGATTCTTTATAAGATGACAGGTAAATTCGTTACCGAAAAAACACTCCAGTCATCTACTATCTATTTTGATATACACAACGCTTCCTGGTGGGGGGAGATGCTTGACTTTATCGGAGTAAGCTCCGATATGCTTCCCACCCTTAACTCGAGTGCAACTCTTATTGGAGAGTACGACGGCATCAAGGTAGTAACAGGCGCCATCGACCAGATTGCAGGCGCAATAGGTGCAGGCGTTGTAAAGCAGGGCATCGTCAGCGAAATGACAGGTACTACTATGGTTATCTTTATGCCATCGGATACTGTTCCCGAATACGATGAAAAGAGCATTGTACCCTGCCACTATAATTATGATGACAAATACTGCCTCCTGTCCTGGACTCCCACGGCGGGTATGGCGCTTAAATGGTTCAAGAATGCCTTTTGTGAAAGCTTCTCCTTCAGAGAGCTTGACGAAATGGCAGAGAAAGTACCCGCAGGTAGCGACGGCGTAACCTTCCTTCCTTACCTTTGCGGTTCAACTATGCCGAAGTATAACCCCAATGCACGTGGAAGCTTTACGGGAATTACCACCGAGCATACGAGAGCGCATTTCGTAAGAAGCGTTATGGAATCGGTAACCTGTATGCTGAAATCCAATCTGGATTACCTCGGACTTGACGTCAGCGAGATAAGAGCCATGGGCGGTGGAGCTAACAGCCCTCTCTGGTGTCAGATGAAGGCGGACATGACGGGAAAGAAGCTTGTCACCCTCAAGAATAAGGAAACCGCTTGCCTGGGCTCGGCTATCCTTGCAGGTGTGGGAGTTGGTGCTTTTGACTCTGTTGAAAAGGCTTGTGAAAAAATTGAGCTTTCACGCACCTACGAATCACAGGGCACCGATTACAGCGAATGCTATGAGAGATATCTCTCTTATGATAAAATACTTAATGTTTAATGAATATGTGCGGGGGATTTTTGCCACGAAGCGAATTAGCGAAGTGAGCAAAAATTCAAGCCATGCACGTGAATGTAGGTCGAACAGTGTGTGAGACCGAAATGAATCGCAATGAA
>JAZNZV010000220.1:0-9300 GCA_045595105.1 Eubacteriales bacterium | reverse complement strand
ACAACTTAAATGGTTCTGCTTTCGGAGATGGTATTGACTGAATGATTCGAAGTAGCTGTTCTGTATCAGCAACATCTGTCAAACGTTTCTTTCCGTCCGCAGCAGTCATTTTTAACTGTACGATTTTTTCGTACAGTTCACTTCCTTCAGCAGCTAACTTGCGTTTCAAATCGCTCCAATATCTCCTTGGATTATCCGTTCCGCTTAATACTTCACACACATCCACCACAGAAAAATACCATTCTTCTTTTTCTTCATTCCATGCAGTTCTTATTCTTTTATCTTCAAATATTTGTATTTTGTTATCCATATGTATAACCTCCGTAGAAGAGCCATTCATTGTAGGGCACATCGTTTACGATGTGCCGAAATCGCAGATTTCAATTCACGCCGTCAGGCAATTCATTGAGTTTGCCTTGCAAACTCATTCTATCACAACACGTTCATATTTTCAACACAATTTTTTCGACTTCTATTGACAAAGTTCTCATCCTATTATATAATTAAACGATGTCTGGTAAGTCTTGAGCACAACCGCTTTGCAAGATTTTGTTCAGAGAATTAAGTCTTGCTTATGCAGGGCTGTTTTTTTTAGGCTTTACCAAAAAAATAAAGAAGGAGATTTTCTCAAATGAAACTCATCTACAACGTTAAAGACAAACCCCCGTTCGGTCAAGTTATCATCTTTGCCATTCAGCAGCTTCTTGCAATTATGGCGGCAACTCTTGTTGTTCCCGTTATAACTAACGGAAACGCAGGTCTTACCGGCGCTGATGCTATGAGCCCTGCCGCAGCTCTTATGGGCGCAGGTATCGGTACTATCGTTTATCTGCTCTTTACTAAATTCAAAAGCCCTGTTTTCCTCGGCTCCTCATTTGCCTTTCTCGGCTCAATGGCAGCAGCCTTTGCAGGTGCAGCTACAGTTGCTCTCGGTTATGCGGGACTTCTTATCGGTGCAGCCCTTGCAGGTCTCGTTTACGTAGTTATTGCCATAATTGTTAAGCTTGTAGGCGTTAATTGGATAAACAAGCTTATGCCTCCCGTCGTTATCGGTCCCGTTGTTGCCATCATCGGTCTTTCCCTTGCAGGAAATGCGGTAGGTGATATCGTTAAGGGCGGTGTTCAGGTTGACGGTGCTCCCATTGCTTCTCCTCACGTTGCTCTCATCTGCGGACTTGTTACTCTCGCAGTAGTTATGATATGCGCTACCTACGGCAAGAAGATGGCCCGTCTTATACCCTTCATCCTTGGTATTCTTGCAGGCTACGCCGTAGCTCTCGTCTTCACTCTTATCGGAAACGCCGCAGAAATTGACGCTCTTAAGGTTCTCAGCTTTGACTCCTTCAAGGCACTTCTTACAGACGGCAAGGTTACTCTCGAAACCTTCTTCACTCTTCCCGATTTCACCTTCCTTAAGGCTCTTGGCGGATTTAAAGAAATTGACGGATCCTACATAGCAACCGTTGCGGTAGCATACGTTCCCGTTGCCTTCGTTGTGTTTGCCGAGCACCTTGCAGACCACAAGAACATTTCTTCTATCATTGAAAGCGACCTTCTTGAAGAGCCCGGTCTTCACAGAACTCTTCTCGGCGACGGCGTAGGCTCTATCGCAGGTGCAATTGTGGGTGGATGCCCCAACACAACCTACGGCGAATCAGTTGGCTGTGTTGCCATAACCGGCAACGCTTCGGTTGTAACCATTCTTACCGCTGCTGTTGGTGCTATAATCATTGCCTTCCTTTCACCCTTCGTAGCCTTTGTTAACTCCATTCCCTCATGTGTTATGGGCGGTGTTTGTATGGCTCTTTACGGATTCATCGCAGTATCGGGTCTTAAGATGGTACAGAAGGTTGACCTTGAAAAGAACCGCAACCTCTTCGTCGTATCAACTATTCTTATCTCGGGTATAGGCGGACTTACTCTTACCTTCGGTAAGGTAACTATTACCTCAATCGCTTGTGCTCTTATCCTTGGCATTCTTGCCAATCTCCTTCTTGCTAAGGCAGACAAAAAGGAAGAAGAATAAATAACCGCATTAATAATTCAGGAGCTGTAAAAAACATAGTTTTTTACAGCTCCTTTTTTATTTATTCTTTAAACCTCTAACGTCCTTCCCCTCGAAGAAATACAGGTCGTAGTCGCCAAACAGTCTTGATGCAATTCTTTTGTCATAATTTGCGGTAATTCCCTTGGCATCAAGGTTTGTGGATATAATGACGGGCTTGCCCGAAATAAGCCTTGTGTTTATAAGGGTATAAAAGTAAGAAACCGAGTTTTTACTTTTTATTTCAGCACCCAAGTCATCGATTATCAATAGGTCGCAGTCAAAGTATCTGTCGCTGACAGGCTTTTCGTCATCCCTCAAAAAGCGCTCTCTTTCAAAGGTAGAAATTATATTCTGAGCACTGTCGTAATAAACCGAGAAGCCCCTTTCTATAACTATCTTTGCAACGGCAGAGGAAAGGTGTGTCTTACCAAGTCCCGTTGTACCCATAATAAGCAAGGACTTTGTTGTATTTTCAGAAAATTCCTCGGCATATTTCTTTAAATTGCTCACGTGCTTTGTAGCCGAGTTTCTCTTTTCACCGAATTCAAAATAGTTTAAGTCAAAATTGTCAAAGGTCTGGTCTTCAAGATATTTGCCGATGCCCGAATTTTTATAGCTTCTCTGTCTTATGGTCTTTTTAAGACAGTCGCACATCTTGATACCAACGTAGCCCGTGTCCGAGCACTTCTCACACTCATATTTCACGTCGGTGTAATGCTCGTCAAGTCCAAGGGCAAGGAGTCTGTCCTTCTTTTCGGCACGGAGAAGGGCGAGCTTGGTCTGAAGCCTTTGATACTCCGCTTCCCTCTTTTCGTCACCAAGCAGTGCGGCAGCGAAAATCTCCATACCGATGCCCGAAAGCTCTCGGTCTATCTCCTCTATTCTCTTGTCCTTTTCCCAGACAAGTCGGGAGCGCTCGTCGGCGTCTGATCTTGCCTTGTCCGCTTTGCTTTTATATATTTCAAAAATGCTGAGCTCTGCTTTATCACTCATTTTTCAAACTTCCTTTTATCTGTTTTTCGCCTTTTCCAAAGCCGCCTTGAAAAATTCATCGGGGTCAAAGCCGTCGGAGACGTCAGCGGGCTTCCTATCACCCGTCTCCACCTCCTTCACCGACTCAAAGCCCGAGGACTTCCAGTTTTCGAGGATTTTATTCATATAGCTCATACTCGGCTGATTTTTTGTGCCATCAACGGTTCTTTCATAGGCGTGGGTTATCATATCCCAGGAAAAGCCCATAGACTGCCATGACGACACGAAAGCCTTTTCCTTCGGTGTCAGAGTTCTCTTTCCAAGCCCGAAAAGGTCTCTTATCTTACCCTCGAAGCTGAGGTATACTTTTCTGTTCAATATGTACTCTTCCACCTTTTCATAGGTGTTTATATCCTTGTCGGCAAAGTCCATAAGAAGCTTTTCAACGTATCTCAGCGACCCCTTACCCTCAGAAGCGCAATGCTCGATGGAAAGCATTATAACGTCGTAGGGCATACAAAGGTATTCGTGGAAGGAGTAAAGCGTTTCGGTGTCCGACTGACTCAGTGTCTTACCTAACCTTTTTGTAGCATATTCGTAAAGCTCCTTGAACTCTCCCTTTTCGGTAGCTTCTGCAATCTCCTGAGCCTTATATGCATGACGGGAGGGAATATGAGCGCTGACGTCGGGCTTCTCGCTTTTTTTCGAGGTGGACTTTTCTATGAGTCCCGCACCTCTGAGGAAGGCAAGCCCTTCGGCGAAATCCGACTCGGTCAGCCCGTAGTCACGCACCTTTTCAAAGAGCTCTTCCTCCGAGATATATTCCTCACCAAGCTCAAGAGAGGAAAGAAGGATAAATATTTTAAGCTCGCCCTCTCCTGCCTCGGAAAGCCTTGCCAAAAGCTTTTTAGGTATAGTAAAGGTATCTGACATAAGCTTGTTTTTTACTCTGAAACTGCTTTTGGACATGCTCACCTTAATCTCCTTAAAATTTAGTATATCTATGATAACCCATTTTTCGCTCTAAGTCAAGATTGAGTTTTTTTGAATAAGAGAAAAAACTGCGAGTAAACTATTTTATGAGGTGATAGTTTTGAAAGCAGTAATTCTTGCAGGCGGTGAGGGACAAAGACTCAGACCGCTTACAAAAACACGTCCCAAGCCTCTGATGCGCATTGGCGACCGTGCAATACTCGATATAATGATAGAAAGACTTGCCCTTCACGGAATAAAAGAGACGGCGATAACGCTAGGCTACAAGGGTGAAGATATAAAAAACGAAATCGGAGAGGAAAGACATGGCGTAAAGATACGCTACTTTGACGAAAAAGTGCCTCTCGGTACGGCAGGCTCGGTGAAAAACTGCCGTGGATTTATCGAGGGCAATACTCTTATTCTCAGCGGAGACGCTCTGACGAACGTGGACTTCTCCTCCCTTCTCTCCTTTCATAAAGAGAAGGGAGCCCACGTTACCCTCACTCTTGCAAAACGTCGAAATCCCTCTCTTTACGGGGTAGTGACCCTTGGCGAGGGGGGTAAGGTCTCGGAGTTCCTCGAAAAACCGCCACTTCCCAAAAACGCCGAGGCTCTCGTAAACTGCGGGATATATATAATAAAAAAAGAAGTGGTTGAAAGAATACCCGAAAACACCTTTTACGACTTTGCACGTGACCTTTTCCCTAAAGTAAATGAGCTTTACGGCTTTGTGACAAAGGACTTCTGGTGTGATATCGGTTCCTTTTCGGAGTACCGCCGTTCAAACCTCATGACCCTGTCCGACTCCTTTTTCGTCCATCCCATTATAGAGGAAAAACGAAAGAACGCCACCGTTACCCGAAGTGTCATCGGACAGCACTCGAGAATAATGAAGGGTGCAAGGGTGTGTGAGTCGGTGGTAGGCAGACACACGAGAATAGGTGAGCATTGTATCCTTGACGGGTGTATTCTGGGAGACGGAGTGACCGTTGGTGAGGGGGTCACTATCGGACGTGACACCGTTGTGGGCGACTTCGCAGTGCTGGGAGACGGCGCAGTTCTCACAAGCGGTCAGAGAATTGAGCCGTACAGCGTATTTATGGGATAAATAATTATAAAAGAGCATGAGAGGAAACTTTTTACAAAAAGTTTCCTCTCATAAATAATCTTATTTAATTTTTATTATGCTTTTTATCAAATCTGTCATATGCTTCGATAATCTTGGTGACGAGGCTATGGCGCACAACGTCACGAGACGTAAGATAGGTCACCGATATACCGCTGATATCCGACACGATGTTAAGAGCCTCTTTGAGTCCCGAGCTCTTGCCGTCGGGCAGGTCAACCTGTGTTATATCGCCTGTGACGACCGCCTTGGAATTAAAGCCGAGACGTGTGAGGAACATCTTCATCTGCTCGGGGGTGGTGTTCTGAGCTTCATCGAGAATAATAAACGAATCGTCAAGGGTTCTTCCTCTCATATAGGCAAGGGGCGCTATTTCGATAGTGCCCTTTTCCATGTGCCTCTGAAAGCCCTCCATACCCAGCATTTCATAAAGTGCATCGTAGAGGGGACGAAGATAGGGGTCGATCTTTGTCTGAAGGTCACCCGGTAAAAATCCAAGCTTCTCACCTGCTTCAACAGCGGGACGGGTAAGAATGATGCGGTTGACTTCCCTTTTTCTCAGGGCAGTTACCGCCATAGCCACTGCAAGGTAGGTCTTTCCCGTACCTGCAGGACCTACGCCGAAGGAAATGGTGTTATCGGTTATTGCCTTCACGTAGTTCTTCTGTCCTACCGTCTTAGCCTTGATGGGCTTGCCCTTGGGGGTGATGCAGATACATTCGCTGAGATTAGGCTCGATTTCCGAAAGTCTGCCCTCAAGACACATAGCGATAGCATAGGACACCGTCTGCTCACTTAAATTCTCACACATTGCCGCTGATTTCGCCAGATGCTTTATGAGTGCCTCTGCCTTTTTTACGTTGTCGGCATCTGCACCCGATATCTTCATTTCAAGGTCACGGTTGACGATAACTACCGAAAGCTCCTTTTCGATGAGGTTTACGTGCATATCCGAGGGACCGAATATCCTTGATATTACGTCGGTATCGTCAAGAAAGACAGAAATTTCGTTTGACATATTTTTTCACCTTTAATTTATATTGATTTTTTGTTTTACCGCTATATTCTCTATTGCCACAACCTCTGCCGTCAAGGTCATTTTCTCCTCATCCTCAAGAAAAGCAAGGGACTCACTCACTACCGTTCCCGAGTCAAGCTCGGTAGAAAGATACCTCTTGTAGTCGTCAAGAAGGGACGCTCTCGCCTCAAGTGGGGAAAGGATACTTTTTTCATTCTCATAATAAGAGGCTGTGTGCTCCTCCACCTTAAAGGGCAAAGGAATACCTAAAAGTCGGGCTTCCCTTTCGCTGACTGTTATATCGTAGCTACCGCTGTCGTCTCCCACACTTTTCCCGATGCTGTGACCGAGTATTCTTATTTTTTTCGATTTTTCTTCTTTAATGAGTCTTTTTTCAAAATATTCAAAGGGCAGAGAAAACTCAAGCGTTCTGAAGGTTTTGGCGTACACCTTGCCATCTGCCTGTCTCAGCCTAAAACCCTCTGACGTGCTGTCCACAATTCCGCTGACAAGTAGCTCTCCCTTGGCGACGGTATCCCCTATTTTGAACATTGTCTGTCCGTCGAGAATAACCGATGACACAACCACCCCGTCCATATCCGCCACAAGGTTATAGGGCACGGTTCTCTCGGTAGGATTTGCCACGGTTCTTCTTTCGTGGACCACTACGTCAGCCACCATGCCGTGAACGTTTACCGAAAAGAAGGACAGCTCGTGACATCTCTGGAGCACCTCGTTTTGCAGCTCGTTTATATTCACCGCACTTTTTTTCACGCCCTCTGAAAAACCGCTCTCTTCCATAACCTTTATTATATGGGCGTCGCTGAGCTCCTCGTTCCCTTCTATTCTAACACTCCACACATAAAAAGTCGAGAGGTAAATTAAAAAAAACGATAAAATGCCACCGAAAATAAGCCCCGGTCTCCTTTTTAAAAAAGAAAGCCTTGACAAAAGCCCCTCTGCCCTATAACTGAGGGGCAGATTTTTTTCCTTTGCAAAGTGAGTTATCCTCTTTTTGGAGAAAAAAGAAGCGCTGAATGAAATTCCCTTTTCCTCTCTCTTGGGTGAAGAAAAGTCGATGCCCGAATTTATGAGAGAGGTGAGCGTCCTCTCCCTCTTGTCGGTGTGGAGAGTATAACGCCTTGAAAAAAGAGCGCTCATCTGCCCCTCTCCTTTATAAAGAATATTCCCTCAATTCTCCCCTTTACAAGGAGAGAGTCCATAGACTTATATTCTATTTCAAGCCTTTTGCCCTCTATTCTTACCCTGCCCCCTGCACTCATTTCAATGCACTCGCCGTCCCACCGAATTATCTTTTTTATCCCCTCTACAAGAGCTCCCTCTGGACCTATGAAAATATAGGGGTGTAAAAATAAGCTGATAGTTTCCATCTTTTCACCTCAGAAAATCATATGTAAGACTTTTAAAAAATATAATATTTCGGAGGTGGCACTTTGGAAAAAATAACGTCTGCTTTTTATGTTCTGACCGCAATTTTATTTCTCTTCTTCCCTGTGGGAAGAGAGGAAAGCGTAACGCTGGCACTTCTTTCACTTAAAAACGTGGTGCTCGCCACCCTTTTTCCTATGATGGTGCTCACCCGTGTCATATCGGGGTCATATCTCATGAGAAAGCTTGGCGACCTGCTGTCAAAAACAAGGCTTTGGAAAAGGCTTCACCTTTCTCCCGCTCTTCTTCCCATAGTGCTCTGCGGTATTATCTCGGGCTTTCCTGCCTCGGCAAGACAGATAGAAAATATGGTGAATAAAAAGGCTATAACTCCTTCCGAGGGAGAAAAGGCACTTGCCCTATCCTCCGCCCCCTCACCTGCCTTCGTAATAGGAATTGTGGGTAAAAATCCCCTTCACGGGTGCTTTATTTTCCTTGTCTCTCTCGCCCTTTCCTATCTTACCGTCTGCCGTAAAAAAAGCGAGGAGAGTCCCTCTCCCCCCGCCTTTTCTTCCACCTCCCTCGCCCTTGCTCTCACGTCTGCCACCTCATCGGCGGTGGCAGTTGGGGGAAGCATTGTGTTTTTCGTGCTTATTACTTCCCTTTTTAATTTTCTGCCCTCCCCCCTGCCTCTCGTCATATCTGCCCTCACCGAGCTTGGAAGCGGTGCGGTGAAGCTGTCCTCTCACAGAGTGCTTCTCTCCTTTCTCACGGGATGGGGAGGACTCTCGGCACTCTGCCAGATAAAGGGAGAAGCCCCCGGGGTAAAAGCAGGGCTTTACGTGAGAGTGCGTTTGCTGTCGGGGGTGACTCTCGCCCTTATGGAAGGCTTTTCCCACTTATTTTGAAATATCCTGCTTTTTTTGAAGAAAAACTCTTGAAAAAAGAGGATATCGGCTATATAATTGATAAAAAGGAGTTGTTAGAGTGAAAAAGAAAAATATACCCGAAAAATCCTGTGCTTTTTGCGAAAACGGGCAAAGGCTTATTGATGACGAGTCTGCTCTTTGCAGACACAAGGGAGCGGTAGCTCTCGACTTTTGTTGCCGTAAATTTGTTTTTGACCCCCTTAAAGCCGAAAGAAGCTCAAAAAAACTCATTTTAAATACTAAGATTGAGACGTTATAGCTATGTTTGAAATTATCGAAAAGAAATTCTTAAATCCCACCGTTGTAAAAATGACGGTGAATGCCCCCCTTGTAGCAAAGAAGATTGAGCCGGGGCAGTTTATTATACTCGTCGCTCACGAAAAGGGAGAGCGTGTGCCCTTTACAGTTGCAGATTTTGACAGAGAAAAGGGTCACGTTACCATTATCTTTCAGATAGTGGGTGCTACTACTATGCTCCTTTCCGAAATGAATGAGGGCGACTGTCTTTCCGACTTTGCAGGACCTCTCGGAAAGCCCACCGAGCTTGAAGAGGTGAAAAGGGTGGTAGTTATCGGAGGGGGACTTGGCTGTGCCATTGCTTATCCTCAGGCGAAGGCTCTCTTTAACCGTGGCTGTGAGGTAGATATCATCGCAGGCTTTAAAAACCGTGACCTTGTGATTTTGGAAGAAGAGATGAAGGCGGTGTCAAATAACCTTTATATCACCACCGACGACGGCTCTTACGGAGAAAAGGGACTTGTTACCGACAAGCTGAAGTCTTTGGCAAGCAGTAAGAGGTATGACCTTGTAATTGCTATCGGTCCCGTTATAATGATGAAATTCT
>JAZNZV010000219.1:0-11000 GCA_045595105.1 Eubacteriales bacterium | reverse complement strand
AATAAATAAAGGTGCCGTTAACGGCACCTTTATTTATTCGTATTCGTACTTTCTTTTCTTTCTGTTTCGATAAATTGTCAAACCGATGATAAGCACTAAAAATGCTATGAAACAAATATAGTAAAGCGTGTAATCGTATCCGTCTACCTTCAAATCGTCCCAAAGGTCGGTCATAGTCTGTAAAGTCTCCTTGGGCAGATCGGTAAAAATCTGAGTTGTTATCTCATAATCGGGGTAAATATACTCATTTTGATAAAGAGAATATTCGGGATTGTTGATAACCTCTGTATGAGGAGACGCATAATAAATATATTCTGCATTCTGCAAAGCAATTTCTGGGTCTAAGACAAAATTGATATACATCTCAGCCGCTTTCTTATTCTTAGCAGATTTTGGAATACACATTGCATCCACAAAGTAGTTAACGCCCTCTTCGGGATAAACGAAATCAAGGTCGTCGTTATTGTCCTTCATTGACAGGAAGTCTCCAACGTAGTAAGGAGCAAGTACTGCCTCGTTGTTCTCCATTTTATTGAATATTTCATCCATAACGTAGGACTGAACGAAGGGCTTTTGTTCAAGGAGCTTGTTATATGCCGCCTGCCAGTCGTCGGGATTGACCGTATTAAAGTCAAGACCGAGAACGGCCTGTGAAATAGCAAAGGCATCACGGGGGTTATTGAACATCAGTATACTGCCCGAATACCTGCTGTCCCACATAGAAGACCATCCTGTCGGAGGCTCAAGTCCCATTCGCTCAACCATCGCCTTATTATAGATAAGTCCAACCATACCTACTGTATAAGGCACTGAGTATTCATTACTCTCGTCATAGGGTAAGCCCTTATATTTTTCGTCGATATACTTATAATTCGGTATATTGAAAAAATCGATTTTCTGGAGCATATCTTCGTTTATAAGTCTTTGCACCATGTAGTCTGACGGAATGATAACGTCATAATTTGCTCCACCGCTCTTGAGCTTAGCATACATATCCTCATTACTTGCATAGTTGGTGTAATTAACCTTTATTCCGGTAATTCTCGTAAACTCTGCGTTGAGGTCGAGTGAGCCCTCAGAGCCGTCGGTTATATACTCTCCCCAATTGTATACGTTAATAGACTCTCCCGTGAGAGGATGAACGTAATCTTCGCTATACTCGAGATAATCCTTTGCGCTTGCCTGCAGGACAAATAAAGAAATAAATAAAAAACAAAATATCTTTTTCATTTTTCACCGTTACCTTTCTTTACAGCCTTTTTGTCGTCCTTAACTGTGTTAATCAAAATAAGCAATATAAGAATTGCAACAAACATCAAGGTTGACAAAGCATACATATCGGGTGTAACTCTTCTCTTGGTCATGGAGTATATTCTAAGGGGCAAGGTCTGGAATTCGGGACCGCTGGCGAAATAGCTTATTACGAAATCGTCGATAGACAAGGTGAACGCCATCATCATACCCGAAATAATACCCGGCAAAATCGAAGGGACAACTACCTTGAAAAAGGATTTCAAAGGAGTGCATCCTAAGTCTTGAGCAGCCTCAGAAAGATGAGGGTCAAGCTGTTTGAGCTTCGGCAAAACCGAAAGAATAACGTAAGGTAAATTAAAGGTCACGTGTGCAATAAGAAGTGTACCAAATCCTAAAACTCCGCTAATTCCGAGAAGTGAACCGCCGAAAACGAAGAGGAGCATGAGGGACACGCCCGTTACTATATCTGCGTTCATCATGGGAATGTTGGTAAGAGTCATAATTATGGAACGGATAGGACCTTTTTTCATGTAGCTTATTCCCACGGCTGCGGCAGTACCGAGCACTGTGGAAATAATCGCTGACGAAATTGCAAGGACAAGGGTATTATACAAAGACTTCAGGGTCTCTGCGTCCTTGAACAATTCTTCATACCACTTCAAAGAAAAGCCTTCAAATACCGACGTGCTGTTTGAGGAATTGAAGGAAAAGACGATAAGCACCAATATGGGAGCGTACATAAACGCTAAGATGAGTATTGTGTAAAGTCTCGAGAGTGTCTTCATACTATCATACCTCCCTCACTTTCCTCATCGGTTGTAAAGGTGTTCATAAACGCCATACACACAAGAAGAAGTATCATGAGTATAAGAGAAATAGATGCGCCCAGATTGTAGTTATAGGACGTCTGGAACTGTCTTTCGATGGTATCGCCTATCATATCGTATTTTCCGCCGCCCAGCTTTTGGGAAATGTAGAAGGTGCTGACAGACGGAACAAATACCATGGTTATACCCGAAGCAATTCCCGGAACGCTCAAAGGAAATATTACCTTGGTAATTACCTTAAACTTGTTGCATCCAAGGTCTTGGGCCGCTTCTATTACACTTTTATCCATTTTAGAAATAACCGTGTAGATAGGCAAAACCATATAAGGCATGAAATTATATACCATTCCGAGTATTACAGCGCCCGAGGTATTTATCATGCTTACAGGTTCAAAGCCGAGCCATTGAATAACTGTGTTTATAATACCGTTATCGCTGAGTATATTCATCCAGGAGTAGGTTCTTATAAGAAAGTTCATCCACATGGGAACCATAAGTAAAATGATTATTGTAGACTGATATTTCGTACTCTTCTGCGATATTGCATATGCAAAAGGAAACGCTATCACAAGGCTGATAATAGTGGTTATTACTCCATAAAGAATAGAGCGGACAAAAATACCTGCATAATCGTCGAGTGCTATTATGTTTTGGATAGTGAAGGAGCCGTTCGCATCAGTAAAAGCATAGTAAAGCACCATAAGAAGAGGGGCAAAAATGAATATCATCATCCACACTATATAAGGTGCAGAGCAAAGACGTGAGTAGAGTGAAGATCTTTTTTTCATTCCTCGTCCTCCTGAGGCTCTGTTGCAGAAAGCTCTGACTCTACCGTTCTTATAATCTCTATTGCTTCGGGGTCAATTAAAAGTCCTACGGTGTCTCCTTCCTTTACAGAGGAGTCAACCATATGGACAACCCACTTCTTTTCGCCACAGTTAATAACCGCTTCAGTAAATACTGAGCGTGTATTAAGCGCCTCGACAAAGCCTGTAATGAGGTCGTCACCGGGCTCGGTGAGTGAAATGCTGTCGGCATCTACCGACACCTGAACGCTTTCGTTGTAAAGTAAACAATTCTCAGTACATTCATAGTTTTTGCCCATGATGTTGACCGAGTTGTTGTCAAACATGGTAGCATCGGCAACGTTTACGGATTTACGCATAATGTGTATATCCTCGGGTGTGAAATCAAGACCCACGATAGTACCCTCTTGCGCCGCCTTAGTAGAATGGATTTTCCACTTCATATCGTAAGAGTCAACGATCATTTCGTAGTGAACACCCTTAAAGGTAACAGACTCTACAAAGCCTGTCAGATACTTATCGTCGGCAGGGCAAATCTTAATATCCTCGGGACGTATAACGACGTCAACCTCTTCGTTGGAGGTGAAGCCCTTGTCAACGCATTCGTATATTCTATCGGCAAAGGCAACCTTATAATCCTCAAGCATAATTCCGTCAAGAATGTTGCTTTCGCCGATAAACTTGGCTACAAAGGTGTTTTTCGGCTCGTTGTAGATATCTTGAGGTGTGCCTATCTGCTGAATGGTTCCGTTATTCATAACCACAATAGTGTCGGACATTGTAAGCGCTTCTTCCTGGTCGTGAGTAACGTATATAAACGTAATGTCAAGCTGCTGCTGCATTCTCTTAAGCTCGATTTGCATTTCCTTACGAAGCTGAAGGTCGAGCGCACCGAGAGGCTCGTCGAGAAGAAGAACTCTGGGACGGTTTACAAGAGCACGAGCTATTGCGATACGTTGCTGTTGACCGCCTGAAAGTGCATTGATTCTTCTGCGCTGATAACCCTCAAGATTTACAAGCTTTAGCATAGAGAGGACTCTCTGCTTTATTTCTTTTTCATCCATCTTTTGAACACGAAGTCCAAAAGCGATATTATCGTAAACGTTCAGATGAGGAAAAAGTGCATACCTCTGAAAAACGGTGTTGACCTGTCTCTTATGTGGAGGTAAGTCGTTTATCTTTTTGCCGTCAAAAAAAATATCACCGCTGTCAGGTTCAACAAATCCACCTATAATTCTCAAGGTGGTTGTTTTACCACATCCCGACGGACCGAGAAGTGTTACGAATTCTTTATCACGGATATATAAGTTTATATCCTTGAGAACCCTCTCTCCGTCGAAAGTAACGGTAATATTACTCAAATTAATTATGTTATTGTCTGCCATTTAAACAGCCCCCTTTGCGGACTCCTGTTTGCACAGGAAAAAATTAATCTTTTATACAGTATAAATACCTCGTAATAAACCGATGCTGCTACCCCGCAAAAGGTCAGGCATAATGCCTAGGAGTACCGACACGTGTCGTCTTTTCAGCTGCAGCACACGAACTTTAAGAATAAATCTTATGGCGCTTTGGTTTAATATGCTCGAAAAAATCCGATATAAAAGATAAGCATACTATACTAAAACTAAAGCGAAATGTCAAGAAGTTTTAATAAATTCAGTTTAAAAATGTAAAAAAAGGAGATAAAACTTATTTTTTCTTCCCTCGCTTATTGTAATTTATATAATTTTGTTGTAAAATAGAATAAATATATAATGGGAGAGAGTGTGAAAAAAGCAATGAAGTACAAAGAATGGATAATTTCCGATTACGATAACGCACAAGTAAATAGCCTCATGCACTCATTGAACATATCTCCTATTATGTCAAAGCTTTTAATTCACAGAAGCTTATCTGATACGAATGAGGCAAGGGCTTTTTTAAAAAAAGACTTTACCGCCTTTTATTCCCCTTTTTTGATGAAAGACGTTGAAAAAGGTGCAAATTTAATAATCGATGCGATTAAAAATAAAGAGAAAATTCTCATTTGGGGCGACTACGACGTTGATGGTGTTACCTCTGTTACGGTGTTGTTAAAATACCTTAGCTCAATTGGTGGAAAATGTGATTACTACATTCCCAAGAGATCCGACGACGGATACGGACTTAACTCAAAGGTAATCGGCGAATATGCAAATAAGGGCACCGTTATGCTCATAACTGTTGACTCGGGTATAACGGCTATTAACGAGGTATCAGCCGCAAAAAATCTTGGCATGAGAGTTATAGTCACCGACCATCATGAATGCCGAGCGCAGCTTCCCTGTGCCGATGCAGTTATTAACCCGAAGAGAAACGACTGCTCCTACCCTTTCAAGGAGCTTGCGGGAGTAGGCGTCGTATTTAAGCTCATATGTGCCGTTGAAATTTTAAGAACGGGCAAATCCAACTATGAAATTTCCAAGAAGCTTGCTGAGATATATTCTGATTTTGTGGCAATTGGTACTATCGCTGACGTCATGCCGATAACAAGTGAAAACAGAGTTATTGTCAACTGCGGACTTATTGCTCTTGAGAACACTCCAAAT
The DNA here is from genome assembly GCA_045595105.1 of Eubacteriales bacterium. Lineage (GTDB taxonomy): Bacteria > Bacillota > Clostridia > Oscillospirales > SIG627 > RGIG6353. The sequence continues at coordinate 5,543 of JAZNZV010000219.1, read as the reverse complement.
ATAGGTCTTAGCGCTCTTATTGAAGAAGCAGGTATAAATACCCCATCTTCCAAAAAGAGGAAAATATCTTCTACCACTGTTGGCTTTGTTTTAGCACCGAGAATTAATGCCGCAGGAAGAATGGACACGTCAAAAATTGCAGTAGACCTGTTCATGACCGAAAGCCACGAGGAAGCGGCAAGTCTTGCGGCAAAATTAACTTTTATTAACAAAGAACGTCAGATTGCGGAAAACGATATTTTGCAGTCGGCACTTGAAAAAATCAATACACAGTGTGACTTAAAAAATGACCGAGTTATAATACTCGACGATGATAATTGGCATCACGGAATTATCGGTATCGTCTCTTCAAGAATTACCGAAAAATACAACCTACCCTCTGTTCTTATTTCTTTTAAGGACGAGGGTATGAAGGGTATCCATGACGTTGGCAAGGGCTCGGGAAGAAGCGTCAAGGGAATGAACCTTGTAAAAGCCCTTGCAGGCTGTTCCGAGATATTAACTAAATTTGGCGGTCACGAGCTTGCCGCAGGGCTGTCCGTAAAAAGAGAAAACCTGTCAGAGTTCAAAAAAAGACTCAATGACTATGCCAAAAACAATCTCGATGATTCAGCTCTTATTAAAAACCTTGAAATCGACTGTGAGATATCCATGTTTGACGCATCGTTGAAGTTGGCAAACGAGCTGTCTTCTCTCGAGCCTTTTGGACTATCGAACCCTGTCCCTCTTTTCTGTACTACTGACGTTAAAATTATCAGTATCACCTCAATCGGTAACGGAAAACACACCAAGCTTTGCGTTGAAAAGGACTCGTGCAGGCATACAGCTCTTCTGTTTGGTACTCCGACGGCAAGCTTTCAGTTTTTTGAAGGAGACTGTGTTGATATTGCTTATAACCTTGACGTCAATAATTTTAAGGCACAGCAGGCAATTCAGCTTATTATAAGAGATATAAGACCTTCAAAGAGAGAAAGAGATATTGTCAGACAGCACCTTCACAAATATAGAAAAATGCTTACCGATGATAGCTACGTGGTCAATCTGTTCGATATTCCTACAAGAGCTGACTTTGCTCAAATCTACTCCACTGTAAAAAATACTCTGTTTGGCAATACAGATGCAAATTCTCTCGAAATATCCGTGCCGTTTTTAGTAAAGCTTTCAAACAAAAAGTTCAACTATGACCTTCCCACTTATAAAGCTTTTATCATTCTGAATGTTTTAAAGGAAGCGCATCTTCTCGATATTGAAAACGAAGATGAGCTTTATCTGACTGTAAGAAGACACACGGACAACGCACCGTCGCAAAAAATCGACCTTGAAGAAACACCTATTATTAAAACCCTTATTAACAAAGCGGGCAATACTACCGAAAGGGATACCTTTATATGAGCACATATTTACTTAGTCTTTTTTCAAAGCTTAATCAAAGCGATTTACAATATGACTTAAAAAAGATAGAACAGGCATATGAATATGCAAAGGAAATGCACAAGGGGCAGTACAGGAAATCTGGTGAGGAATATATATCTCACCCTATTGCCGTTGCTGAAATCGTTGCATCACTGAACCTTGATACCGACTCGGTTTGTGCAGCACTTCTTCACGACACAGTAGAAGACCGTCCTGATAAAGCCACACTCTCCGATATAAAGACTCATTTCGGTCAGTCGGTTGCAGACCTTGTAGACGGACTTACAAAGCTTGTTGCTATCCCCTTTGAGGATAAAGAGGAAGAGCATCTTGAAAATTTAAGAAAAATGTTTCTCGCCATGTCCAAGGATATTCGAGTAATATTCATTAAGCTGTGCGACAGACTCCACAACATGAGAACTCTTTCTTCTCACACAGAGGAAAAGCAGAGACTTATAGCCCTTGAGACAATGCACGTATACGCACCTCTTGCTCACCGTTTAGGTATGCAGAAAATAAAGCAAGAGCTTGAAAAGCTTGCTATACTTTACCTTGACCCTGTGGGATACGAAGAGGTTCAAAGTAACGTAAATATAAAATACGGTCAGAACAGAGACTTCCTCGTAAAAGCCCAAGACATGATAAAAGAAAAGCTTGACGAACAAAAAATCCACTTTTCTATCGAAGGACGAGTAAAGTCTATATACAGCATGTATAAGAAAATGTTCACCAAAAACAAGAGCTTTGAAGAGATATATGATTTTTATGCAGTCAGAATTCTTGTTGACGATGAGCTTACCTGCTACACAGTGCTTGGAATTATACACGAGATGTTCAATTCCGTTCCGGGAAGATTCAAGGATTACATTTCCACCCCCAAGCCTAACATGTATAAATCAATACACACAACTGTAATCGGAAGATACGGCATTCCCTTCGAGGTGCAAATACGCACCTGGGAGATGCACGAAATTGCCGAGTACGGTCTTGCTGCACATTGGAAATATAAGGTGAACGTTTCGTCTGAAGACAACATTGCAAAGAAGCTTCAATGGATACACACTCTTCTTGAAACCGAGAAGGACTCGACGGAAAACTCCGATGATATTATCGGTTCCTTGAAGGTAGACTTATTCGAAGATGAAATCTTCGTGTTTACCCCTAAGGGCGACGTTATAGACCTGCCTGCAGGCTCTACCTCAATCGACTTCGCATATGCAATACACACCGCAGTAGGAAATAAAATGATAGGCGCAAAAATCAACGGTGTTATAGCGCCTATCGATACTGTTCTTGAGACGGGTCAGATAGTAGACATTCTCACATCCACCGCCTCAAAGGGTCCTAACAGAGATTGGCTCAAAATAGTTAAGACAAGCGAAGCACGAAACAAAATACGTCAATGGTACAAAAAAGAAAAGCGTGACGAAAATATCGAAAACGCAAAAAGAGATATTGACAAAATATTTCACAAGATTTGTGCTCAGTACAACGATGAGCAAAGAGATACCGCAGTGCTTAACGTTGCTAAGAAAACGGGCATTGAAGACGTAAACGACTATTATAACTCCATCGGTTACGGAGGAGTTGCCCTTTCGAAAATAGAAAATAAACTGAAAAACGAATTTGAAAAGCTCGTTCGTGTTCAAAAGGCTGAGACTCCTGCTACCGCACTAAGCTCAAATATTGAATCAGATAAAAAGACAGTTGTGTCTCACAAGACGACACAAAGCGTAATCATAGAAAGCGTTGATAACTGTCAGGTTAAATTCGCCAAGTGTTGCAGTCCCCTGCCCGGTGATTCTATCATAGGCTTCATCACAAAAGGCTTTGGAATTTCAATTCATAAGTACGACTGTAAGAATGCGGTTGAGGGTATGAAAAATCCCGATACTAAGGATAGATGGGTAACTGCAAGCTGGGCAAAGAATGCGTCTAACTCAAGTGAGTCGTGCTTCGATGCGCTTCTTAACGTGTTTGCAAGAGACGAAATAGGTGTCCTTGCCGAAATATCCGGTGCACTTGCTGAAATGCACGTGGGAATTCTTTCGATAAATTCACACAGCGTCAGCACAAACAGTGACGTAATGATTATAAGCATTACAATCAGAACAAAAAACACAGACCACTTCAACTCTATAATCTCAAGACTTAAAAAGCTGTCAAGTGTTGTAGACGTTACACGTGGAAGTATAAATTAAGGACTATTTTTATGAAGGCATTAATACAAATTGCAGACAACTGTACTCTTACGATAGACAACTCAAGCGAGCCCTTCAGCCATATTGACTACGGAATGTTAGTTTTATTGGGTGTCGGCGTTGATGACGACGAGAATGACGTAATAAAGCTTGCGAAAAAAGTGGCGGGGCTGAGAATTTTCCCCGATGAGAATGGAAAAATGAATCTTTCCTGCACCGATTCAAGAGTAAACGGAAAATTCATGGTGGTATCACAGTTCACTCTTTACGGTGATTGCACACACGGTAAGCGTCCCGATATGTTCGGTGCCGCACGTCCCGATAAAGCCATTCCTCTATATGAGCTTTTTAAAAAAGTTCTTCAAGAAGAATGCGAAATGCTGACAGGCACAAAGGACAATTATGTCGTATGTGGAGAATTCGGTGCCGATATGCAGATTTCATTTACCAACTCGGGCCCCGTTACGTTTATGATAGAAAGCGACAAGTTAAAATGATTTTTTCATCGGGTAACCCTTCCACAGACCTTTACGTGAAAAACCTTATTTCCGAGGTTTTTCCTGAGGCTTGTTTTTCAGAAAGTCTGAATATTTTCGCGAACACCCACGTTACTTGCGATGACAGCCGAGTAAAAACGGAACTTACAATTAACGGTGAAGATTTTACTTCTGATGAAATTTTGTCCCACCACCAAAACACTAATTTAGCAACGACCACTGCCTTGGGCAAAGCGATTATTTCCTATGCTGAAAGGAAGGGCAAGAGCATACCTCCTTACGGTGTTCTTGTTGGTGTCAGACCTTTTAAGATAGCGTCCTTTCTGCTTAGCAGATACACTCAAGAGAAAGCGATTGAAAAGTTAAAAAACAGATATCTCATAAGCGATGATAAGATAAGGCTCCTTATAAGCAGTGCAGAGTATGACGCAAGGCTGAGAAAAAATCACAAAAGTAAGGACTGCTCGGTATATATTTCAATTCCGTTTTGTCCTTCAAGATGCAATTACTGCTCTTTTGTGTCCTCTGCCATTCCAACGAAGCTGGACATGCTGAACGTATATATCGATAAGCTCACAGAAGAAATAAAGAAGCTATCTGAGTTTATTCAAAAAAATCAATTTAACGTAAAATCTATTTATATCGGCGGAGGCACACCCACTGTTTTGTCCCCTGTTCAGCTCAAAAAGCTAACTGATATTATAACGAGAGAATTTAATATACGTGACCTGCAGGAATTTACTGTTGAAGCGGGCAGACCCGATACGGTAACAGAAGAAAAAACACAGATTTTAAAGAACTGCGGTGTCAGCAGGATATGCATAAATTGTCAGACAACAAACAATGACGTTTTAAAAGCAATTGGCAGGCATCACACAAAAGAAGAGTTTTTCTCTGTTTTTGAAATGGTGAAAAAATACGGCTTTAAAACAGTGAATACTGATATTATTGCAGGACTTGAAACGGAAAGCCTCGAATCCTTCAAAAGCACGGTAAACGATGTTATTTCCCTTGACCCCGAGAGTATTACCGTCCACACTCTATGCTTGAAAAAATCTTCTGATATGAAAGTTTCGGGGCATTGTGACATTTTATCCGAAAACATTTCAAAATTTATTGAATATTCCGTAAACCAATGTATAACCTCGGGATATGAGCCATATTATTTATATAAGCAGAAATACTCTGTGGGCAATCACGAAAACGTTGGTTATTGTAAAAAAGGTCACGACTCTTATTACAATATAGCCATGATGAACGAGATTGAAACGGTTTTCGGAGTTGGTGCTGGTGCAACCACTAAGGTTACAGACTTGAACACTAACGGCAAAATAGAGCATTTCGAAAACTTTAAATACCCCACAGAATATATAAAAGACAACAGTAAGCTAAATAACAACTTCTTAAAAATCCAAGAATTAATCAATTCATG
>JAZNZV010000218.1:0-8167 GCA_045595105.1 Eubacteriales bacterium | reverse complement strand
ATGTATCTGAAAGAGCCTTTTTCGTATTTAACCACACCCCAGCCAACCGTTGCAATACCGGGGTCTATACCTAATATTATCATTTTTTCAAAACCGTATTCCAAAAATATCCGAATTTACAATAAACCTTACAATATCATACCATATAATAATATAAAAGTCAAGAAAACCTTTTATTGAATGAGGAATGAGAAATGAGAAATGAGGAATGAGGAATGAGAAATTAAGGACAATTTCGGCTGTGCCGAAATTTACAATCGATTATAATTTGCCTTTAGGCAAATTTACCTTAATTCCTAATTTCTAATTTCTAATTCCTAATTAAACTAAAGAAAGAGCCCGCAGGCTCTTTCTTTAGTTGCAATACTCTCCGTATCTCGTAACTTCCCAAATTCCGTCGCATCCCTCTTTTACGGGCTGGCAGAGCTCGAATATCATTTTACCTGCGCAGGTCACGCCAAGGACCACGTAGGTTTTGTCCGAGCAGGTGCACTTGCCTGCAAGATAGGTGGGGTAGCCCCTGAAGCAGTCGTCGATAAAGCAGTTTTGCATAAAGCGTGTAGCTACTGCCACGGGGTCGGTTCGCCAATTTTCAAAGCCCGAGTCCACAAGTGACTGAGCCTCGCAGAGCTGACAGTCGGGAGTCTGGCAGGGTGAGTTTTTCCAACGTATTCCGCAAAGGTTCACCTCGTTTTGAGAGCAGGGGGTGACGGTGCTACCCGTGAGGCAGGGGTTGTTATCCTCTTCACAGGGGCATTTGCGTTGTGCACAGCACACCTTTCGGCAGGGTGCGGACGAGTTCGAGCCCGAGCTCAGCTCGGGAAGTATAACGAGACCAAGCCCGATAAGTATGGGCAAGAAGGTCGAAAAATCCATAGCTTTCTCCTTTCGGTAGATTTTTAATAAGGAGTTTTTTCTCCGATAACAGTATATTGTCTTTTTCTCTCTCTTGCCAAAAAAAGAAGAACATTTTGTGAAGTAAATTTTAAATCTTTTGAATAAGTTTGCCTGAACCTTTAGTAAAAGTGTTCAAAAAAGTAAAAAAGTATTGTGCAATAAATAAAAACTTTAAAATTATCATTGCAAAAAAAGGGGTCTTGTGATACAATACATTGTGAATTATTATGTGACATAATCTTTTCAGGAGGAAAATTCATGAAGAAAATAGTATCACTTACTCTCGTATGTCTCATGGTACTTGCGGTCCTCTCCGGTTGTGCGGTTGACCCCGAGGATAAGGGCGCAATGATACCCGTCTCCATTTCCAAGGAAATGAAGGCTTACGACCCCGTTCCCATGATGTATGACGCAGAGCTTGTTAAAAGCACAGGACTCCTTTACGAGGGTCTTACAGTTGTTAAGGACAACGGCAAGGTCGAAAAGGGTCTTGCAGACGATTGGTATACAAAGATAGATGAAGAGAGAGGCGAATATTGGCTCTACTTCGAGCTTAAAGAGGGCACCTCTTGGGATGACGAAAGATACGTTCAGGCTGACGACTTCGTTTACGCCTGGAGAAGAGTTCTTTCTCCCGAGACCTCCAGCCCCGCAGCCGCTCTTCTTTATAACATAAAGAACGCTAAGGCTTACAAGGCAGGCGACGTTACAGCCGACGACCTTGGCGTATACGCTGAGAGCGACTCACTTCTCAAGGTAGAGTTTGAAGGTCCCTTCGACCTTGACCAGTTCCTTTTGAACGTGTCCAGCCCCGCTCTTGTAGCACAGAGAGAGGACAACGTTTCGGGCTACGAGGACACTTGGGCGACAAGCCTTGACCGCTTTGCCGCTAACGGTCCCTTCACCCTCAAGAACCTTGAAATGGGCGAGAGAGTAACCTTCCAGAGAAACCCTCTTTACCTTCGTGAAAAGGAAAGCGACACCGCAGTATTCAAGGTAGTTAAGCCCTGGAAGCTTATGCAGGACTTCACTCTTTCCGCCGAGGAGCAGATGGAAGAGTTCAAGAACGGTGAATCCTTCTTTATCAGCAACTTCAACAAAGAGACGTATGCCGCAAACGAAAAGAAGCTCAAGACTGTTGACCTTCTGTCAGTTTACTCATATTTCTTCAATACAACAAAGGCACCCTTTGATAACGCTCTTGTAAGACAGGCACTCAGCATTTCTCTCGACAGAGAGAAGATTGCCGAAATCTCAGGTCTTGGCGTTAAGCCTGCAACAGGTCTTGTAACCTACGGCGTTCAGGACACAAAGAGCTCCAAGTCCTTCAGAAAGAAGGGCGGAGACCTTATCTCCACAACAGCCGACCTTAAAGAGGCAGAGGCTCTCTTGAAGAAGGCAGGAATTAAGCCCGCAGATTATACAATCAATATCTATACACTCCGTGACGAAGCAGACGTTGCCATCGCCGAATACACCAAAGAGGTTTGGGAGGGTCTCGGCTTTACAGTTAAGCTTTCCTCGGGTGGCGGTAAGAACTACACCAACAAGCTTTACAGCGGTGACTTCGACGTAATCGGTATCGACTATCAGGGTCTTACCACAGATGCGTTCTCCTTCCTCGCTCCCTTCGCTAAGGAATACAGCGGTGAGGCTATCGACATTCAGGCAGAGGACAGAACCAAAGCTCACGTAACAGGTCTTGACGACAAGGAATACAACGCTCTTATCGACAAGATATTTAATACCCTTGACAATAAGGAAAGAGTAGCTCTTCTTCACGACGCTGAGGAAATGCTCCTCGAGCTTGCACCCGTTGCACCTCTTCACTTCAACGTAAACTCTTACATGAAGTCAAAGAAGCTTTCGGGACTTGAGGTTTCTGGCTACGGATACGTAATCTTCACCGAAGCAAAGCTTAAGAACTACGAAGAGACAAACGCTAAGATAACCGAAGAAGAAAATGCACGTAAGCAGGCAGAGATAGAGAAAAACAAGAATAAATAATTCTTTTTTGATAAAAATCTGAAAAAAAGATAAAATTGTGTTGACAAAAAGAAAAATCGTGTGTATAATATACCTTGCGATTTTTCTCAACTGACCACAAAGAGGTATTATGGAAGAAATACTTACAAATCCCTTTAAGCTGGACGTATCGGGTTTGCTCCGAGGAGAAACAAGACAGGTAGATTTCGACGTGTCGGTAGAGCTTGACAGTCGGGATTTTGACGTCACATTTCCCCGTTTACCCAAGGTCCGTGGCAGTGTGGTCAATATGTCGGGATACGTTGAGCTCTCGGCAGAAATATCAGCAGAGTACGAAACCTCGTGCTCCCGATGTCTCAAGGATTTGACAGAAGAGTTCACGCTCTCCATTAAGGCACCCGTTGCCGAGAGTCTTGAGAACATGGACAACGAGGAGTACATCATTCCCGACAACTCCCTTATCGATTTAAGCGAGCTTGTCAGGGAAGCACTTATATTAAATCTTCCTATGTCTCACCTCTGCCGTGAGGATTGCAAGGGACTTTGCAACAAATGCGGAAAGGACCTGAACAGCGGTGACTGTGGCTGTGTGAGAAAAGAGAAGGACCCCCGTTGGGCAGTGCTGGAGCACTTCTTCGACGAGGAATAATTTAGTAAAAACTATATATTCACATATAGAATGAGGAGGTGTCAAGTAGGATGGCAGTACCCAAGAGAAAAGTATCAAGTCAGAGACAGAATAAGAGACGTTCAAGTGTATGGAAACTCAAGGTTCCCGGACTCTCAATTTGTCCTAAGTGCGGAGAGTACAACCTTCCTCACAGAGTTTGCTCAAAGTGCGGTTCTTACAATGGCGAGGAAGTCATTAAGGAGAACTAAGCCTAAACTCTCGACTTATTAACAAAGAGAAGTATGCCATGTCGTCAATAACATTGTCGGTATGGCATATTTTTTTGGAGGAAAAATGGTAGAAATAAAATCTGTTATTCCGGGCTCCTTTGCCGATAAAAAGGGAATAAAGCCTTGTGATAAGCTCATTGCGGTGAACGGCAACCCTATACGTGACGTTCTCGACTACCGCTTTTATATCACCGAAAGGAACGTTACCCTTACCATTGAGAGAGATTCATCGGAGCAGACGGTAAAGATAAGAAAAGGCGAATACGACCATATCGGTCTTGAGTTTGAGACCTTTCTTATGGACAAGCAGGAAAGCTGTCACAATAAATGTATATTCTGCTTTATCGACCAGAACCCTCACGGAATGAGGGAGGGCATCTACTTCAAGGACGATGACACCCGTATGGCGTTTCTCTTCGGTAACTACGTCACCCTCACAAACGTTGGCGACGATGAGCTTGAAAGACTCGTCAAGATGCATATTTCTCCTATCAACGTGTCGGTGCAAGCCACAGACCCCGAGCTGAGGCGGATGATGCTCTCCAACCGCTTCGCAGGAAGAGTTCTCGAACAGATGAAGATACTTGCCGACGGCGGTATCGACCTGAACGCACAGATAGTTCTCTGTAAGGGAGTCAACGATAAGGCTCAGCTTGAACGATCCCTTTATGACCTTGAAGCCCTCGTCCCCGCCCTCAAAAGCATCTCGGTAGTACCCGTAGGTATCACCAAGCACCGACGTGGACTTTACCCCCTTGAGCCCTTTACCAAAGAGGACGCAATAGAGGTTATAGAAGAGGTGGAGCGGATTGCCGACAGGTTTTTCGAGAAGCACGGCACAAGACTCGTCTTTTTGTCCGACGAGTTCTATATAAAGGCAGGACGCCCTATCCCCGACAGCGAGCACTACGAGGGCTATCCTCAGCTTGAAAACGGCGTTGGTATGATACGCTCCATGAACGATGATATAGATGACGAGATAGATTGGCTGAAAGAGTCTCATGACGTGCCCTTCGACGTGACACGGCGTGTAAGTGTGGCAACGGGAAAGGCTTCCTTTGACTTTATTTCACAAACGGTTGAAAAGATTGAAAATATTTGGTATAATATAGATTGTAAGGTCTACGCTATCCGCAACGATTTCTACGGCGAAGAGGTTACGGTGTCGGGTCTCATTACAGGTGGAGACTTGATAGGTCAGCTGAAGGGACAGGACCTTGGCGACCTCGTTCTCATACCCCGAAACTGCCTCAGACACGAGGGAGACAGATTTCTCGACGACGTGACCCTTGAAGAGGCAGAAGAAGCCCTCGGCGTGAAGATTTTACCCACAAGAGAAGGAACAGAGTTCCTGTATGGAATAATTAGAAATCAACCATAATTTTCAATATTCATCAACTCCGAAGGAGGCATATATGTCAAAACCTATCGTTGCTATCGTTGGACGACCCAACGTTGGCAAAAGTACGTTTTTCAATAAAATAATAGGGCAGAGAGTGTCAATTGTTGAGGACACTCCCGGCGTTACCCGTGACAGAATATATTATGAAACCGAATGGTCGGGCAAGAAAATGACTCTCATTGACACGGGAGGAATTGAGCCCAAGACCAACGATATATTCTTGAAGCATATTTTTACTCAGGCACAGATTGCAATAGAGAGTGCCGACGTTATAATCATGCTCACCGACGTTACAACAGGCGTTACTGCCGCCGACCGTGACGTTGCCGCAATGCTCAAGAAGTCGGGCAAGCCCGTAGTTCTCGCTGTCAATAAGTGTGACAGAGTGGGAGAGCCACCTATGGAGTTTTATGAATTCTATGAGTTAGGATTTGATAACGACCCCATCTCGGTTTCCTCGGTGCATGGCACAGGTACAGGCGACGTTCTCGACGAGGTTATATCCTATTTCCCCGAGGGCGAGGTTGAAGAAGAGGACAACGACACCGTTAAGGTGGCGGTCATCGGAAAGCCCAATGCGGGAAAAAGCTCTCTTGTTAATAAAATTCTCGGTGAAGAGCGTGTTATCGTGTCGGATATCGCAGGAACAACTCGTGACGCTATCGACTCCTTTGTGGAAAACGAGCATGGAAAATATAACCTTATTGACACCGCAGGCATTCGCCGTAACGCCAAGATAGAGGACGCCGTTGAAAAGTATAGCGTGCTCCGTGCTAACCTTGCCGTTGAACGCAGTGACGTCTGCCTTATCATGGTAGACGCAGGAGAGGGCGTTACTGGACAGGACGAGAGAATAGCAGGTCTTGCCCACGAGGCAGGAAAGGCGAGTATCATCTGCGTTAATAAGTGGGACACCGTTGATAAGGATAACTCAACCACCAAGAAGTTTACCGAAGAGGTGTATCAGGCACTTTCATATATGACCTATGCTCCCCTTGTCTTTATTTCGGCAAAGACGGGACAGAGAGTGGACTCCCTTTTCGAGCACATAAACTACGTTAACCTTCAGTCGAACCTGCGTGTATCCACGGGTATGCTCAACGACGTTCTGGCAGAAGCAACAAGCCGTGTTCAGCCCCCGTCTGATAAGGGAAAATTCTTAAAGATTTACTACATGACACAGATAGGAGTAAAGCCCCCCACCTTTGTTATCTTCTGCAATAAGGCAGAGCTTTTCCATTTCTCCTATCAGAGATATATCGAAAACTGTCTGAGAACTACCTTCGGATTTAAGGGCACTCCCATAAAACTCATAATAAGAGAAAAAGGAGACGAAAAGTAATATGACAAGAATTATGAAATTCGGCTGGCTCTTTGAAAGGCTTGCCTCAAAGGAGATACCCTACGGCGTGGAGGTTGACGGCGTGCAGGTGCCCTTCAACTATGATAACAGATTTCTCGCCCTTCTTGAAACCGACAAGGGATATATAGCACTTATAGCTCTTCTCCTTTGCGGAATTGTAGCGTATTTGCTTGGCAGTCTTAATTTTGCAGTTATTCTGTCAAAGATTTTCCACCACGACGACATAAGAAAGCATGGAAGCGGAAATGCAGGCGCTACCAATATGGTGCGCACCTACGGTAAAAAATGGGGTGTTATAACCTTTATTTGCGACGGACTCAAGGCTGCTGTTGCCGTTCTTCTCTCACAGCTTCTCATGGGAGAGGGTGGCGCTTACGTTGCGGCTCTCTTTGCCATACTCGGGCATATTTTCCCCGTTTACTATAAGTTCAAGGGTGGCAAGGGCGTTGTAGTTGCGGCAATCTCCATTCTCTGCCTTAACCCCGTGGTGTTCCTTATTTTAGTTGTGATTTTCGTATCTATTGTCTACGTGTCCAAGTACATATCTCTTGGCTCTATAATCTGCGCTTTCTTCTACCCCATGATTTTGAACGCCTTTAACTCGGATAAAGGCTTCATTGCAACGACAGTCTCGGTGCTCCTTGCAGTAATCGTTATCGTTATGCATAAGGACAATATAAAACGCCTTATGGCAAGAACGGAAAATAAGATAGGGCAAAAGGCGAAAAAGTGATGATTGCAGAAAAAACAGTTCCCGCAAAAATTAACCTTACCCTTGAAGTAGGCAAAAAAAGAGAGGACGGCTATCACGAAATCACGTCGGTTATGGCAAGAGTATCTCTTTGTGACCTTGTAAAGGTCAATAAAAACGGAAGTAAAAATATTGTTTTAAAGGTCAACGACCCTGCTCTCGACTCCTCTGACAATCTTGCAGTCAAGGCTGTAAAGGGCTACTTCGAGACATCGGGAACAGAGGCTCAGGGAGTGGACGTAACCCTTGAGAAGCATATCCCCGTTGCCTCAGGGCTTGGGGGAGGGTCGGCAGATGCCGCCGCCGTTATCGAATGTATGGAAGAGCTTTTCGGAGCACTCCCGAGAGACAAGAGACACGCTCTGGCACGAAGCCTTGGCGCCGACGTGCCATACTGCCTTGAAAAGACACCCTGTATCTGCCGAGGCATTGGTGACGAGTGTGAAAAGATAAGCTACAAAGGCTTTTCGAGCCTTTACCTTGTCATAAAAAAGAACGCCGAAAAGCTGTCAACAGGCGCTGTCTATTCAGCCTTTGACGCACTTCCGAAAAAAGAGGGAGAATATGACCACAGCATTGTCGTAACAGCCCTTGAAGAGGGAGATGTGTCACTTCTTATAAAGGGACTTTTCAATGATTTTGAAAGAGTGGTGCTCGATAAATCTCCCGAGGTTAAAGCCTTGAAGGAAGAGATGATAAGGGCGGGAGCGCTCGCTACCCTTATGAGTGGGGCAGGACCTACCGTGGTTGGCTTCTTCGATGATGAAGAAAAGGCGAGAGCGTATTCTAAAGAGATATATAAAATAATATAAATTATGAGGGGAAACTTTTTGTAAAAAGTTTCCCCTTTTTTAAAAATATAATAAAT
>JAZNZV010000217.1:0-4844 GCA_045595105.1 Eubacteriales bacterium | reverse complement strand
AAGGCAGAGCTTTCCGAAATCGTGGGAATGAAGAAGTTTCTTGACGAGTTCTCTCTTATCTCAGAGAGGGAAATAGGAGAGGTGACTGTCTGGAAGGAGTATCTCATCTATGCTTCTCTTTTTGGAAGTGCCGATAAGGTTCTTGACGAAATGAAGAAGCTTTACCCCAACAATATCCCCGAAATCGAAACCTACACAAGACACGTGAATATGACGGGAATGTACTATTCCTCAATGTATCGCTCTATGATAAGAGCGGAGCAGAAGGCAAGAAGCGCAGGAAGCGGAGGACGAGCATCCTTTGGCGGTGGCGGAGGATTTTCGGGCGGCGGCGTTGGCGGTGGCTCAAGATAAAAAGTGGCGAGCCGTCACCGGCATATCTCGCCTATTGTAATGCTTCTTTTATCTATTCCTAATAAAAAATAAGCGGAAGGATGTTATCCTTCCGCTTTTGTCGTGTTTACTGTTCCCGACGGGTGATGAGGCGGTGCATATATAGAATAGAGCTTGAGGGGAGTGTTGCCTAAATTCACAATATTGTGCCATACCCCTGCAGGAATTATAACGGCAAAATCCTTATCTATCAGCCTTTGATAATAGTATTCGTCGGCGGAGTAACCGATGAGGATTTTTGCTCTTCCGCTTTCAACCTTAATAAATTGGTCTGTGTCCTCGTGTACCTCTGCGCCTATTTCTTCTCCAACGTCGACACTCATTACCGTGACCTGCATGTGCTCACCCGTCCAAAGGGTTGAACGAAAATAGGTGTTATTCTCACTTATGCTGCTTATGTTTACAACGAGAGGGTCGGGTCCTACGTCGGCAAGTGCATCAAAATAGCTTTTTCTCAAAATAAAAACTCCTTTCTTGATAGCCTATGCAAGAAAGGAGCTTTTTGTTATTTACTAAAGGCGAGATATGCCGGTGGTGGCTCGCCACTTTGTTATGATTTTTTTCTCCAGGTGGAGGGTATCATCGCTATGAGCAAGGGGAAAATTTCAAGCCTGCCGAAAAGCATCGCAAAGGAGAGAACGAGCTTTGAAAAATCAGAATATGCACTGTAGTTCATCATGGGTCCAACGCCCGCAAATCCCGGACCTACGTTGTTAAAGCAGGCAGCTGTTGCAGAAATATTTGTCTCAAGGCTAAAGGGCTCAAGGCTGAGAACAAGAAAAATTATAAAGAAAGACAAAATGTATACTGCAAAATATGTTGTCACGCTTCTTTGAGTGTTTTCATCAACCTCTTTACCTTCAAATTTTACTGCAGACACCGAGCGTGGGTGAATCATGTGCTTTATTTCTTTAGCAATCATTTTGAAGAGAAGCACAACTCTTGAAATTTTTAAACCGCCTGCCGTTGAGCCTGCACAAGCACCTATCATCATAAGTGTGAATAGGATACCCTTTGACAGAGAAGGCCAAAGGTCAAAATCGGCGGTTGCAAAGCCTGTGGTTGTAGAAACAGATACTACTTGGAAAAACGAATTTCTTACAGCATCTGATACCGAAGAGTAAATCTTAGAAATATCAACCGTAATGATAAGTGCACATACAAGCACTATTGAAAAATAAACCCAAAGCTCATGGCTTCTAACCGCAGATTTAAATCTTTTTATGAGTACAAGATAGTACAAATTAAAGTTTATACCAAATAGAAACATAAAGACAGTTATTACCCATTGAGAGTAAGATGAGTAAGAAGCGAGGCTGTCGCCTTTTATACCAAAGCCACCTGTGCCCGCAGTTCCAAAGGTGTGAATAATACTCTCGAAAAGGTTCATATCGCCTATCCAGAGCATAACTATTTGAACAAGCGTCATAACAAAGTATATAATATAGAGAACCTTCGAGGTGTCCTTTGCTCTGGGGGTAAGCTTTCCTATAATTGGACCTGGCATCTCAGCACGGAGTATGTGGATGGAACGGTCAGAAATATTTGAGATAAAAGCTATCATAAAGACGAGCACTCCCATACCGCCTATCCAATGAGTAAAGCTTCGCCAAAACAATATACCGTGGCTCAGCTCTTCAATGTTTCCTAAAATTGACGCACCTGTTGTCGTAAAACCGCTGACGGTTTCAAAAATGGCATCTGAGAAGTTAGGTATTTCTCCGCTTATAATAAAGGGGATAGAACCTATAACGGACGTGGATATCCAAGCAAGAGCAACTATGAGAAAGCCTTCTTTCGCATAAAGCACCTTGCTGTATCCTTTTGTTAAATATCTCAGCATAAGACCCAAAGCAAGGGATACGATTGCGGTGATAAGAAATGCCAAGAAGCATTTTTCTTTATATATCAACGATACTGTCATGGGAAGCATGAGCATTGCAGACATGGCAAGAAGAAGCTTTCCCGTTACGTTAAAAACAAGTTTTTTATTCATATATCAGCTCCGCTTATTCCATTATATCAGACAAATCACCAAGCTGTCTGCCCGATGCAACCACGATAACCTTGTCCCCCGACATAATAACGTCTGAGCCTGAGGGAATGAGGGGCTTTCTGCGTCTGATAATTCCCGCAATAAGAATGTTTTTCTTCAGCTTCATATCCTTGAGAGGAATGTCGATATATTCAAAGTCGGGCAAAACGTTGAACTCGAGCACCTCAGCCTTGCCGTCGGCAAGCTTGTATAAGGTCTCAACGTTACTTCCCATGGAGTTTTCAAGAGCCCTCGCATATCGTGACACAACGTTGGACACCGTGTTTTTGGGAGATACTATCCTATCAAGCCCAAGCCTCTCGGCTGTTGAAGCAAACTCGGGACGGTTAACCTTCGTTATTACCGTGGGCACCTCTTGATTTACCGCAAAGAAGGAGCTGAGTATATTTTCTTCATCTGTACCCGTAAGAGTAATAAATGCATCTGTGGAACGAAGCCCTTCTTCAAGAAGCACCTCTTGGTCCATTCCGTCCCCCAATATCATTATTGCTTGAGGAAGCTTTCTTGAGAACTCTGCACAGCGCTCAGGGTCTTTGTCGATTATCTTAACAGTAACCCCGTCAAGAAGCAGTCTTTTGGCAAGGTAGTAGGTTATTCTGCTGGCACCGAGTATCATAACGCTTTTTACGTGCTTTTGAACTGTTCCAAGTGAACGGAAGAGCTTTATTATTTCATCGTGACTCGCAGTAAGACCGACAGTATCTCCTTCTCTCAAAATGAAATTACCGTCGGGAATGAAAACCTCGTCGTTTCTGACAACGTCACAAACAAGAAATTTTGCTTGATTTTTTCTTCTCAGCTCAGAAAGAGTCTGCCCTACAATGGGAGAGTCCTCCTTTAAATGGAAATCAACTATTTCGAGCTTCCTTTCCGAGAAGGTTTCTATTTTCGTTGCTGATGGGAAACGAAGCAGGTTGAGAACCTCGTGGGCAACAGAAAGCTCGGGGTTAAGTGTTACCGAAATACTCAGCTGTTGCTTCATAAAACCGAGATTTTCATCGTTATACTCGGGATTTCTGATGCGTGCAACAGTGTGCTTTGCACCCATTTTTCTCGCCATGAAACAGCCCAGCATGTTAAGCTCGTCTGAGCCTGTTACCGCTACGAAAAGCTCAGCATCTTCAATTCCCGCCTCAGCCATTGTGTCACAGTCGATACCGTTACCGCAAAGACCGATAACGTCGTATATATTCGTAACCTCTTCTACTGTTTTAGGATTGCGGTCTATGGCAATTATGTCATGTCCTTCGGCAGAAAGACTTGATATAAGAGTTGTTCCTATTTTTCCGCAACCGAAAATAATGATTTTCATAGGCATATCCTTTTTTAGATTTTTACATATTGTATCACACTTGCTTCAATTCTTCAAGAGGGAAAAAGCGGTTCATTACGAACCGCTTTAAAATTAGTTGTTTTCAATTGTGTACTTGAGGAAATCTGCCGCAGTCTTGATATCCTTTGCGGGGTCGTCGCCAACCTCACGCTCAATAGTGAGATATCCTTTATATCCAATCTCTTCAAGAGCTTTAAGGTATGCGGGGAAGTCAACGGTTCCTGTTCCGAGAGGAACCTCTCTGAAGGCTCTTCCGCTGAATTCTTCTTCAGCTCTTCTGATACCGTAGATTATTTCGGGGTCACGGTCACAAATTTTAATACCGTCCTTTGCGTGTGTGTGAACGATGTACTTTTTGAGGTTGTGCACTGCCTGAACAGGGTCGTCACCCGTTACCATTACAAGGTTTGCAGGGTCAAGGTTTACAGCAACACCCGTTGAGTGAAGTGAGTCAAGAAAGCCCTTGAGAACTATTGACGTTTCGGGTCCCGTCTCAATTGCAAAGTGAGCGTTCATTTTGTCTGCATATTCGGCAAGCTCACCGCAAGCATCCTGCATGATTTTATATCTTTCGTGGCTGGGGTCAGATGGAACTACACCGATATGTGTTGTTACAACGTCTGTTTCAAGGTCAAGAGCAAGGTCAAGAACTCTCTTTGATTTTTCAATAAGGTCGGGATTGTCCTTAACAGTTCCAAATCCGTGTCCGAAGTCTCCGCAAAGAGCCGATATTGTAAGCCCGTGGCTCTTGATCATGTCAAGTACCTCACGCCTTTTTGCGCTGTCCATATTTTCGGGAGCAAGCTCACCTACGGTAGTGAGAAGCTGAAGTCCCTTTGCCCCTACTTCAACTGCTTTTTTAAGAGACTCTTCAAAGGGAAGTCTGAAAGAATGAAGCATAACGCCTATGGGAAAATTATACATAACTAAAAATCCTCCAAATCTATTTACTGTAACTAATGTATACAGTTTTTTCTGATTTGTCAATAATTTTTTATAAAAAAGCGGGAAAATTAAACAAAATGTCAATTTAGAACAAATTTTCAATATTTTTTCTTTTTT
>JAZNZV010000216.1:0-5730 GCA_045595105.1 Eubacteriales bacterium | reverse complement strand
AGTAGATGCAATATTAGACTGTATCTGCATACTTTCTTCGGGACCCATAAAAATCCTGTGACCATCTATGTGGCTTGCAAATGTAACCCCCTCTTCGGTAATGTTCCTGAGCTTTGCAAGTGAGAAAACTTGAAATCCGCCACTATCGGTAAGAACGGGCTTATCCCAATTAAAGAATTTGTGTATGCCACCCATATCATATATGACGTCATCGCCGGGACGAAGATGAAGATGATAGGTATTAGAAAGCTCAACCTGACATTTAAGCTCTCGCAGATCCATAGTGGACACTCCGCCTTTTATGGCACCGCAGGTACCAACGTTCATAAAGACGGGAGTTTCAATTACTCCGTGGACAGTGTGAAGTCTGCCACGTCTTGCCCTTCCCTCTTTTTTTATCAGTTCAAACATAATACTCCTTAAGTTCTGAAAAACATTTTTTCTATCTGTGATTTAGTATATTTAACTATAACGGGACGTCCGTGTGGACAGCAAAATACGTTGTCAAGCTCAAACAGCTTATTTATGAGCCAAACGTATGACTGTTCATCGTCCTTATACCCGGCCTTTGTTGCGGCTTTGCATGCAACGGTATATAAGCTTCTATCAAAGATTTCTTCCTTTGTAAGCCTTGCGCTCTTTCCTTGTAAAAGCTCATCTATCATTGATACGAGTATTCTCTCGGTTTCAGATATATCAAGCTCGGAAAACTCAGTAGGCACACCACGAAGCACAAGAGAGCTGTCCCCAAAAGGCTCAATGTCAAAACCGCAGTCATTAATTTCGTTCATATGCTCTAAAGCACACTGAAGCTGAATTGCCGAAAGGTTGATAATATGAGTTGAAATAACACCTTGAACGCCGTCGGATTTTTTGTTTTTTTTCAGGGATTCATATATTATTCTCTCATGTGCTGCGTGCTTGTCAATAATATACATGCTATCTTCAAATTCGGCAATCACGTAAGTATTGAATACTACACCTCTATATACAGGTTTGCGGGTAATCGGCTTTAATTCCTCTTTATTTACAGCACCAATATATGAAGGTGCTTCGTCTCTTCTTTGGTTTCTGTTTCCGCCGTCCTTGAATATTAATCCAGACGTAGGCTTCGCTTCTTCAAAAACAAAAAGGTCGGAAAAAGACTTTTTTATCTCGGGCAATTTTATTTCTTCTTGAACGGGAATTTCTTTTTCGACTATCGGTGCAAAAGCATTGACAAACACCGATTTATCGTAGCATTCTTGAGCCTTTTGAATAAAATCACTTTTGATAGGATTAATCCTTGTCTCGAGTTGATTTTTTACTGCAAAATATACCGCTTCTCTGATAATCGACTCATCAGCAAAACGAACCTCCAATTTCGATGGATGAACGTTAATGTCAACGAGATAAGGATTGATATCGAGAAATAGAATATACGCAGGATATCTTTCTGTCATAATATAGCTTTTATAAGCATCTTCAACTGCAAAGGAAACAGTTTTTGACCTGACCAATCGATTGTTAACAAAAAGAATTTGATAGTTTCTGTTAATTCTCGACTGTTCGGGAAGAGAGACAAATCCGCTTACCTTTATCTTCCCCTCGTCTCTTTCGACGGGCAGGAGGGAATCAACGAATTCCTTGCCGTAAACGGAATATATCGTATCCGACAAATCACCGTTACCGGGTGTAGAAAACTTCGTTCTTGAGTCTACAATAAACTTTATAGCAATGTTCGGGTGAGACAATGCTATTCTTTCAACGTACTGCGAAATATAGGCAGTTTCAGTTGCGTCTTTTTTCAAAAACTTTCTTCTTGCGGGAACGTTGAAAAATATATCTCTCACCGTAACGGTAGTTCCGTCGGGGCACCCAACTTCCTCAAAGGCTGTGACAGTCTCCCCTTCCATACTCTTCAGAGTACCGAATTGAGCCTCTCTCTCCTTTGAAATAATTTGAAAGCGTGATACAGAGGATATTGCCGCAAGGGCTTCTCCTCTAAAGCCGAGTGTTGAAATTCCCTCAAGGTCTTCGGGTGTTTTTATTTTACTTGTTGCGTGACGCAAAACGCAGTTGTCCACGTCCTCGGGAGCCATTCCCTTTCCGTCGTCGGTAACTCTGATAAGTGAAGAGCCACCGTTTTTAATCTCAACCGTTATACTTGTACTGTCAGCGTCTATTGCATTTTCAAGTAGTTCTTTTGCTACTGCCGCAGGTCTGTCTACTACTTCACCTGCAGCTATAAGGTTGGCAGTTTGCTTATCCAAAAGGTTAATTATTGCCATTATGTCACCTATTTATTATTTGCAATTTTTATAAGCTCATAGAGCATTGACATCGACTCGTAAGGAGTCAATGCATTTATATCTATTTCCTTGAGTTTATCTATAAGCTGTGTTTCGATGATGTCGTCAAAGGAAATATTCTCTGACACGTCGTCGGGAACCTCTTGCGTGTTCAAATTAAGATTTAATTTATTATTTTCAAGAACCTTTAAGTTTGCTTTCGCTCGCTTGATGACCTCGTCGTTGACACCCGCAAGCTTCGCAACCTCTATGCCGTAGCTGTCATCGACAGCACCCTTTATAATTTTTCTTAAAAATACTATATCGTCATTCTTCTTTTTAGCAGCAATATTATAGTTGTTTACACCGTCAAGAACACCTTCCATCGAAGAAAGCTCATGATAATGCGTTGCAAACATTGTTTTTGCACCTATATGCTTAACTGTGTATTCAAGCACAGCTTTTGCAATGCTCATGCCGTCAAACGTACTTGTGCCTCGACCTATTTCGTCATACAAAATAAGGCTCTTTTTAGTTGCGTTATCAAGTATGTAAGCAACCTCGGTCATCTCGAGCATAAAGGTAGACTGTCCCGAGGCAAGGTCGTCGCTGGCACCAACTCTTGTAAATATTTTATCAACGATACCTATTCTTGCCGATTTAGCAGGAATAAAGCTACCCGCTTGTGCCATAATGACCGCTAAAGCAACCTGTCGCATATAAGTGGATTTGCCTGCCATATTGGGTCCCGTTATAAGTGCAACTCTATTATTCTTTGAATCGAAGTATGCATCGTTGGGAACGAAATATGAGTCGAGATAGCTTTCAACAACGGGATGTCTTGAATTAGAAAGCTCAAGAATGTCGGAATTGTCAATTTCGGGACAAACGTAGTTATTATTGACAGCTACCTCGGCGAATGATGAGATAACGTCGAGTGTCGCAAGTAGCTCTGAGCACTCACGTATAGCATCGTCATACTCACACACCTTGGCAACTATCTGCATGAAAAGATTGTATTCAAGTGCCGTTACTTTATCCTTAGCACCTAAAATTTTACCTTCAAGCTCTTTAAGCTCGCTTGTAATATATCTTTCACCGTTAACAAGGGTTTGTTTTCTGATATATCTGTCGGGAACCATATCGGTGTGCATTTTTGAAACTTCGATATAGTAACCGAAAACCTTATTATAACGAACCTTAAGGCCCTTAATTCCTGTTGCTTCCCGTTCAGCATCCTCAACAGCCAAAATGTAGGCTTCGGAATCCTGAATAATCGAGGTAAGCTCGTCAACGTCCTCATTAAATCCCTTTGCTATCATACCGCCGTCTCTCACGCTGACAGGTGGATTATCGGAGATAGATGCATTCAAAAGGCGTACAAGCTCGATAATTCCGTTTTGAGATGCATTTACACATTTATTTTTAATTTCAGACAAAATGTGAGAATTAGTAGTTTTAAGAAGTGCGCTCAATTCCATTACACACAAAAGAGTTTTTTCAATGGCTTTCAGGTCTCTTGCGTTGGGATTGGAATAAAGTGTTTTTGTAAGCAATCTTTCAAGGTCCTGTGTCTCAGACAGCTTTTCACGAACACTGTCTCTCATGACAGGATCGGCAACAAAGTCCTTTACCGCATCCTGCCTCATTATTATCTGATTACAATTAATGAGAGGCTTTTCAAGCCATCTTTTCAAAAGCCTTGCACCAACAGATGATTTTGTTTTGTCAAGAACTCCAAGGAGTGACCCTTTTTTCTCACCGCTACGCATCTTCTCGGTGATTTCGAGACTTCTTCGGCTTGAAGCATCAATAGCCATAAAAGACGTTTCGTCATAAATATTCAAATGCTTAATATGGTCAAAGGGCTTCTTCTGAGTTTCGGTAAGGTAAGCAATAAGAAAAGCTACTGCGTTATTCAAAGCAGGACATCCGTGGGAAAACAGTGCATCTTTGCAAACCTTGTTTCTCGAAATAATTCCGTCAACGTCGAGAGAGTCAAAAAGCTCTTTTTCTGTTGTATTAACAAGACATTTACCCATTGAATTAATATAATCGATTATACCAAGATGCTCTTTAGGTACAGCGGGACAAAGAAGCTCAGACGGTGAATAAACGGCAATTTCGTTAATGATTTTAGTATTTACTTCGGCAACAGACAAATTGGAAGTGTAAGTTGCACTTATATCCCCTGTGGAAATATCGCAAAAGCATATCGCAACCGAATTGCCGAGAAAAACAAGGGTTGACAAATAGTTACTCGACGTGCTTTCCATCATACCGCCGTCTGTTATCGTACCCGGTGTTATAACTCTTGTAACTTCACGTTTTACAATTCCCTTGGCAGTTGCAGGGTCTTCCGTTTGCTCGCAAATAGCAACCTTATAGCCTTTTTCAATAAGCTTTTTGATATATGGGTCACAGCTATGAAAAGGTACACCACACATGGGAGCACGCTCGCTCTCACCGCAATCTCTTCCGGTGAGAGTTATCTCGAGAGCTTTTGATGCACGAATGGCATCATCAAAAAACATTTCATAAAAATCGCCTAAACGGTACATCAAAATAAAATCTTCGTATTGTCTTTTTATTTCAAAATACTGTTCCATCATGGGTGTCATATTTTCACCAACCTAATTCATTTATAAATTCAATGATTGCAATGGTTACAATGAGCGCATTTATCGGGAGTACATCCTTCGTCACCGTTCATGGTCTGCAATATAATGTTGTTTACAGAGTCCATAAGCTGACCAAGCTTTTCGTGTGCTTCTCCATAGCCTATCATAGCAGGTCTTGCCATGATCTGCTGATACAACTGATTAAGTCTGTCAGTCGAATTGTTTTTCTTATCTTCATCTGAGCCTTGATTGTTGATTATATCAATTCTAAGCTTTTCCATGTTGTAGGCTTCAATCAATTCTTCAAGCTCACTATCGGCTTCATATACGCTCTTAGCGTATATATAATCCTTATATTCCTTTGTTTCACTAAGTGCTTTTCCAAGTGTTTCAGCAAGTTCGGTAACGTTCATGTTTTTATCCTCTTTCTTTAATTTTTCCATATATTGTGTATGATTCTGCCCTTTCAACTTCTACAAAAAGATGTTGACCGAGTACAAAATTGTCTTCCGTTTTCGGGAAATGTATTATTTTACCTTGGTCAGTTCTTCCTGACCAAACGTTCTTATCCGTTTTGCTCTCTCCCTCAAGAATAACTCGGAGAGTTTGTCCAACAAGCTTCTTGTTTTTTTCAGCAGATATTTTCTGTTGAAAATCAAGGAGTCTGTTCATTCTGTCCTTTTTAACTGTCTCGTCGATTTGATTTATCATTTCGGCCGCTCTTGTACCTTTTCTCGGCGAATAAATAAAGGAGAAAACTGAATCGAATTTTACTTCGTCAAGAGCTGATAGCGTATCATTGAAATCTTCCTCGGTTTCACCTGGAAATCCAACGATAA
>JAZNZV010000215.1:0-3866 GCA_045595105.1 Eubacteriales bacterium | reverse complement strand
GCATCCGCATAATATGCGCCGGACGATACATCCTTGAAGCTGGCACCGACAAGACGAGGCTGACCTGCATACCGCCACAGGAACGTCATCGCTTCCGCACGGCTGACTGCCGCATTGGGATCAAAGGTCGTTGCCGTTCTGCCGGTGGTGATGCCCTGCTCCACTGCCCACTGTACTGCCTTCGCATAGCTTGCAGTCGGATTTACATCCGTAAACTGCAATACGCCATACGGATTCGGACAGCCTGCCGCGCGCCAGATCTGTTCAATGATAGAAGCACGGGTACAGACCGAATCGGGATTGAACATACCTGTCATATTCAGCAGACCGCCACTGTCAAGACCCCAACGGACTGCATCATAGTAATACGTTCCGCCGATAACGTCAAAATAAGTGTTGGGCACAAGCTTTTCTGCATAGGGACGGCGGCGTCTTACAGGCCATTTCTGGAGCATCTGTATTTCTAGTGTCTCACCCTTATCGGTCTTTATCTTTGCGATTGTATCGGTAATGGTAGCCTCACCCTCATATATCCATTCAACTGTTCCCGACATTGTGGGGGGCACCATTATTTTCTGTGTTACCGCAAGTGTTTCTTCAACCTCGCCAAGAACCGTACCTCCCGAAACCCTGTCACCCACCTTTGCAACGGGTACAAAATTCCATTTCTTTTCACGGTCAAGCTTGGGCAGGTCGATACCTCTGGGAATTCTCGAGCCTGCGGCGTTGTATATTTTTTCAAGGGGTCTTTCTGTTCCGTCGAAAATTCCTTCTATAAGACCGGGAGCAAGCTCAACTGACAAAGGCTCTCCCGTAACGTACACGTTTTCACCCGGTCCGATACCTGTGGTGTCCTCGTATACCTGAATAGATGCACGGTCGCCTCTCAGCTCGATTACCTCACCGATAAGCTTCTTTTCACTTACCTTGACAACGTCGTACATGTGTACGTCACGAAGTCCTGTGGCAACGATAAGAGGACCTGCAACCTTATATATCTTTCCCACGTTATTTGCTGTGTCCATCAAATAACCACCTTTCTACTATTTGTCAAATATGTTTGTGCCGATAGCCTTTTCCATGTTGTCTATAACCTTCTTTTCGGCAAGTCCCATGGACCCCGAGCGGTCGGGAATGGGAATGAGGGCGGGATAGGCTGACTCTCTGTACTTTTCTGTAAGGTCGGTCATATCCTTTATGAATACCTCTGTGATAAATATAACGTTATAGCCCTCTACCACAAGCTCTCTTACTGCATTTTCCGCTTCCTCAAGGGTAGAAACGTCCCTTGTGGTAACACCTGCAGTATGGAAAAGAATTACCGATGCTCTGTCGCCGACTGCGGCAATCTTTGTTTCGCTCATCTCTTTATTCCTTTCCTCTTGAATTAAGTCTTGTGAGAAGCCGTCTGAGTGCCATGCCCTCTTCCTTCTTAGCGAAGAAGTACTCGGCAATAGGTGCAAAGTTTTCACCGCTTCTCAGGTCATACATAGCACGGGATATTTTGTCCTTTTCATTTTTGATTATTGCGTCGGAGTTACTCTTTTCACTGTCAACACTCTCGAAGCTAACGGGGAGCAAAAGCTCCTTCAATGAACTCACGTCACCGCCTACCTCAATAATTCTTGCCTCGGCAATGCGGTTTTTCGCTTCTGCGTATTTTATAAGCATATCGTAAAGAGCGGAGTTCAGCTTTTTCGCTTTTTCAAGAGTGTGCACGAAGATGGCACGGTCTGCCACCATGGATAAGACAAAGGGGTCCTTTTCGTTTTCGTAGCTCTTCAAAGCCTCGTTTACGGTCTCCGAAATGAGAGTGAAATCCCAAGCCTCCACCGAGCCTCGTATAATTTCAAGGGGAATACTGCCTGCGTCACTTGCAAGGGAAGTGACGTCACGCCCCAGCAGGCGCCCCTTTATAAAAAGCTTTAAGTTTCCTGCATCCTCTTCAAAAAAGAGTAAGTCGGTAAGTCGTGCGTCGGGGGAGATGTCCTTGATGAAGCTTATGGCATACTCTACCTCGCCCTCAATGCGTTCATGTATCCTTCCGTCTATCCCTTTGCCCCAGCCGAATTCGTCAAGGAGCTTTTCAAACTCCGACTTGTCGGCATCGGAAAGGCGTCGTAGCTGTTCGGAAGTCAGGGGAGGATGAGAGGTTGCTTTTATGCATCCTACTGCATATTCGTAGGACTTTGCCCCGAATACATTTTCCATCATCTTTATTCTCCTTCAAAGAGTGTGTCGTAAATAGATTTTTCGTTGTTCTGAGCAGCCTCGTCAATTATGGCGTCAAGTGAAAAGTCAACGTCATAGATGTCGTTTGACAAAATAAATCCGTTTTCTACGTCAGCGTTAACGCTTGACACGGTTATCTTCACGCCTGTGGCTTTTTCTATTTCTTTAAGATTTTTTACAATGATTTCACGGTGAAGCTCTGAGGGGAAAAGAGTATATTCTCCCGACAGCTCACTTTTCTTCATTTCACCTGCAAAAATTTCAACTATCTTTTTGTCTGTGGCTGAGAGAAGCTTCTTTTTCGCTTCTTCTTTAACCTTTTCCATAGCCTCTCTCTTTGCCTTTAAGATAAGAAGCTTTGCACTTTGGCTTGCAGACTGAAGAATACCTTTTTTGGTGATTTCGGCATTAAGCTCGGCGTTCTTTATGATCTTATCTTCTCTTTCACGTGCGTCAGCTATAATGCCGTCACGGGCCTTCGCCCCTTCTTTTTCGGCGGCTGCGAGAATTTCAAGAGCGCCCTCTCTCGCCTTTTCTTCTATTTTGTTTGTTACTGTTTCTGCACTCATTATTTTTCTCCCAATTAAATGTTTACCATCATAAGGATAGATGTAAGAAGAGCGAGAATAGCGTATGTCTCAACGAGAGCGGTCATAGTGATACCCTTACCTGAAGCATCGGGCTGCTTGCCTGTCATGTGTATAGCAGATGCGGCGGTTTTGCCCTGTGCAATACCTGAGATAAGACCTACGATACCCATAGGAAGAGTAGCGAAGAAGTAAGCCCAACCGTCAGCAAGCTCAAGTGCCGCCTCACCGCCAAGTATTCCTGTATTTACAAGCACGAGAATAGCAATAAGGAAGCCGTAGATACCCTGTGTACCGGGAAGAGCCTGAAGAACGAGCATTTTACCGAAGAGCTCGGGCTTTTCCGAAACAACGCCTGCCGCAGCCTTACCTGCGTACATAACACCGAGAGCTGAGCCACAGCAACCAAGCAAAGCGCAAAGAGCTGCACCGAAAATAGCAATAACAATTCCTGATTCAAACATGATTTTTTCCTCCGATTAATCTTTTTTAATGTTAATATAATTTGTTTTTATACTAAAGGGCTTGAAAAGTACGCCTCCGCCCTCGTAAAACTTGCCGTAAAACTCAATGTACTGAAGTCTGCAGGAGTGAACGTACGCCGACAGAAGTCCAAGCACAAGATTGAAGACGTGTCCTACTATATAAATCAAGAGTGAGAACACAAACCCTATAACGCTTCCTTGCACCATTCCCGCAAGGAGATTCATTACCATACCTACAACACCCGTTGCAAGGCTGAGAGCAAGAATTCTGGAATATGAGAGAATATCACTGAAATAGCTTGTAATGTTGTAGAGTCCGCCAAGACCACCAACCAGCTTTCCAATAGCTCCCTTTTTGCTTCTTCCTGCCGTAAGCAGAATTACCACGGCGCCCACAATAGCAATGATGGGACCTACCTTACTCAGAGGTGGAATAAATATCATACCCAGACCCAGAATGACAAGCATCCATGAAAGCTGGTCGAATACTGCATCCCAAAAGCGTCCGTTTTTGATGTCAATATACATCTTCGTTATCATTCCTGTGAAGATGTGAAGCACA
>JAZNZV010000214.1:0-4316 GCA_045595105.1 Eubacteriales bacterium | reverse complement strand
TAACCACCTCGCTGAGGGTATCAAAGTCAACCTCCTGCCCTATCTTCTCAAAAAGGCGGAAAAGATAGAGTATATAAAGCTTTATTTCATTCTTTTCAATTATTATTGTTCGTCTGGGCATAAAAGCCTCCCATTTTTTTAATGCATAAAGTGCAATTCTATGATTAAATCTTCAACAAATTTATTATAAACCATAGCAATAAAAAATTCAAGAAAAAACTTTACAAAAGATAAAGGACGAGAAAATTCTCGTCCTTTTTTACAGCTTAGTATTACTTAAGTCCGATAGACTCCTTAAAGAGTTCAATCTGCTTTTCGGTGGGCTTATGGTCGGGATTTGTACAACAAGGAATTGTAGGCTCGCTTCCGTCCGAACCGTAGAAGGGTGAAATTCTATCGTTTTCGTAGAGCTTGCAATCCTCTTCGTTTCTGAAATCGGGAATTGAGTAGGGCTTACCTCCTTCAAGAGAAGAACGGTGAGCGAGAATTCCGACAGAGGACATATTGACAGCGCTGTAAATATCAAAGGGATGCTCGGGCTGTTTGTTGTCTCTTATGCACTCAACGAAAATTCTTGCTGTAAGATAGTCGGCGCCACCGTGTCCGCTTGTCTTGATAAGGTCCTCGTCCTTGTCGTTCCATTCGGGGTCGTAGAGCTTGTTTTCCTCAGCCCCCTCGGGGAGCTGCCACTCGTTGTATCTGAGCATTACCTGCTCGCCGAGACCTCTTACGTTTTCAATCTGACCCTGAGTTCCGCAGATACGATATGTATTATTGTGTCCGCCAAAGGTAGCGTTACCTGTAAAGCGGAAGATTGAGCCGTCGTCGTTATGTGTCATCATAACTGCAACTCTGTCTCCACAGTAGGAAGCGTTGGGAGTTTCGACACCTGTATTAGGCATATATGAAGCAAATGCTGTAACTGTCTTAGGAGTAGCGCCGGTTGCTCTCATAATAGGACCGAGAGAGTGTGTGAGGTAATAGGTTCTGGGAAGGTAGTTTCTCCAGTGCTTTTCAAAATAATTGAATCTCTTTCTGAAAACTGCGTCCTTGGGGTCACCGGGATGGTTATATTCACCCTCTGCAAAGAGAATTTTTCCAAGAGTTCCTGTGTCGCAAATTCTCTTCATCTCACGGTTGAACTTCATCTGAGGATAGTTCTCGGCAAGCATATAAATGGAGTTGGACTTTTCAAAAGCCTTTATAAGCTCAACGCCCTCAGCCATTGTACCGTTACTGATACACTCGGAGAAAACGTGTATCCCCTTCTCGAAGCACTTGATAGCATAGGGAGCGTGCTCGTGGAAGTAGTTGGCAAGAATAACAGCATCCATATCGTGCTCGATAAATTCATCGAAATCCTTATAAATTGCAACGCTGTCGTCAAGCTTTGCCTTTGCACCTTCTCTGCGCTCGTCGTGGAAGTCACAAACGGCAACTATCTCACAGCCAAGCTTTGTAAAGTTTTCAGCAATGTCCATTCCTCGACCAACACCGAAAACACCTATTTTTAACTTTTCCATATTTGCCTCCTGAAATTATAATTTCATTATTTATTTCAGTATAGCATCTTTTTTTACATCAAACAATAGAAAAAAGCCACATTTTCATATAAATTTGCCATTAAAAGAAGGCTCTGCCGAGCCTTCTTTTAACATATTCTCGATAAATATTCCATACCCCATCTTTTGGTCACGCATGAGAACGTGGGTGACAGCCCCCACAAGCTTGCCGTTCTGGACTATGGGGCTTCCGCTCATTCCCTGAACTATACCGCCTGCTTTTTCAAGGGCTTTTTTATCGGTTAACTTCACTATAAAGTTCTTAGTCTTTGCATTTTTATCGAGTATTTTTACTATTTCGCCTTCAAACCCCTCGGGCTTTTCACCGTCAAGGCAGGTGTAAATGGTGCACTTCCCTGTTGTAATTTCATCTTTATCTGCTATATTTATTTTTATAAGGTCTCGGGTAAGGCTGTTGAATTTTCCGAAGACTCCCATTTCGGTATTTTTCAAAAGTGTGCCCGATGCTCCCTCTTCCACGCTTCCACGAAGCTCTCCTGGCAGGTCGCTGTTTCCTTTAGTCACGCTGTTTATAACGGCTCTGTGAACGGTGCCCTCCTTTAAGGGCAACAGCTCAAGGGTAGTTCGGTCGCAGATACCGTGACCCAAGCCACCAAAGGAGCTTTTGTCATCCGCAATATAGGTCACTGTACCAATGCCTGCCGTTTCGTCCTTTATCCACATTCCGCTTTTATAACCCGATTTATCTCGGGTGAGAACAGGGACAAGATTACGGGTAAAGGTCTCTGACCCTCTTTTTATTTCGAGGGTGAGTCTCTTTCCGTTTGAGTCGGAGATGAGGCGGGACACCTCTTCCACGCTATCGGTTTTCTCACCGTTGACCGAAATGATAACGTCGCCTGCCTTTACGTCGGCATCCCTTGCGGGGCTCACACGCCCAAGCGTTGAATCAAAATCGGTAACGTCTGCCACAAATACGCCCTCGGTATCCATTTTGAGTCCAAAGGGAAAGCCACCGAGATACACTTCTCCGCTCGCCACAGCAGAAAGTGGAAAAACGGTGAGAAGAGCTAAGATAAGACAGATAAAACGACTGGAGATATATTTATATTTTTTAAATAACATTTGAGATTTTCTCCCCGAATTGCTTTCTCTCACGGACACGTTTTTTCGTGTCCAAATATAATTTTGTCCTTCGGGGAAATATATATGCGGAGTATTTTTTGCCTGTCGGCAAAAGAGTTATATTTTTAATTAAATCAATATTCATTATTTATTAATTTCGCAAAATCCGTTGACAAATTAGGACAAAAACAATATAATAAAATGTAATATTATTTTTATGAGGTTTAGATAAATGGAACTGAAAGTTGTTAAGTTCGGCGGTTCTTCACTTGCCGACGCAAATCAATTCAAAAAAGTAAGAGACATTATCTTCGCAGATAAGTCAAGACAGTTTGTTGTGCCTTCTGCACCCGGTAAGAGATTTTCTTCCGACACCAAGGTTACTGATATGCTCTATCAATGCTACGACCTTGCAAGTAAGGGTGAAAGCTTTGATACACTCTTTGATGAAATAAAGGAGCGCTACAACACTATTATTTCCGATTTGGGAGTTGACTTATCCCTTGAAGAGGATTTCAATGCCATAAAAATTGCATTCTCTCACAAGGCAGGCAGAGACTATGCCGCAAGCCGTGGTGAATTTCTCAATGGTAAGATACTTGCAAAGTACATTGGCTACGACTTCATTGATGCCGCAAACGTAATTTACTTTAAATATGATGGAAGCTTTGACGCAGAGCTTACAAATGAAATTCTCGCAACAGTACTGAAAAGTCATACTCATGCCGTTATTCCCGGTTTTTACGGCTCTATGCCCAACGACACTATAAAGACCTTCTCAAGAGGTGGCTCGGACATTACAGGCTCAATAGTTGCACGGGCAGCAGGTGCTACGCTCTATGAAAACTGGACCGACGTTTCGGGCTTCCTTATGGCTGACCCCCGAATCATAAAGAGCCCCAAGACTATCGAATACATAACCTACCGTGAGCTCAGAGAGCTGTCCTACATGGGCGCAACCGTTCTTCACGAGGACGCTGTGTTCCCTGTTAGAGTTGCAGGTATTCCTATTAATATTAAGAACACCAATGCTCCCGAGGACAAGGGCACTATGATTGTTTCCGAGGCGCCCGCCGATGCAACGCCTACAAGAATTACAGGTATTGCAGGTAAGAAGAACTTCTCGGTTGTAAGAATTGAGAAGGATATGATGAATCAGGAGCTTGGATTTGGAAGAAGAGTTCTTGAGGCATTTGAAAAGAGCGGTATTTCCTTTGAGCATCTTCCCTCGGGCATTGACACTATGAGCGTTGTTGTTGCCGAGTCTGCCCTTACCGACAAGCGTGACCACCTCATCTCCGAGATTGAAAAGAGCGTTGAACCCGACCACATCACAATCGAGGACGGCTATGCTCTTATTGCAGTAGTTGGACGTGGTATGATTCGCTCTAAGGGTACAGCGTCAAGAATTTTCTCGGCTCTCTACAAGGGTGGCATCAACGTGAGAATGATAGACCAGGGCTCAAGTGAGTTAAACATCATCATAGGCGTTGACAACGAGTCCTTTGAAGACGCAATGAACGCTATTTACGATGCATTTTTAGATTAATTTTAAAAAAGGCTTGCAAAACGCAAGCCTTTTTTAGTTTAATGATTAATGTTTAATAAGAAAAAAGAAAACAGTGAACCTTGGAGAGAGTTCACTGTTTTTCTTTTTCGGGTTTATAC
>JAZNZV010000213.1:0-3531 GCA_045595105.1 Eubacteriales bacterium | reverse complement strand
GGAGGAAGCGGTGATAGAGATGTGCTGTTCCTTGCCTGTTCCCTTATCGAGAGCGGATACGTTTACGATACCGTTAGCGTCGATGTCGAAGGTTACTTCAATCTGAGGAACGCCTCTCATTGCAGGCATAATTCCGTCGAGAACGAAACGACCGAGGGTCTTATTGTCTCTTGCCATTTCTCGCTCACCCTGAAGAACGTGAATTTCAACAGAGGTCTGATTGTCGGCAGCGGTGGAGTAAACCTGACTCTTCTTTACGGGGATAGTTGTATTTCTTTCGATGAGCTTATTGAATACACCGCCAAGGGTTTCGATACCGAGGGACAGGGGTGTTACGTCGAGAAGAACTACGTCCTTAACGTCTCCGCCAAGAACACCGCCCTGAATAGCTGCACCGATGGCAACACACTCGTCGGGGTTTATGCCCTTGAAGGGCTCCTTACCTGTAAAGGACTTAACTGCTTCCTGTACTGCGGGAATTCTTGAAGAACCGCCTACAAGGAGTACCTTATCTATCTGTGAGGGAGAAAGTCCTGCGTCGGAGAGTGCCTGCTTTGTAGGAACCATTGTCTTTTCTACAAGATCGGCTGTAAGCTCGTTGAATTTAGCACGTGTGAGGGTTGCTTCAAAGTTCTTAGCGCCTGTTGCGTCTGCTGCAATGAAGGGAAGGCTGATGTCTGTTGTCATCATGCCCGAAAGCTCAATCTTAGCCTTTTCTGCGGCTTCTTTAAGTCTCTGGTGAGCGGTCTTGTCAAGTCTGAGGTCAATTCCATGCTCAGCCTTGAAGGTTTCTGCCATCCAGTTGATAATTCTTTCGTCGAAATCGTCACCGCCAAGCTTGTTGTTACCTGCGGTAGCAAGAACCTCGAATACGCCGTCGGAAATCTCAAGGATAGAAACGTCGAAGGTACCACCACCAAGGTCGTATACCATTATCTTCTGCTCGTTGTCCTTATCGAGGCCGTAAGCGAGAGCTGCAGCTGTGGGCTCGTTAATAATTCTGAGAACCTCGAGTCCTGCAATCTTACCTGCATCCTTTGTAGCCTGACGCTGAGCGTCGGTGAAGTATGCGGGAACGGTAATAACTGCCTGATTTACTGTTGTACCAAGGAAGCTTTCGGCGTCAGCCTTGAGTTTTTGGAGTATCATTGCCGAAATCTCCTGAGGAGTATAACTCTTTGAGTCAATATCTACCTTGCGGTTTGTACCCATATCACGCTTGATAGAGCTGATAGTTCTGTCGGGGTTGGTGATAGCCTGTCTCTTTGCAATCTGTCCTACAAGTCTTTCGCCTGTCTTGGAGAAGGCTACCACTGAAGGAGTTGTTCTCGCTCCCTCGGGGTTGGGGATAACGCTGGGCTCACCGCCCTCAAATACTGCTACACATGAGTTTGTTGTACCAAGGTCTATACCTATAATCTTTGCCATAATAATTTACCTCTTTCTTATATTAGTTTGCAACTTTAACCATTGCGTGTCTTATTACTTTTTCACCGAGCTTATAGCCCTTCTGGAGCACTTCAACGACGATATTCTCGTCAACGCCCTCTCGGTCCTCGTGAAGCACTGCGTTGTGGAAATTGGGGTCGAAGGGCTTCATTTCCGCTTCTATCTCTTCAACGCCTATCTTCTTTAAGAATTCGTTGAACTGCTTACGGATGAGTGCCATTCCCTCTTCCACGTTCTTATCCTCCGAGAATTTCTCGGCTCTTTCAAAATTATCTATAACGGGAAGCAGTCCGAGTACCACGTCTGCCTTTGCGATAGAATAAATTTCTTCTTTTTCCTTCTGAGTGCGCTTTTTATAGTTGTCGAATTCTGCAATAGCTCTCAGATACTTATCGTACATTGAGGCATATTCTTCTGCCGAGACCGTCTTTTCCTCGGCTGTCTCTTCTACGGCTTCTTCTGCCACAGGCTCTTGTGTCTCTTCCAGAATTTCGTCCTTCTTCTCTTCTGCCATGTCATGTCCTTTCTTAACGTTTATTTACTATCCTCATCTCCGATAAGGTTTCTTACTACGTATTCAAGTCTGCCGATAACTCCCGAGTAGTCCATTCGTTTCGGTCCGATAAGACCGAGGACTCCCGTTATATTATCCCCTATATTAAATTTATGATAAATACAGCTCGTTTTATTAAGACCCTCATCGAAGGAGTCGTCGCCGATTATGACGTTGAGCCCGTCGTGACCGAGATTCGGGTCGGTTATCATACGTATTAAATCCTCTTTATCCTCAAGAAGGGATATAAGTGTTCTCGTCTTGGATATATCTCCAAAGTCGGGGTGCTTCAGAATGTTTGACATTCCGTCAAGGTAGACCTCTTTCTCGTTCTCACCCTTTACAGTATCAACAACAATTCTCAGTATATCCGAGAGAAGCATTCTGTAAACTCCGAATTTGTCCTCAAGGGCGTATATATCCTCAAGGCTAAGCTGTTCGATATTTGTGTTGGTCAGATTTTCGTTGAGAAGCCGAATTAAAATATTCAGCACTTCAACGGTGAGAGTGATATCGGTTTTTATCTTTCTCGTGGTAACGTTTTCCTGCGAGGTTATCATTACCAGGAGGAAGCTTTTGGGAGAAAGATAAACTCCTTCAAACCTTACAATGGTGCTTGCCTTCGGCTTTGCAGTATATGCAAAAGCGGTATAATCGGTCATGTCCGAGAGAACTCTGGTTAAATCCCCTACTATCTTATTCAGATGATTGAGTCTTGAATTCATTACGTCATTGAGAACGTTTATCTCCTCGAGAGATAAGGAATATTGGTTCATAAGGCTGTCAACGTACATTCTGTAACCAAGACTTGAGGGAACTCTTCCGGCAGAGGTGTGAGGTTGCTCGAGCAGTCCAAGACTTTCAAGCTCACTCATTTCGTTTCGTATGGTAGCCGAGGACAGGTCAAGTCCCATGGCGTCGCTCAGATACTTGGAGCCAACAGGCTCACCCGACGAAATATAGGTGTCTACAATGGATTTCAGTATCCGTTTTTTTCTATCGTTTAAATCCACCACGTCACCGCCTTTCCTTTAAGTTTTAGCACTCTCGAACCGCAAGTGCTAACTTACGATATAAATTTACCACCGATTGAAGAAAAAGTCAATAGATTTCAGAAAAATATTGTAAACATATTATGAATAAGAAAAAGCACCCGAAGGTGCTTTTTCTTAAACGTCGTAAATACCGAGAATGAATATTCCGATAAATGCCGTAGCGATTGATAGGTAATGCTTGAGTGAGAGCTTTTCCTTGAGAAAAATTCTCGACCAAAGCACCGACACTGCGCAGTAAGAAGAGATGATAACAAAGCCTACCTTGTAATCGGAAACAACTACCATCATGTAGAAGACCTGACCAAGAGTTTCGCAAAGACCTCCGAGAAGCTTGGTGCCGTCATACTTCTTGACTACCTTTTCACCTTTGATAACGAAGATGTAAATAGCAAAAACTATTGCCATGAAGAACCACGTGAACTCGTATGCAGTGTTGAGAATGTCACCGCCGAGTAAATCTACTTCATCAGCAGT
>JAZNZV010000212.1:0-3011 GCA_045595105.1 Eubacteriales bacterium | reverse complement strand
TAGATGCGTTTTTGTTTTCTCTTGGATGTTACAGCGGTGAGCCTATTACGGTAGTATCACACATCATGGGAGGTTCGATTGTTTCCATTAAGGACGGCAGATATACCATCGATAGCGAGCTTGCAAAGGCTATAACCGTTTGATTTTAATAAAGAATAATCCTGACAGATTATTTTTTCGCCCAAGAGTTAGCGGACGCTAACTGAGTAAACAGTAACATTTTATCTTATACATATAAGGAGAAATAACAATGAGAATTGCTTTAGCTGGCAATCCTAACAGCGGTAAGACAACCATGTTCAACGCCCTCACAGGACGAAACGAAAAGGTGGGCAACTGGGCGGGCGTTACCGTTGAAAAGAAGGAACACCCAATTAAGAAAAGTCTGTGTGGTACAGAGGAGACACTTATTGCAGTAGACCTTCCGGGCGCTTACTCCATGTCACCCTTTACGTCTGAGGAGAGCGTTACAAGTGATTATATAAAGAACGAAAATCCCGATGCCATAATTAATATCGTTGACGCAACGAACCTGAGCCGTAGCCTTTTCTTTACAACTCAGCTTCTCGAGCTGGGCATTCCTCTTGTGGTAGCGCTGAATAAAGCCGACGTAAACAAGAAAAAGGAAACCTTGATAGACTCTGCGCTTCTTTCTGAAAAGCTGGGCTGTCCTGTTATAGATACCGTTTCCACCTCATCAGAAGGACTTGCAGACGTTGTACGTGTCGCAGTGGAGCATATAGGCAAGGCGCAAGAGGCGCCTTACGTGCAGGGCGATATTGACTTGACAGACAAAAAAGCTGTTGAGCAATCCGACAGAAAGCGTTTTGAATTCGTAAATAAAATAGTTACTGACGTTGAGACACGTAAGGTTCTTACGAAGGACAGAAACGTTCAGGATAAGATAGACGCAGTGCTTACCAATAAATGGGCGGGTATTCCCATTTTTGCAGTGGTTATGTACGCAGTGTTCTGGATTTCTCAGGCAGGACCGGGCGTGTGGCTTGCAGACTTGCTTGGAGCTCTTCTTGAAAAAGGGCAGTCTTGGATAGGCTCATTCATGACCGACGCCAATCCCTTTCTTTACACTCTCCTTGTTGACGGCGTTATAGGAGGAGCTATTGCGGTTATCGGATTTTTGCCCCTCGTTATGGTTATGTATTTTCTCATCGCACTCCTTGAGGATTGCGGTTACATGGCACGTGTTTCGGTTGTCCTTGACCCAATATTTAAGAAAGTAGGTCTTTCGGGAAAATCGGTAATTCCATTTGTAATTGGCACGGGCTGTGCAGTTCCGGGTGTAATGGCATGCCGTACCATTCGTAACGAGCGTGAGAGAAGGGCGACGGCAATGCTCGCTCCCTTTATGCCCTGTGGCGCAAAGCTCCCTGTAATTACTCTTTTTGCAGGAGCCTTTTTCTCGGAAGCTACTTGGGTCGGTCCTCTTATGTATTTCGTAGGTATAGTAATTATCTTTTTTGCTGCATTGATTATCAATAAAATTACTGCCAATAAGGTAAAAAAATCATTCTTTATAATGGAGCTTCCCGAGTATAAGGTTCCCAGCCTTTGGCGTGCCTTTAAGTCTATGTGTCAGCGTGGCTGGTCTTATATCGTTAAGGCGGCTACTATCATTTTGATATGCAATACCGCAGTTCATATTATGCAATCATTTACATGGTCTCTTAAGGTGGCAGAAAGTGCCGATACTTCTATCCTCGCTTCAATAGCAGGTCCCTTCGCATATGTACTGGTGCCTATCGTCGGCATTCTTTCGTGGGAGCTTGCAGCGGCAGCCGTTACGGGCTTTATAGCAAAAGAAAACGTTGTAGGCACTCTTGCAGTGTGCTTCGGAATTTCAAATCTTATAAATATGGATGAGCTTGCACTTGAAGCGGGTGCAGGCGAAGCGGTTGCTCTTAAATTCGGTATAAGCACCGTTGCGGCTCTTGCATACCTTATGTTTAATCTCTTTACACCTCCTTGTTTTGCGGCTATCGGTGCGATGAATGCCGAATTAAAGAGTGCTAAATGGCTTTGGGGAGCGATTGGCTTTCAGCTTGGAGTAGGCTTTACTGTCAGCTACTTTGTTTACACCGTAGGAACTCTCATTGTGGAGCCTTCAGCCTTGAAGCTTCTTCCGACTGTTCTCGGATTTATTGCAGTTCTGCTTTTTGCTACGGTTTTGGTGTGTCTCAGCATACGTGCGAGCAAAAGGCTTAAAGTAGAACAGTTAAAGAAAGCTCAAATCTCCGTTAAATAAAACTGGTGAACGTTATGACGGATCTTATTATAATATGTGTTGTAGTGGCTGTTGTGGGAATAGCAGGACTGTACGTTTATAAGTCCAAAAAGAGCGGAAAGAAGTGTATCGGCTGTCCCGATTCCTGCAATTGCTCAAAGAAGAATTGTAACTCAAAATAAGTAAAAAAAGCAAGTAGGTTTTACTTGCTTTTTTTATGCCTTTATGCTAAACTCGAAATGAAAGGAAGTGTTATGGTGAAGATTTCCACAACCACGAGTGCCCCTTTTGAAATTATAGGATATGAAAAGACGGTAGAGTATTGTGCTAAGGCGGGCTTTGATGCCTGGGACTTGTCAATCTCGGATTTTTATAAATATGACTCAAAAGAAAAGAAATTCTTTGAAACAGACAGGGCAGGGGACAAAATCAAGCTCACGAGACGTCTGAAACAGATAGGTGAGGACTGTGGAATATTTTGTAATCAGACTCACGCTCCCGACCCAACTGTCCTCGGTCTTTCCCACGACGTAATGAAAAGAAGCATCGAGATAACGGCAGAGGCAGGAGCAAAAATTTGCGTAGTTCACCCCGCTTGCAGAATAGGAGCTGAGGAAAACCGAGAATTTTTCAGCAAGCTTTTACCTTTTGCAGGAGATTACGGAGTAAAGCTTGCAATTGAAAATATGTGGGATTGGGATAACGAGAAGAGCCGTGCTTCCCTTTGTAACTGCACCACTGCCGAAAGCTATTTCGAGCATATGGAAGG
>JAZNZV010000211.1:0-6377 GCA_045595105.1 Eubacteriales bacterium | reverse complement strand
AACGCTGACGTCGGTGGCAGAAACCGCTCTTACTCCCCATACGCCTGCTGTAAGAACTGTCTCCTCGGTAACGGGAGAATAAGTGAAGTCGGATGTAAGAGCTCCATTTTCTGAAAGCTCTGTAAGGAGCGCTGTGTCGTTGAGGTTTGCATATTCGTACTCTACGCCGTCAACAAGATTCGTAAGCTTGCCGTTTTGGTCAACGCCAATGCCCTCAACGTCTGTGCTCTCCTTTTCGGGAAGATAAGATGCCAGGTCTATACCAAGTACCGATTTATAAAGGCTGAAAGCCATACTTATAGTGCTGGGGAAGGTTCTGCCCTCGTTTACGTATGACTTCAAGGTGTCCTTTAAAAAGGCTGACTGATTAGCCGTAAAGGACGAAACCGAGTGAGTTATCTTGCCAAGCATTACTCCCGAAACAGCCGTCTTGTCACTTACGATAAAGCTGTCGGTATTGTCTGCTACCTTGACGGTATAGGTTACGCTGACAGTAGTATCCCCTGCAACGTCACCTGTCCACGTAATAACGCCCTCTGCCTCGCTGACACCTTCGCTTCCCGAAAGGAATGTGAGATCGTTGTCGAGAGTGTCGGTTATGGTAACGCCTTCAATTGCTGTGGCGTTTGTGTTTTCCATTGTAACGGTATAGGTAATAGTGTCCCCTACCTTAACCGAAGTGTTAGGAGAAACAGAGGAGGTCTTCTCCATATTAAGCCCTGCAATCTTCATACGTGCAAGTGCCTCGGCTGTGGGAGTTATACCCTCTCTTGCAAGAGGACGGTGAAGTGAAAAGCTGGTAACCGTATCTTCATCCGTCGCCTTGAATATGTATCTTGCACTTGTTGTTGAAGTGAAAATTCCCGCAAAGCTGATTGTCTGAATTCTGTTAGCTTCTCCCTCGTCCAATTCATATGATTTGGAAGGATCGGTACTGTTCACAGTATAAGAGCCAGCACCCGCACAGTGCATAAAGGTATTATCTCCAAGGTACACGTAAACGTGTCCCGCATATGAGCCCGAGGACTTCAGGTGACGGTAGTTGAGAATATCGCCCACCTTTAAGTTTTCCTCCATGAAGGAAACGATATCGGCTTTTCCGTCAGCAGTTGCCCATTCGCTGTTCTCCCAATATCCGACAACGTCGGCGTTCACACCCTCGTTGTCTCTTGCATAGTTGTTGTAATTGGCTGTATTACAGCTCAATTCCGACAACTCGTAAGGGAGTACGTTTATTCCAAATCCTTCACGGTATATAGAGTTTACGAAGCTTGAACAGTCAAGGTATATTGTCTTTTGTGAGGTTGCATCCTCGGGGGATGCGTTCACGTGTCTTCTTGACGTAAGCTGGTCATAAAGAATTTCATCGCCCTGTCTGTCATAGGCATAGGCAATCTCCTTTACGATATCTTCGTTTGTAAATTCCTCTTCCGCCAATGCCGAAAAGGGTACTAAAGTCATCACAGCCGATAAAATCAATACTGTAACGATTAAACTCTTGAATATTTTCATATAAAAACAATACCTCCATTGTATTTTATATTTGATTTTAACATAATTTTATGATATAATCAAATATAAATATTATTTTAATTCCTATAACCAAAAATCTATGAGGTCTAAAAATGGAAAGAGCTAACAAATACGTATTGAAGATTTATGAATTAAAAAGCTTTTCAAAGGCGGCAAAGACCCTTTATATCTCTCAGCCCTCTCTCAGTGCCACTGTAAAGAAGTTAGAGGACGAGCTTGGCTTTCAGATATTCGACCGCACTAAAAGTCCCCTCTCCCTCACACGCAAGGGGGAAATATACATTGATTTTCTGGAAGAGTCTATTCTCAACGAAAAGAACTTGCATCGACGTATAAAGAGTCTTTCTGCCCTTTCTCACGAAAAGCTTGTTGTAGCAGGCACAAGCTATCTTGCTTACAAGATTATTCCCATTATCTGCGGAAGACTTCACGAAAAATACCCCAGCGTTGAAATAACGGCAGAATTCGGAGGAGGATCGTCCAAGGGGGAGCTTTACCAAAGGATAGTTCAGGGAAGTATCGACCTTATGATAAACTATGACTGTGACGAAAAAAGATTTTCCTACGTTCCTTTGCAAAAAGAAAGCTTCATTGTTGCTATGACAAGAGGCGACGTAAAAAACGAAAAGCTCCTTGACTTCGCCCTCAGTCGCTCCGACGTGGTAACGGGCAATATTGCGCCTGAGAAAATCATTTCCGATTACAGCCTTTTTTCGGAGATTGAATTTTTAAGAGTAAGCAAAAAATCAAGTATACAGCGCTATGTTCACAAATTTATAGAAAACGGAAGCCTTTCTTCCTGTCATATCTATAACTCCAAATCCCTTGATGCTCACTATGATATGATGCTTCATGGTATGGGAGCAGTCGTCACCACCGACTATCTCATAAAAAATCTTCCCGAGAATAAAAACGTGTTGTACTTTGTCACCGATTATCTTGACAAATCAAGAGAGGCAAAAATCATTTACAAAAATGACAGGACCCTGACCGACATAGAAGAGGAGTTCATAGACCTTGCTCTTGAATATACAAAAGAAACCGATGCTTAAGCATCGGTTTCTTAATTTATTATAAATCCTTCGGGTCGAACATTTCAACGCCCTTAAGTCGGAGCGCCTTTTCTGCCCTCTCCTCATCGTCGGCTTTCACTACCATGAGAGCCTTTGAGGTGTCACGGGAGAGGAATGCGTACATATATTCAACGCTTATCTTCTCCTCGGTGAGATAACCAAGTACCTTGGCAAGTCCCCCCGTTTCATCGTCGATGTAAACGGCGATTACGTCGGTAGCCTTAGCAATAACACCTGCGTCGCTCAGGCACTTCTTCGCCTTTTCGGTATCGTCAACAATGACTCTGAGTATTCCAAAGTCGGTGGTGTCCGCTATGGAAAGCGCTCTGATGTTGATGCCGTTCTTACCAATAGTATCGATTATCGATTCAAGTCTGCCAAACTTATTTTCAACGAATATAGAAAGCTGTTTAATAAACATATTCTTTCCTCCTTAGCTGAGTTTTCTCATATCGATTATTCTCTTCGCCTTGCCCTCACTGCGAACGATTGACTTGGGGTTGACGAGAGTTACCTTGGGACCGATACCGAGAGTTGAACGAAGGTTTTCGGAAATTGTCTTTTCTACCCTCTCAATTCCCTTAACGCCGTCCGAGAAGAGCTCCTCGCTCATCTCTACCTTTACTTCAAAGGTATCGTTATTATTTACTCGGTCTACAACTATCTGATAGTTGGGAGTAACGTCGCCACCCACCTTGAGAAGCACCTCTTCAATCTGTGAGGGGAATACGTTGACACCA
The DNA here is from genome assembly GCA_045595105.1 of Eubacteriales bacterium. GTDB lineage: Bacteria > Bacillota > Clostridia > Oscillospirales > SIG627 > RGIG6353. The sequence continues at coordinate 3,031 of JAZNZV010000211.1, read as the reverse complement.
CGGATGATGAGCATATCGTCGGTTCTACCGTGAGGCTTGTTCATTCTCACGTGAGTTCTTCCACACTTACAAGGCTCATAGTTAAGAGAGCATATATCTCTCGTTCTATAACGGATAAGGGGGAAGCCTTCCTTAGTGATAGTGGTAAATACAAGCTCTCCGTCCTCGCCGGGGCCCTTGACCTCTCCTGTGTCGGGGTCGATTATCTCGGGAATGAAGTGGTCCTCACAAACGTGCATACCGCACTGATATTCACACTCGTAAGAAACACCGGGTCCCATGATTTCGGAAAGTCCGTAGATGTCGTAAGCCTTTATATTGAGCTTTTCTTCAATCTGGGCTCTCATTTCCTCTGTCCAAGGCTCTGCGCCAAAGATACCTGCTTTAAGGCTGAGCTTATCCTTGAGTCCCATTTCCTCGATGGTCTCGCCAAGGTACATAGCATAGGAAGGGGTACAGCAAAGAACTGTGGAGCCGAAGTCAATCATGGTCTGTATCTGTCTTTGTGTATTACCTGCCGAGATGGGAATAGCGGTAGCGCCTATTCTTACTGCGCCGTCATGTGCACCGAAACCACCTGTGAAGAGTCCAAGACCGTAGCCTACGTGCACGAAGGAGTTTTCGTCGGCACCAACGGCGATGAGCATTCTTGCAAAGCAATCTGCCCACATTTCAAGGTCACGATCGGTATAGCCCACAACTATCTGCTTACCCGTTGTACCCGAGGATGCGTGAACACGTCTTATCTCGGACATGGGGGTAGCGAAAAGTCCGTAAGGATAGTAGTCTCTGAGATCCTGCTTATATGAAAAAGGAAGCTTATGCAAATCCTCAATTCCGTGGATATCCGAGGGCTTGAGTCCTTTTTCGTCCATTCTTTTTCTGAAAAGCTCTACCTTTTCATACATTCTTTTAACCTGTGCCACAAGGCGCTCACTCTGAAGCTTTTCAAGCTCCTGACGGGGAAGCGCTTCTACTTCGGGTTGCCACATAGCCATAACTTTTCTCTCCTTTTATGCGTTATATCCAAGCTCAAAGGCTTTAAGGTTTACTTCGAGGAATTTGGGCGGAACGGTAGTTTTTATGGTTTCTACCCAGTTTTCGTAAGGGATATCGGTGCTCTTCGCCATAACGCCGATAAGGACAACGTTAACTGCCTTGATGTTGCCTGCCTCTTTAGCAAGGCTGAGTGCGTCAACAACTGTGGCGTCGGGAAGCTTTTGTGTAATATTCTCGGGATATTTTGCAATGCCCGATATAACAGGCATGGGGTCTATCTTCTGGTCGTTGACGATAATCTTACCGCCTTTTTTCAGATAAGGAAGTGCACGGTATGCTTCAAGAAGCTCAAAAGCAAGGATAATATCTGCCTCACCCTTGTCAACAATGGGAGAATAAACCTTATCGCCGTATTTAACGTAGGTTATAACGCTGCCGCCACGCTGGCTCATTCCGTGAACCTCGGACACCTTAACGTCGTAGCCTTCGTTGATAACTGTATTACCGAGTATTCGGCTGGCAAGGAGTGTACCCTGTCCACCCACACCCACTATCATAATATTTTTTGTCATAGTTATCTCTCCTTCTTTTCAATGGCGCCGAAAGGACACACGTTTACGCAGAGTCCGCAGCCGTTACACTGAGTGGGGTCTATTACAACCTTATCGTCTCGGATAGTTATGGCAGGACAGCCCAGCTTCATGCACATCTTACAGTTACGGCACTTATCGGTTATCTCGCATACACCCTCGTACTTTACGTGCTTCAGTAGTGCGCAAGGACGCTGTGCAATGATAACTGAGGGCTCTTCACGTTCTACCTCTTCCTTGACTACCTTTTCAAAATTCTTTACGTCGAAGGGGTCGGCAACCACTACGTGTTCAATGCCCACTGCATGGCAAAGAGAGATGAGGTTGACCTGCTTGGTCTCTTCCCCTCTTATGGTGTAGCCCGTGGTAGGGTTATCCTGATGACCTGTCATACCCGTAATGGAGTTATCAAGTATGATGACGGTGTTGTTACCCTTATTATACACGATATCAACAAGTCCTGTAATACCCGAGTGCATAAAGGTGGAGTCACCTATAACGGATACCAGCTTCTTGTTGAATTCAGCGCCTCTCGCCTTAGCCATACCGTGAGCCGCCGAAACGGAAGCGCCCATACAAATGGTAGTATCAACCGACTGGAGAGGAAGGGCTGCACCGAGAGTATAGCATCCAATGTCGCCCGAAACCACAAGTCCAAGCTTTTTGAGAACGTAGAAGGTACCTCTGTGAGGACAGCCTGCGCACATAACGGGAGGACGAACGGGAATGGTCTCAGTGAGCTCAACGCTTTCGGGAGCGTCCTCGCCAAGCACTACCTTCTTTATCATAGCGGGAGTGTACTCGCCAAGAAGTGTAAATTCATCCTTGCCCACAACTTCAACTCCAAGAGCCTTGATATGCTCTTCGATTACGGGGTCAAGCTCTTCAACAACGTAAACCTTGTCGTGGCTCTTTGCGAAGTCGAGTATCTTCTTTTCGGGGAGAGGATAAACCATACCAAGCTTAAGGTAGTCCACCTTATCACCAAGGGCTTCCTTGGAGTACATATATGTAATACCTGCCGAAATGACACCTATCTTCGAGCCGTTATTTTCTACCTTATTAAGCTCTGTTTCTTCGGCAAATGCAATCTGAGACTTTATTCTTTCTTCAACGACCACGTGACGCTTTATCGCCATTGCGGGCATCATAACGTACTTGGGAATGTTCTTTTCGTAGGGCTTCAGAGCCACCTCTTCTCTGTCGTGAAGCTCTACAAGGCTCTGTGAATGGGAAACTCTTGTAGAAAGACGGATAAAGACGGGTGTGTCGAACTTTTCGGAAAGCTCAAACGCCATTTTCGTCATATCACGGCAGTCGGATGAGTCGGAGGGCTCAAGCATCATTATCTTTGACGCCTTAGCGTAGTGGCGGGAGTCCTGCTCGTTCTGTGACGAGTGCATTCCGGGGTCGTCGGCAACGCAAAGAACGAGACCGCCGTT
>JAZNZV010000210.1:0-2203 GCA_045595105.1 Eubacteriales bacterium | reverse complement strand
TAGATGCCGCAATTGATACAACGGTAAATCTTCCCAAGATACCCGGTGGCAAAAAGCTTATCTATACTCACATCGAGCTTCCTCTTACAGCTCTCTCTGACTTCGAGGAGCTTGGAAAGACAGATAATCGATTCAAGGTGCTCGACGAGCTTGTAAAGGCACACAACGGACTGTGGTGTGCTGAAGCTGAAAAATACTTACTTGAGAATTTTTAAAAAACATAAAGGGATTGCAGATGCAATCCCTTTATTGTTATTTTGAAAGCATTACCTTATCGCTTGTAAACTGACTGCCACTGGATTCCTCAAACATCTGAAGTAGCTGTTCGATAGTAAGCTTTTTCTTTTCTTCACCTTTAACGTCAATAATAATCCTACCCTCGTGCATCATTATAAGTCTGTTTCCTACACGAATTGCGTCTGCCATATTATGAGTAATCATGATGGTGATAAGATTTTCTTTGGCAACTATCTCTTCGGTTATATCCAAAACCTTCTTTGCCGTTTTAGGGTCAAGTGCCGCTGTGTGCTCATCAAGAAGCAAGAGCTTCGGCTTTTTTAGTGTTGCCATAAGGAGTGTGAGAGCCTGTCGCTGTCCTCCAGACAAGAGTCCTACTTTGGCGGTAAGTCTATTCTCCAAGCCTAAGTCAAGAATTTTCAAAAGCTCTTGATATTCTTTTCTTTCCTTAGACGTAATTCCTGCCCGAAGAGTTCTTCTTTTTCCTCGGCGTGCGGCAAGAGCGAGATTTTCCTCAATCTGCATATCTGCGGCAGTGCCTGTCATAGGGTCTTGGAAAACTCGTCCTAAGTATTTTGCTCTCTTATACTCAGGGAGTCTCGTTACGTCAACGCCGTCAACGACAATGCTTCCGCAATCCACGGGGTAAACGCCTGCTATCATATTGAGCATGGTTGACTTACCTGCTCCGTTACCGCCGATAACAGTTACGAAGTCCCCCTCGTCAAGGTGAAGATTGATGCCGTTGAGTGCTTTTTTCTCATTGATGGTTCCGGGGTTAAATGTCTTTTCTACGTTTACTATATCAAGCATTTTTCTTTCCCCCTTTCACTCTTCTCATATGCTTTTCGGAATACAGTCTCTTCCAGTACGGAATGGCAAGGAACACTGCAACGATGGATGCCGAGAGAAGCTTCAAAAGATTAGCGTCAAAGCCAAGTGTTATAACCGCTTGTATAACTATGTAATAAATAATTGAGCCAAATGCAACTGACAAAAGTCTGAGTGCAAAGTTTTTGAAAATCTTACCGAACAGTGCCTCGCCGATAATAACAGCGGCAAGACCGATAACGATAGCGCCCTGCCCCATTTTTACGTCGGCAAAGCCTTGATACTGAGCAAGGAAAGCACCCGAAAAAGCCACCAGACCGTTAGAAATCATAATACCCAGCACCTTATTAAAGCTGGTATTAATTCCTTGAGCACGGCTCATATTCAAGTTAGCGCCCGTAGCACGAAGAGCACAGCCCATTTCAGTTCCAAAGAACCAATAAAGAAGTGCTATCAATATAATCGAAACGATACCTACTGTAATAAGGGGGTTATGGATAGCAAATTCCTTAACCCAACGAAGAGATACAAGAAGGTCGGTTTGGTTAACGTTGACTGACTGATTGGCTTTTCCCATGATTTTAAGGTTGATAGAATAAAGGGAAAGCTGTGTTAAGATACCTGCCAGAATAGGAGGAATGCCCATAAGCGTGTGAAGAAGACCCGTTGCAGCGCCTGCAATAAGACCTGCCACAAAAGCCGCAAGCATTGCCAGCCATAAGTTACAGCCGTTCAAAATCAGCACGACGGCAACTGCTCCGCCCGTGGCAAAGGAGCCGTCTACCGTAAGGTCAGCCACGTCGAGAATGCGATAAGTAACGTAGACGCCGATTGCCATGATACCCCAAATCAAACCTTGTGAAACAGAGCCGGGCAAGGCGTTTATAAGTTGACTGAAAATTTCCATAAATATCACCCGTAGTTAAAAAAATAGTTAAACAGCCGGAGAGAAGAACAATTCTCCCCGGCTGAAAAAATCACTTATTATTAGTTTGCTTCTATGACAACGTAACCTTCAAGAGGTGTAATTCCCAAAGCTTCGCAGTTCTGCTTGTTGTATTTGGGAGTCTGCTTTTCTGCGTACTCAATGGGCATTGTAGAAATGTCAGCACCGTCTCTCAAAATCTTAACTGCC
>JAZNZV010000209.1:0-3181 GCA_045595105.1 Eubacteriales bacterium | reverse complement strand
GATGCTCTCCCAGCTGAGCTAAACCCCCACATATATGGAGCGGATTACGGGGCTCGAACCCGCCACCTCGACCTTGGCAAGGTCGCGCTCTACCAAATGAGCTAAATCCGCAGGTATGAGTCGCATATGGTGCCTCCGGTCGGAATCGAACCAACGACACGAGGATTTTCAGTCCTCTGCTCTACCAACTGAGCTACAGAGGCATAAGCGACTCAACGCAATATATAATATCACGAGAAATGCAATTTGTCAAGATAAATTTTCAATTTTTTAAATTATTTTTTAGTATTTCTTCCATAGACGTAAAATAACGGTATCCTTTGGCTTTCAAGGTGTCCTCTACTTCCCTCATGCCAAAAAGAAGTGTGTCAACGCTATGTGTGTCGGGTGAAATTATGAAGGTGCCGTTATTCTCTCCTATATAGTCAAGAATAAAATCCTCGGGGTAAGGGGTGGTTCTATATCCACGAGATATTGCACCCGTGTTTATTTCAAAAACGGCAGGGCTCTTCAAAAGTAAATCCACTGCATCAAGGACTGCCTTTCTGTATCTTGGGCTTGAAGTATCGAAAATACTTTCTTTTTCCTCAAATTTTGTAATGAGGTCGAAATGCCCTACAACGTTGCAACCCGTCTTGTTATAAACGTCGGCTACCGTTTTATAGTAATCTTCTGCAAGAGCGAGTGCGTCCCCGTCATACAGGTCGGCTATTGCTTTTTTCAGTTCTTCAGCACTTATGTCAAGAGGGATATAAACGCCCTTTTTCAAAACAAAGTGCACCGACCCGATAACGTAGTCATAGCCCTCGGGGGAAACGTCGGAAAAGTAATCCTGTTCTACGCCAAGATATATCTTTATCCTGTCGGAATACTCTTTTTTCAGCCTTATAACCTGGGCTTTATAGCTCTCTGTGCTGTCGGTAGTCATGCACCAATCGTTATCGACACTCATATGAGCATGACAGGAAAAGCCTATCTCGGGGCAACCAAGCTCTATTGCCTTTAGCACCATCTCTTCGGCGGTGCTTTCTCCATGGCAAAAATTGGCGTGGGTATGAAAGGTGGAAAGGGTCATTTAGTCATTTTCTCCTGCTTTACTTTCTTGTCGATAATGTGGCGAGAGGCAAGCTCACGGTGTACCTCTTCGACAGAAATGCCCATTTCCGTCATAAGCACCATTACGTGATAAGCAAGGTCGGCTATTTCGTATATTGTTTCTTTCTTGTCATCTGCCTTGCCTGCGATAATAACCTCGGTGCACTCCTCTCCTACCTTTTTGAGAATTTTGTCAATTCCCTTATCAAAAAGATAAGTAGTATAGGAGCCCTCGGGTCTATCCTTTCTTCTGCCCTCGAGAAGAGAGGCAAGTGAGTCAAGAGTAAATCGGAAAAGCTCGTCACTTTGATAAAGGGTGTTCGTAAAACAGCTCTCGCTTCCCGTGTGGCAGGCAGGTCCGTCCTTTTCAACTACCACAACGAGGGCATCCTTATCGCAGTCTGCTGTAATAGAAACTATATGCTGATAGTTTCCGCTTGTCTCCCCTTTAAGCCAAAGCTCGTTACGGGATCTGCTCCAAAAGCAAGTCAGTCCCTTTTCGATAGACACTTCAAGGCTTTCCTTATTCATGTAGGCAAGGGTGAGAACCTCTCCGTTTATAGCATCTACAACAACGGCAGGTATAAGTCCGTTTTCGTCAAATTTAAGTTCGTTTATATTTATCATTTTCAAATCCTCACATTAATATCGTTGCTTTTAAGTTCCTTCTTCAAATCGCGAATGTCTATTTCTCCAAAGTGGAATACCGATGCGGCGAGTCCTGCGTCTACTGTGGGAAGTGTCTTGAAGAGAGACACGAAGTCTTCCTTTGAGCCTGCGCCTCCCGAAGCAATGACGGGAACGCTGACAGCGTTCAATACTTTGTCAAGCATTTCAAGGTCGAAGCCCTTCTTCACGCCGTCGGTGTCAATGGAGTTGACAACAACCTCTCCCGCACCAAGGTCCACTGCATGCTTTATCCACTCTATCGCTTCCATTCCCGTGTTCTCTCTGCCACCCTTGGCAAACACTCTGAAAACGCCGTCAACACGCTTTACGTCGGCGGATATCACAACACACTGATTGCCATATTTTTTCGCCGCTTCCTCTATGAGAGAGGGATTCTTTATAGCGCCCGAATTTACGCTGACCTTATCGGCACCGCACTTCAGCACTCTGTCGAAATCGGCAACGGTATTGATACCGCCACCAACGGTAAGGGGCACGAAGATAGTAGATGCCACCTCGGTGAGTATATCGGTAAAAAGTGCACGTCCTTCACTGGATGCGGTTATGTCGTAAAAGACAAGCTCGTCCGCTCCGCTATCGGAGTAAAACTTTGCAAGCTTGACGGGAGAAGAGACGTCGGCGAGTCCTAAAAAGTTTACACCCTTTACTACTCTTCCGTCCTTTACGTCAAGGCAAGGAATAATTCTTTTCGTTATCATTTTGCCACCTCAATTGCCTCGGCTATGTTTATTGCTCCCGTGTAGTAAGCCTTGCCGATGATAGCTGCGTAAATATTCATTTCACGCAGTGCTTTTACGTCATCGAGAGTAGACACGCCGCCCGATGCAGTTATATTCATGGAAAACTTTTCGCTTAAATATTTATACATTTCAAGGTTAGTGCCCGACATGGCTCCGTCCTTAGAAATGTCTGTGCAGATAACGTACTTCACGCCCTCCTTCTGCATCTCCTCAAGGAAGGCTTCAAGTGTAACCTCTGACTTTTCTACCCAGCCTTTAATAGCAATATATCCGTCCTTGACGTCGGCACCTACCGCTATTCTCTCACCGTACTTTTCAACGGCTTTTTTAAGAAACTCTTTATCGTTTATAGCGGCTGTACCAAGAATTGCACGGTCAACACCTGCATCAAAATAACTGTCGAGAGTGTCAAGGCTTCTTATTCCTCCGCCTATTTCAACAAAGAGCCCCGTATGAGTTGCGATATCCTTTACTACGTCAATGTTGGGAGTGTTACCGTCTCTGGCACCTTCAAGGTCTACTATATGAATATACCTTGCACCGCTTTTTTCAAAATCACGTGCAATTTCAATGGGGTTGTTGCTATATACAGTCATATAGCTATAATCACCCTTCAGGAGCCTTACAGCCTTTTTATCATACAAATCTATTGCAGG
>JAZNZV010000208.1:0-2206 GCA_045595105.1 Eubacteriales bacterium | reverse complement strand
TTGTTTATTTTAATCTGCTATGGATAAAACGTACACTGCTTTTGCACCGTTCTCCTTCAAAAGCTTTGCACAAGCCTTTACAGTTGAGCCGGTGGTTACTACGTCATCAACGAGAAGTATTACCTTTTCGCTGACGTCAATTCCACTGTTAAAAAAGTACACGTTTTTAACGTTTTCTTTTCGCTCAGCCGAATTTAAAAATTTTTGGTCTTTGGCCCTGCCTTTCCTAAAAATGCATTTGTTATAGGGAATTGACGTTGCAAGTGAAAGGTGTTTCGCCATTTCTTCAGCTTGGTCAAATCCGAATTTCTTTATATTTGCCTTTTTGCGAGGACAAAACGTTATAACGTCAATTTGATTAAGAATGTTGTGCTCTGCGAGCTTATTTTTGGTTTTCTCTGCGATATAGAAGGCAAATCTCTTGCTGTAATAGTTTTTGGTGTGAAAAACTATTCCTTTTACGTCATACTCATTGTATCGATATAGGCAATAGCATTTTGACACGTTCGTATCTTTGATATCTTTGTTTTCTTTTACTTCACAGTTTTCAAGAAGAGCAAAGCATTCTTTACAAAAGGGTATTTCTGTTTTTGTGCTTAGCGCTCTTTTGCAACAAACACATACAGGAGGGAAGAGGAAGTCGAGTATTTTATCAAGTAATTTCATTTTTATCCCTCAAAAAAGCTTTCAAACCTGTATACCTTACGGCATCGTTGTCGTTATCAACCATTTGGTACACCGCTTCTTTGCTTCCGACTATAATCACCATTTTTTGTGCTCTTGTAATGGCAGTGTAAAGAAGATTGCGAGTCATTAGCATTGATGAAAGGTGAAAGACGGGTATTATTACAAAAGGATATTCGCTTCCCTGACTTTTGTGTATGGTTACAGCGTAAGCGTGTTCAATATCATCTAATTCCTGAAAATCATAAGTTGCTTTTTTGCCGTCAAAAATAATAGAAACTTTTTCGTTTATAACGTCAATTTCCGCCACGGTTCCTATATCTCCGTTAAAAATTCCGCTACCATCTTCTTCACCTAAAAATGACTCTTTTGACCAAAAGATATCGTAGTTATTTTTAGTTTGCATCACACGGTCGCCTTCACGAATTATGATGTCACGAATTTTTAATTCTTTTTTAGAGATGCTTTCGGGATTGATAATCTCCTGCAGGATCTTATTAAGGTTTATAGTTCCGCAACCGCCTTTTTTTGTTGGGCAAAGTATTTGTATTCCGTCCCTTATTTCGTCGCCGTACTTATTTGGAAGCCTTTGGTGATATAATTGTGCAATAGTTGCAGCAGCGTTATTTACCGAATCTCTCGGCATAAAAAAGAAATCGGAGTTTCGATTTGAGAGATCGGGGTATTTTCCGTGGTTGATTCTGTGTGCATTAACAACGATTGAGCTTCCTTCACCTTGTCTGAAGATCTCATTGAGAACACCTACCGGAAAAGCGCCCGAAGAAATTATATCCTTCAAAATATTTCCCGCTCCCACGCTTGGAAGCTGATTAGCATCTCCAATTAATAAAAGTCTCGTAGCAGGTCGAATTGCTCTTAATAACGAAAAGAAAAGCTCGGAATCGATCATTGAAGCTTCGTCGATTATGACTACGTCACAGTCCAGTGGGTTCGATTCATCTCTTGTGAAGTTCGGCGTATCCTCGTCGTTTGAATATTCATATTCTAAAAGACGGTGTATTGTTTTAGCTTCCGTCAGAGTTGACTCAGACATTCGTTTAGCGGCTCTGCCCGTAGGGGCAGCAAGTAGGAATTTTAAGCCTAAATTAGAATAAATTTTAATTATAGCACGTATTATCGTAGTCTTTCCTGTTCCCGGACCGCCCGTTAAAATATAAACGGGATTCTCCAAGGCGGAAATGATAGCTGCTCTTTGAGAAGGAGCGTACTTTATTCCTTCGGCGATTTCTACGTCATCGATAATTTTGTTAATATCGTTAAAAAAGCCCGATACGTCAAAGCGTGAGAGCAGCGATAGCTTTTCGCTAATGCTTTTTTCAACGTGGTGATTGAGGGGAAGATATATACCGCAGGTATTGCTTGAACTGTAAACGTAATCTTTTTTGCTGAAGTCGTAGGCAATTATTAGTTTTCTGTCGAACATGCTCCCAAGACACTCACGAACTCTGTCTTTTTTTACTTTTAAGAGGTTCGAGGTAATTTCAACTAACTTAATTTCGGG
>JAZNZV010000207.1:0-13547 GCA_045595105.1 Eubacteriales bacterium | reverse complement strand
ATGTCTCAGGAGGTTTTGAGTGGCTTTGCCGATATAGGAAGGACGCATTTAAGTGCCATAGAGAGAGGGGAGAGAAAGCCCACCTTAGAAACCCTTTATAGAATAAGCCAAGCACTGAAAATGAATATGAGCGATATAGTCAAAGAAATAGAAAACATGCTTTGAAACGAGAGACGGCTTATATACAAATAAACCACCCGATTGGGTGGTTATGAACTATTTGTCGGTGTTTTGCTTGGCGGTTTTGATAGACCTCACAAGTAAAAATCTGATTGTTGAGCATATCTTATCAAGTGATGTGTGTTCAGTTTTATCTATGTAATCGCTTTTCAAAAGCATTTCCAGCCACTTGCTGGTTTCATTTGTTTCTTTAAGTGCAATTTCAAGCTTTGCTATAAAATCGGCACGGCTGTGAGCGTACTTACTTTCGGCAATATTGGCACAAATACTAGTTGCACTTCGGCTGATTTGGTTAGAAATGACATTTTCATGTTGATTTCGCAACTCTTTTGATAATTTTAAAACCTTAACAGATAATGCCATCGATAAGTCACCAAGTTTATCTTCTTTCATACATACACCAGCTTTCTGCATTTGATTATATCATACTTTTATGTAAAAATCAATAATAACAAGATTGCGCCACGGTGACAATTCCGTTTGCGCGAAGCGCAACATCGTTTACGCCGCAGGCGTATCATCGTTACGAAGTACATCGTTTGAGGTATTACCTCAACCTCGTTCATTTGTGTTGCGGAGGCAATGATGTTCTCGCTTTGCTCGAAATGATGTTGACCTTCGGTCAAATGATGTTGTGCCTGTCGGCACAAATGAAAAAATTAAACTCTTGCGAGTTGGATAGTTTGGCTGCGGAACTAGGATTCGAACCCAGACAAACAGAGTCAAAGTCTGTCGTGCTACCTTTACACAATTCCGCAATATTTAACTGACGGGTAAAAGTATATACTATCTTTTAAAAATTGTCAAGATGTTTTTGTAAAAAAATCATCTCTCTTTCCAAAAAATATTGTTTTTTATAAAAATTTTCAAAAAAATTTGGCTTTTCTGAGAAAAATTTTACGAAGGCGTTTTTTTGCCCCAATTTCTGTCAAAAATTCTTTTACTAAAATTTACCACATTATAATATAATGGTAGAAAGAACAGGTGTTTGTTTGCTTTTTAACTAAAAACACACCTCGCCTTTTTCCTTCAAAAAAATTCCATTTCCGACACGCAAATTACGAAAAATCGTAATGCTTTTGGGCGTCAAAAATCGAAAAAACCTTATTTTGCTTGACAAATCGAGAAAATGATTGTATAATGTGTCACGAAATCAAATAATTTCAGAAAGGTGCAGACTTTAAATGTACGAAAAAAGAAGCGACCGTATCCTTTCTTCTGCCGACGTTATTTCGGCATTCCCCGTACGCAAAACCAACGAAAAGCTTATGGGTGTGATTGGACGGGTTGCAAAATATTCAGCATACGTACTTGCGGTGGTTTTGTCCCTTTTAGTTGTTTTTCTGATTATGCGCACAGTAGCGCTTTCTCCCGAGGCGGGATACGTTTCTCCCACCCCACAAGGTACGAACGAGGCGATTGCAACAGAGCTTGGCACTGTGGCTACCTCGGCTATTGTTCCCCGAACAGGCGTGTTTTATCACGGCGTAAAGCTTGGTGAATACGAAGGGGACAATGTTACAATATCGGATATCATCGACCACTTCAGTATAACTCTCGACGAGCACGACGTTCTCAGTCTACCTCTTGACACTACTGTTTCCTACGGCATGACTCTTGAGATTGACAGCGTTACCTACGTTGAAGAAATTATAGAAGAGGTCATTCCCTATCAGAGCGTTACCATTGAGACCCAGACTATCCCCAAGGGTACTACAAAGATAAAGACCGAGGGTGTCAACGGCTCTTCTCAGAAGGTAATACGTACTAAGCACGTCAACGGCGAGGCTACCGACGAAGCGGTGAACTTCGACAGATACACAGCACCCGTTACCGAAGAGATACTCAAAGGCGTGGGCGGTACCTTCCTCGCTCCCGACGGAAAGAGCTATAACTACTCCTATTATCTTGACGTTACAGCAACCGCTTACACTCACACCGGCGACCCCACTTATATGGGAACTGTTGCAGAGGTTGGCGTTATAGCTGTTGACCCGAGAAACATCGACCTTGGTTCAAAGGTGTATGTGACGGGTAACTACGGCGACTACGGCGTTTGCCGTGCCGAGGATATCGGTGGGGGTATCAAGGGACTACGCATCGACGTTTTCCTTGACACCGAAGAAGAATGCGTGTTATTCGGCAGAAGAAAAATGAGAGCTTACGTTTTGGAATAAAAAAATGAGATGCGATTTTTCGCATCTCATTTTTTTAGGTATTCCTTTATTTCTTCAATTCTTTTCTCTGCTACCCTTCGACCTATCTCGTAAGCCTTTTTCAAGTTCTCGGGGTCCTTTTCCACCTTGCCGACAGGCAGGTCTCTGTCGGGTCTTATAACAAGAAGCTCACCCGACCTTTCTTTCTCTTTTATATAGTCAAGAGTTTCATTGTAAACCTTGTGACGGTTTTCTGCAGTCTCTACAAATTTCGGGTATTTTTTATATTTCATTTTAATAAAAGGCATCAAGCGGTTTTTCCCCTTCCGATAGCTTTCGGGCTGGGTAAGAACTACGATGTTTTTGTCATACCCTTGAGACTCAAAGTACCTCACGGGAATGGAGTCGGCAATCCCGCCGTCAAGAAGCTTTTGAGAGTCAATTTCAACAATCTGAGAGACAAGAGGCATGGACGCCGACGCCCTTATCCAGTCAAAGCCATGGTCGGAAAAGCCGTCGTATCTGTGATATACCGCCCCACCTGTTTCAAGGTCGGTGGCAACCACCCAAAACTCCATAGGATTTTTTTCAAAGGTCTCAAAATCAAAAACGTCGTGCTTTAGGGGTACCTCTCCATAGCAAAACTCGGTACTGAAAATATTACCCGTTTTCATCAAAACGCCAATCCCCGAATAACGCTTGTCACGACAGAATCGAGTGTTATAGCGGAGCACTCGCCCCATCTGTCCCGACTTGTAGTTACAGCCGAAAGCCGCCCCCGCCGACACACCGATAACACCGTCGAACTCAACACCCTCTTCCATAAGAACGTCCATTACCCCCGCGGTGAATAACCCCCTCATGGCGCCGCCTTCTAAAACAAGTCCTCTTTTCATAAAACTACCTACTTTTTCTTTAGTGTAAGTATTGTATCACATCTTTTGAAATTTTTCCACAAAAGTTTTTGAAGTGGAGTCAGAGGGGAAACTTTTTGTCTAAAAAGTTTCCCCTCTTAAATATTACCTTATTACAATTTCTTCTTCCTCAAGGTCAACCGTCAGCGTATCACCCTCGCTGATAGCTCCCTCAATTATCTTTTTTGCCACAAGCGTTTCGACGGTCTGTCTGACGTAACGCTTTAAGGGCCTTGCACCGAACTGCGGGTCGTAGCCGTTTTCGGCAATAAATGACTTTGCACTATCCGTCACTTCAAGGCTTATCCTTTGAGCCGATAGTCTCGAACGAAGCGAGTTGAGAGTCAAATCTATAATCCTCGTGATATCTTCCTTTGAAAGGGGAGTGAAGATTATGGTCTCGTCAAGTCGGTTTAAGAATTCGGGACGGAAATTCTGCCTGAGCAAGAGCGATATATTTCTCCTTGTTTCCTCGTCAATCTCTCCACCTTTCTCTATTGCGTCAAGAATAAGGGGGGAGCCAAGGTTTGAGGTGAGAATAATAACCGTGTTCTTGAAGTCCACCGTCCTGCCCTGCGAGTCGGTTATCCGTCCGTCGTCAAGCACCTGTAAGAGTACGTTGAATACGTCGGGGTGCGCCTTTTCAATCTCGTCGAAGAGCACCACCGAGTAAGGACGCCGACGTACCGCCTCGGTAAGCTGACCACCCTCATCGTATCCCACGTATCCGGGAGGGGCACCAATGAGCCTGGATACCGAGAACTTCTCCATGTACTCCGACATATCAATACGAACCATGTTCTTTTCGTCGTCGAAAAGACTTTCAGCAAGTGTCTTTGCAAGCTCGGTCTTACCTACACCCGTAGGACCAAGGAACAGGAATGAACCGATAGGCTTGTCGGGGTCTTGTATTCCTGCACGGGAACGAAGTATCGCCTCGGTCACCGAGACTACCGCCTCATCCTGACCGATAACCCTCTTGTGAAGAATGCCTTCAAGGTTCAAAAGCTTATCCTTTTCACCCTCTACAAGCTTACTTACAGGAATGCCCGTCCAACGCTCAACGATTCTCGCTATCTCCTCTTCGGTCACCTTGTCACGCAGTAAGCTCTTTCCCGAGGACGCCGTCCTTTCGGCTTCCTCTATTTTTGCTATGAGCTCGGGCTTGGTCTTGTATTTAAGCTCTGCCGCACGGTTTAAGTCATATTCACTTTCTGCCTTCTCTATCTCATAGTTCACCTCTTCCAGCTCCTCACGAAGCTTTCTGAGGTTGGTAATAGAGGACTTCTCGTTCTCCCACTTCGCTTGCAAGCCTCTGAACTCGTCACGCATAGCAGAAAGCTCTTTTTTTATTTCTTCAAGGTGCTCCATGGAAAGCTTGTCAGTCTCCTTTGAAAGCGCCGCCTCTTCAATCTCGTGCTGAATTATCTTTCTTTGAATTACGTCAAGCTCAATGGGAAGCGAGTCAATCTCGGTTCTTATCATGGCGCAGGCTTCATCTACAAGGTCTATTGCCTTGTCGGGAAGAAAACGGTCGGTTATATAGCGGTTGGAAAGAGTCGCTGCCGAAATGAGTGCCGAGTCCTGAATTTTAACGCCGTGAAATACCTCGTAGCGTTCTTTAAGTCCTCGAAGTATCGCAATGGTATCCTCAACGGTAGGCTCTCCTACAAGGACAGGCTGGAAACGGCGCTCGAGAGCAGGGTCCTTTTCTATATACTTTCTGTACTCGTCAAGAGTTGTAGCACCCATACAGTCAAGCTCGCCACGTGCAAGGAGCGGCTTTAATAGATTTCCTGCATCCATTGCTCCGTCGGTCTTACCCGCACCCACTATCGTGTGAAGCTCATCGATAAAGAGTATTATCCTTCCCTCACTCTTGGAAACCTCGGAGAGCACCGCTTTGAGTCTCTCCTCAAATTCTCCTCTGTACTTGGCTCCCGCAATAAGAGCACCCATGTCAAGGGCAAAAATTGTTTTGTCCTTGAGAGAAGCGGGCACGTCACCCTTCACAATCCGCTGTGCAAGTCCCTCGGCAATAGCCGTTTTACCTACACCCGGCTCACCTATGAGCACAGGGTTGTTTTTTGTCTTTCGTGACAGAATTCGCACCACGTTTCTTATTTCGTCGTCACGACCGATAACAGGGTCGGGCTTTTTTGTTCTTGCACGCTCCACAAGGTCGGTTCCGTACTTCTTCAGCGCATCGTAGGTCTCCTCGGGATTGTCACTTGTTACCCTTGCGTTCTTTCTTACCGTCGCAAGCGCCGAAAGAAACTTTTCTCTATCTATTCCAAAAAGGGAAAAGAGCTTTGATATGTCCTTGTCACTTCCTTCAATAAGAGCGAGGAAAATATGCTCCACCGAAACGAAGTCGTCCTTCATGGCGTCTGCCTTCTTTTCGGCGAGATTTAACACCTTGTCAACCTCTGCCGATATATATACCCTGTCAGCCTCTCTCCCTCCTCCCGAAACCTTGGGAAGTGCCGAGATGAGCTTTTCAGCATTTGTCATTACCGCCTTCGGGTCAAGCTCCATTTTTATGATAAGCTGAGGAATGAGCCCTTCCTCGTCCGAGAGCAGGGCGTAGAGCAGATGACAAGCTTCCATCTGAGAATTTGAATATTCTATTGTAAGTCCCTGAGCACGGTTCAGCGCTTCAAGGGATTTTTGAGTGAATTTTTGTGCATTCATAACTTTCACCTCTTTCTGTGCTTAGTATAAGCGCACTTTGTGAATAATTCTTTAACGCATTGTATCTGTAAAGTAAACGTTTAGCACTCTTTTGAGTTGAGTGCTAAAAACAATAAAAAACCTTGACAAAAGATGTAAAGAGTGGTATACTTACTCTACCTCTTTGGGCTTTTCTGCCGAGAGGGAGGCGCGATTATTCGCAAAAATAAACGGAGGTGCCGATATGAGAGTAAAGATCACACTCGCTTGCAGTGAGTGCAAGCAAAGAAATTACGACACGGTCAAGAATAAGAAGAATGACCCTGACAGACTTGAAATGCACAAGTACTGTAAGTTCTGCCGTAAGCATACTCTTCACAAAGAGACTAAGTAAAATTAGAACGAAAGAAGAGGAGGTCATTTAAAATGGCAGAAGAGAAAGTAAAAAAGACGAACCGAGTGCTTAAGTTCTTCAAGGATCTTAAGAGAGAAATGAAGAATATCGTCTGGTCTCCCAAGAAGGACGTGGTTAAGAACACCACAGTCGTAGTTGTTGTAACTGCTATCAGTGCTGTTGTTATCATGCTCCTTGACACAGGTCTTACCAAGGTTCTTGACTTGCTTGTAGATTTGTTTAAATAATCGGGGGCGCATTATGCTTCAGGATAATAACACACCCCACTGGTATGTTGTCCATACCTATTCGGGTTATGAAAACAAAGTAGCAACCAACCTTGAAAAGATCGTCGAGAACAGAAATCTCGGTCATCTTATTTTCGCTATCCGAGTTCCCGTTGAGGAGGTCGAGGTAGACGGAAAGAAGGAAGAGCACAAGCTTTTCCCCAGCTACGTTCTTGTTAAAATGATAATGAACGATGAAAGCTGGCACGTAGTGCGCAACACCACCGGCGTTACCGGTTTTGTTGGCCCCGGATCACAGCCGGTAGTTCTGCTTGATGAAGAAGTAGAAGCGCTTGGCGTTGATACCGATGTTAAGTCCCTTGATTTCGCAGTAGAGGATACTGTGGAAATTACGGGCGGACCTCTTGCGGGAATTATTACTTCCGGTAAGGTCCTTGAAATTTCAGCTGATATGAAGAAGGTAAAGCTTCTTGTCAGTATGGGTGGCCGTGAATCGGCTATCGAGCTTGACGCAAACTGCGTTAAGAAATTATAAAATATTTGCATTCCGAGAAAAGCGCATTTACGCCGTCATTCGTAGATAGCGTCGGAGTGTAGCGTGGGAG
Organism: Eubacteriales bacterium; assembly: GCA_045595105.1. Taxonomy (GTDB): domain Bacteria; phylum Bacillota; class Clostridia; order Oscillospirales; family SIG627; genus RGIG6353. The sequence goes on along the minus strand of JAZNZV010000207.1, from coordinate 6,377 downwards.
GGACAAAGTCCCGAATTTATTACCACATGGAGGTGTATAGAAAATGGCAAAGAAGATTATTGGTTACGTAAAACTTCAGATACCCGCAGGTAAGGCAATGCCCGGTCCCCCTGTAGGTCCCGCACTTGGTCAGTACGGTCTTGCAATTCCCGCATTTACCAAGGAATTCAACGAGCGTACAAAGAACGATATGGGTCTCATCATTCCCGTAGTTATTACAGTATATGCAGACCGCTCATTCACATTTATCACAAAGACTCCTCCTGCAGCAGTTCTTATCAAGAAGGCAGCAGGCATTGAGAGTGGCTCCGGTGTTCCCAATAAGAACAAGGTAGCTAAGCTCACTAAGGAACAGGTAAGAAAGATCGCTGAACAGAAGCTTCCCGACCTTAACGCAATCAACATCGAATCAGCTATGAGCATGATAGCAGGTACCGCCAGAAGTATGGGCGTTACCGTTGAAGAATAAGGAGGAAAGCTACAATGTTTAGAGGTAAGAATTATAAAGACAGTGCAAAGCTTGTTGATAAGACAAAGCTTTATGACGTATTAGACGCTTGTGACCTTGTTTGCAAGACTTCTAAGGCAAAATTTGACGAGACAGTTGAGCTTCACGTAAGACTCGGTGTTGACTCAAGACACGCAGACCAGCAGGTTAGAGGTGCAGTTGTACTTCCTAACGGAACAGGTAAGACCGTTCGTACTCTCGTTTTTGCTAAGGGTGACCTTGCAAAGGCTGCAGAGGCTGCAGGCTCCGACTATGTTGGTGCAGAAGAATTCGTTCAGAAGATTCAGACCGAGAACTGGTTTGATTTTGACGTTATCATCGCAACTCCCGACATGATGGGTGTTATCGGTAGACTTGGTAAGGTACTCGGTCCTAAGGGACTTATGCCTAACCCCAAGGCTGGTACTGTAACAATGGACGTTGCCAGAGCTGTAACAGAAGCTAAGGCAGGTAAGGTTGAGTACAGACTTGACAAGTCCAACATCATCCATTGCCCCATCGGTAAGGCTTCCTTCGGTGCAGACAAGCTCTCCGAGAACTTCAACGCACTCATGGGTGCTATCATCAAGGCTAAGCCCGCAGCAGCAAAGGGTCAGTACATCAAGAGCTGTACTCTCGCTTCTACAATGGGCCCTGGCGTGAGAGTGAACTCCGCAAAACTCGGAAATTAGTAAAAAAAGACCGCTTCGGCGGTCTTTTTTTGAATTAGCAATTAGGAATTAGAAATTAGGAATTAATGATAATTTTGCTTAAAGCAAAATTTACCTTAATTTCACATTCAAAGAGGCTTTTAAGCCTCCTTTTATTTATATTTTTATCATTTCTTGCCATACTAAAAACGAGGTGAGAAAATGATAATTTTGAAAGCGGTAATCACAAGCATACTTTCTATGATACTTCTCTTTCTTATGACCAAGCTTACAGGGGATAAGCAGATGTCACAGATGTCGGCTTTCGACTACATTGTGGGCATTACCATCGGCTCGTCTGCCGCTGAAATGGCGATAGGTGGAGAGGTTTTCATACCCGCAGCCGTTGCCACATTCCTTTACGGACTCGTGGCATTTCTCATTTCATTTATTTGTAATAAGTCGCTGAAGCTTCGTCGCTTTCTCAACGGTGAGCCTGTCATACTCTTTAAAAACGGCGTTTTCTATAAAAAGAATATGGCAAGAGTCCGCATGGATATGGGGGAATTTCTCACCCAATGCAGAACCAACGGCTACTTTTCACTCAAGGATATTACCTCTGTCATTATGGAGTCTAACGGAAAGCTCAGCTTCCTCAAAAAAATTCAAGATAAGAACGTGGAGTTTACAGCTAACCTTATCGTTGACGGCGAGATACTTCACGATAATCTTGCCAAGGTGGGGAAAAACGATTGGTGGCTAATGAGCGAGGTGGACAAAAGAAAATTGAAGGTGGGAGAAATTATGCTCGCCACCCTCGACGGCGGAAAGCTGTATATCTATCCTTTTTCAGAAAAAGAAGAAAAAAATAATCTTTTTGAGTAACTGTTTTTCCTTTTTTTCATATAATGTAACAGGAAATAAGAAAGGAAGAATGCTATGCAAAAAGGCACACTTAAAGTCGAACTAAGAACGGGAGGCGCACTGCCTGTCAGAAATGCCGTCATAAGGATTAAGGACACTGCAGGCAGAACTCTTTATGAAAGCGAGCTCCCTTTTATTGCAGAAGGGGAGTCGAGGAACTTTGAGCTTGAAGTACCCGATATGACCCTTTCCTTTGATGAGGCAGGGGGACAAGCTCCTTACGGAGTGTATAACGTGGAGGTCGTATCCCCAAGCTTTGTCACTAAGTATATAAACGGTATACAGGTTTTTCCCGAAAGAGAGGCTCTGCTTATCGTAAACATGCTCCCTCAGACAGACGCCTTTCCTCAGCCCATCCCACCCGAAAGAATAACCATACCCCCAAACGGGCTTCGGCTTCCTCCCGTAGCAGAGGGAGACGAGTCAACGCTTCCGCCACGAAACCCCGCCCCACAGCTTCATACCGTGCCCTTTATTCCCGAGTATATTACAGTTCATCTGGGCGCCCCCACCGATATCACCGCAAAAAACGTTACCGTCACCTTTCAGGACTACATAAAAAACGTAGCAAGCAGCGAAATATACCCCACTTGGCCCGAAGAGTCCATAAGGGCAAATATCCTCGCACAGATTTCATTTACATTAAACCGAGTTTTCACCGAATGGTACAGAAGCCGAGGCTATAACTTCGATATAACTAACACCACAGCCTTTGACCAGTACTTTGTGGAAGGCAGAAACATCTTTCAGAACATCAGCGAAATAGTTGATGAAATATTCAACGTCTATATAAGAAAGCCGGGAAACGAGGAGCCCTTCTTTGCAAGATATTGTAACGGCACCACCTCCACCTGTGACGGTCTCAGCCAATGGGGAACGGTGACGCTGGCTAACGACGGACTGTCAGCCGATGCAATACTTGAGTATTATTACGGAGATATAGAGCTTACCGAAAGTACTAATATTCAAGGTCCATTCGAGTCTTATCCGGGTAACCCCCTGAGAGTTGGAACGTCGGGTCCCTCGGTTAGAACGATACAGGAACAGCTCAACCGAATTGCCATAAATTATCCTTCAATTCCTTTTGTTGCGGTTGACAGCATTTTTGGTGAGTCAACCGAGAGAAGCGTCAGACAGTTTCAGAGGATTTTCAACCTTACTCCCGACGGAATTGTCGGCAAGGCTACCTGGTACGCCATTTCAAGAGTTTACGTGGCAGTAAAGGACCTTGCCGAGCTGACAAGCGAAGGGGAGAGGGCAGACTATGCCTCACAGGAATTCCCCGGCACCCTCACTCTCGGCATGCGAGGAGTGGAAATACTTGAACTGCAACTGTATCTCGCCACTATCGCTCTTTATAACAATGAAGTCAAAACGGTAGGACTTGACGGCGTTTTCGGGGGTGGAACTCTTGACTCGGTGGTCTCCTTCCAAAGAGCATACGGACTCACCCCCGACGGAATAGTGGGTCGGGTAACCTGGCAGAGACTTGTAGAGGTCTATAACGGAATTAACGACAACGTAACAGTGCCCACAGTAGACGTGGGAATTACTCTCAAAGATTATCCGGGCACGCCTCTTCGTGAGGGAGATAGCTCAGAGGACGTAGCCTATGTCAGACGGCTTATCAGTACTCTCAGCAACGTATTCGGAGACTTAAATCCTCTTGATATAAACAGTAATTTTGATGCTTCTCTCCGAGACGACGTTATTATACTTCAAAGGCTTTTATCTCTTCCCGAAACGGGTATTGTTGATGAAACTACTTGGAATTACTTAAACGAGCTTTATAGACAGGAGTCGGGAAACGCTATCTTCAATCTTGGTGAACAGCCCTACGGTGGCACACCGCTGAGAGAGGGAAGCCGTGGACTTGAGGTAAGGTATATACAAGCCGCCCTTGAAAGAATAAGGGTGAGGGAGCAGAGCATTCCTCCCGTTGCCGTTGACGGAGTTTTTGGCAGAGATACCGACAGCGCCGTAAGACGCTTTCAGGAAATAGCAGGACTTACCCCCGACGGAATTGTAGGAAGGGACACTTGGAATGCCCTTAATTCGGCAATAAACAGTATCGCCCGTCCCGAGGAGAGCGAAGAAGCCGTGGCTGTCCCCACCACGGTGAGGGAAGAGCCAAAGGCTGAAGTTAAGGAAGAGAAAAGGTGTGAGGTGCATACCTATCCCGCCGATATAAAAAGGCTGAACAGAAAAGAGCCCTTTGAAAGACCGCTGAGAGCAGGGTGCGTGGGAAGTGACGTTGGAAAAATGAAGGAAGCCTTATGTGAAAAAGGCTATCTCGACCCGAATACTGCCGGCGGAGACCTTTTCGGCATAACCACAAGAAGGGCAGTAGAACGCTTTCAGCACGATACAGGGCTGGAATCAACGGGAAGAGTAGACGAAGAAACGTGGATTGAAATATTCAGATAAGAAATAAAAGCCGTAGAGTAGGGGTGACGAATCTGTCATCTCTAGGGGTGACGAAATTGTCACCCGGGGGGATGACGAAATTGTCACCCAAGAAAATAAAAATATAAATAAAAATATAAATAAATATACTCTACTTCAAATGAGAGATTTTTAGTCAAAAAAATTAAGGACCTACGGGTCCTTAATTTACTTTGTTTTGAATGTTTCCTGAAATGTAGCTTTTGACGTTTTCCACTGTCACCTTGAGAAGTCTCGTTCTTGACTCCTTGGGTGCCCATGCAATATGTGGCGTCACCACCAGGTTGTCAAGCCCTATGAGAGGTGAGCTTTTCGGTGGCTCCTCGGTGAGAACGTCAAGTCCTGCCCCCTTCACCTTACCCGACCTCAAAGCATCTGCCAACGCCTCTTCGTCAATGAGACCCCCTCGGGCGGTGTTGATGATTATAACGCCGTCACGCATCTTGTCGATAGTCTCTTTTCGGATTATTTTCACGTTGTTATCGGTGAGAGGACAACAAAGAGATATAATATCACTTCTCTCAAGAAGGTCGTTAAAACTTACGTGCTCCACACCCTCTACCTCACTTCTTGAGTGATAGCATATTGCCTTCATTCCGAAAGCCTGTGCAATCCTTGCCGCCGCCGAGCCAATGGCTCCCATGCCAATAAAGCCCATAGTCTTGCCCGACAGCTCTAAAAGGTCTGTAATGTGATAGGTGTAATCGGGACATTTCTCCCAATCGCCACTTTTCACCGACTCCGAGTGCTTCCCCGTGCCCATGGCGATTTCAAGGAGAAGAGCGAATATGTGCTGAGCAACGGAAGGGGTGGAATATGCAGGCACGTTTGACACCGCAATTCCATGCTCTGAGGCTGATATAACGTCTACGGTGTTGTACCCCGTTGCAGTAACGGTGACGTATTTAAGATTTGGGCAGGCATCAAAGACGTCGCCGTCAAGGATTACCTTGTTGACTATGACAGCCTCGGCATCCCCGATGCGACATATGGTCTCTTCCTTTGTCAGAGTTCTGTCATATATCTTCACGTCCCCTAATTCGTAAAGGGGAGAAAAGTCTATATCACCCGGATTCAGGGCATATGAATCGAGATAAACTGTTTTCATAATCAGTCAGCCTTGTAATTTTTAAAATAATCGGTTAAGAATTCCTCGGGAATGTACTCCTTCACCTTGGCTATCATCTTATCATAGCTGTAAGCCGAGCTTTTGAGAGTAGTTCCGTGAGTATCGTAAAGCTCTTGTGAATATTCCTCGAGAGTATACATCTTCAGCTCACGGCGCTGCATTGAATAATGACACATAGTGGGATTGAAAAGAGGATTTTCCACTCTTGTGCCGTCAACGTCCTTGACGATGTCGAGACTTAAGTATCCTCCGAACATATTCCAAGGGTAGTACATAGTGGAGATGAAGTTACCAAGTGAGTATACGATGAGAGTTTTGTGCCCCTCGGCGTTTTCCTTCCACTTCATTTCCTGCACAACGTGGGGGTGTGTGCCGATGATTACGTCAACGCCCGCATCAACCAGCGCCTGCGCCGCATCACGCTGTTCATAGCTTGTGTCGAAGGAGTCCTCCCATCCCCAATGCATTGATACGAATACAAGGTCGGCAAGCTCACGTGCTTCCTTTACCTTTCGCACCATTTCTTCATTATTAATGTATGGAATATAAATGTCACTGCCCGAGCGTGTGGATATTCCGTTGGTAGAGTAGGTATACCCAAGGAAGGCAATCTTCACTCCGTTTTTTTCATATACCTTTATTTTTTCGTAGTCTTCCTTGTCTTTGTAGCTACCAATCTGAAAAACGTTTTGGTCAGCCTTGGACTCCCAGTAGTCTCTGTGGTAAAGCAGTCCCTTGTCAT
>JAZNZV010000206.1:0-7793 GCA_045595105.1 Eubacteriales bacterium | reverse complement strand
CCTTTATATCTGAGGGCTTAACGTTCTTTTTCTTCATAAATATTTCCTCACGTCTACTGCAAGACGTTCTTCAAGTGTTATAAGATTTTTGGCTATATCCTTTGATTTCTCGTCGGCAGCCTTGTATTTATTCAGGTACTTGCCAAGTGATTTGACTCCCATATTACAGCCGTCGGTAATAAGGTCGGCAACGGTTTCGTCAGATGTGTCCATTGCGAGCTTGACGTTAGTTTTGAGCCATGACATTCCCTTCGCCATTATTTCGGGCTCCTTGCCCTCATCGTGGAAGCGTGAGAGCTCCTCCTCGATAATCACTTCAAGCTTTTCATGGTCTATCTTATTCTCGGCGAGAATTTTACCAAACTCCGAGTCCTTTACGTACTTCTCGGTATCCTCTATTGCGGATATGCCCATTTTTACTCCTGCATCGCATTCACGAAGCAGCTTTATTGTATCGCTTTCTATCATATTTTGCACCGCCTTTCAAAAACAGTATTCCCAAAAGGCGAAAAAATAACTGCAAGTTTTTTATCTTGCAGTTATTTTAAATTTACTGGAAAATTGTGTTAAAATAGACCTCGCCGTTTTGCTTTCTTTTATTCGAGCCACAAAATAAGCTCTAAGAGTCGCTTCACGCTTTGGGCGAGCACGTTTCTGTCCACGTCCCCTGCCTTGAGGTCGTCCTTCGCAGTTGAGGGCATGCGGATATCGTTTCCTGCCACTACCTCTTTTTTGTGAGAAGCGGTGTTCCACCAGTCGGTGGTAACAAGTCCTCTGTATCCCCACTCTCCTCTGAGAATACCTGTGATGAGCTCGGCGTTTTCGGAGGCGTGAATGCCGTTTACAATATTGTAGGAGGTCATTATAAGCCTCGGGTCGGCTTCCTTTACGCAGATTTCAAAGCCCTTCAGATATATCTCTCTCAGCGCTCGCTCGGAAACTACCGAGTCGCTTTCGGTGCGGTTTGTCTCCTTGTTGTTGCAAGCAAAATGCTTGGGGCAGGCAACGATATTCTGAGACTGAATGCCCCTCACCATAGCCGCCGCCATTTTACCCGACACAAAGGGGTCCTCTGAGTAGTACTCGAAATTTCTTCCGCAAAGGGGATTGCGGTGTATATTGAGAGCAGGAGTAAGCCACATGGAAAGGTTGTTTTCCTTTACCTCAAGAGCCCCCACCCTTCCTATCTCTTCAAGAAGGTCGGTGTCCCAGCTACAAGCAAGCATTGTCGCCACGGGAAATGCCGTTGTCCTGACTCCCGTCTTAGGGGCTATTCTTACACCTGCAGGGCCATCTATGGTCATAGGTGCAGGAATGCCATATTTTTTCAGCCCACCCATTCCGTCGATGTTACCCACTCCCGTACTTGGTACACCCTTTAAGAGAGCTACCATTTCTTCATCGGTGAGCTGAGCGAGGAAATCATCAAGGGTGACCTTGCCCGAGGCAACGTCAGACAAGGTCTTTATATCCTCGTCATTTTCGGGGACAGCCACCTTACAGCTATATGAGGGGGCAAAGGCTTTTCTTTCTGTCGCTCTGTCGGGAACGTCTCTGAAGCTTCCGTCGGAGAGCATACGGCGACCGAGTCGGGCGGGATAGCAATACTCGGTAAGCTTTTCCACCACTACGTCCTCATTCAGGTCGTAGGTGAAGTCAGCGGGAGTTATATTTCTTACAGAGTTTCCCACGTATATCCTGTAACCGCCCTTTTCCATTACCCACGCCGACCTTTCTACCTCTCCCATATCGTCATAGGATGCCATATCGGTGACAGCAAACTCCATTTCAAGCGTCTCACTTTCCGAGGGCTTTAATAGAGCGGTCTTCTTAAAGGCAGAAAGCTCAAGGGCAGGCTTTGAAATCTTACCGAGAGGGGCTGAGTAGTAGACCTGTACTACCTCTTTTCCGCTATATGCACCCACGTTTTGAACCTTGCAGCTCACCTTTATCTTACCGTCAAGGGCTGTGGCTTTTATATCGCTTATTTCAAAATCAGTATATGACAGACCAAAGCCAAAGGGGTAAACCACCCTCTCCTTCATGTGGGGAACCGTTTCAAAATATCTGTAACCCACAAAGACGTCCTCGGTGTATTTTACAACGCTCTCGCTCTCGTGGAAGCCTTGGGTAGAGGGGTAATCTGAAAGCGTCTTGGCGCAGGTATCCACCAGCTTACCCGATGGTGTAGCCTCCCCTGTCAATATATCAGCACAGGCAAGTCCTCCCTCCATACCTGCTTGCCATAGCATGAGAAGGGCTTGTATTCTGTCGTTTTCGGCAAAGCATGAGGTGTCTATCATCGCTCCCGTGTTGAGAACAACCACAACCCTTTCAAAGGCTTCGCTCACTCTATCGACCATGTTTTTTTCTTGGGAGCTCAGCTCAAAATAGGGGTCTGTTCCGTCTCCCCTTCTATCGCTTCCCTCAGAGGAAAAACGGCAAAGAGTAATGATTGCCGTATCGGTGAAGGCTCTCGCATCACGAAGAAGGTCATCGGGAAGTGGTGCTTCATCGATTTTCTTCGTTTCCACAAAAGCACGGTCTTCCTCGGATACACCGTCGTCACTTTCTTTTTTTACGTAATCCTTATAATATAGGGAGAGAGGCTCAAACACTGCTACCCCCTCTTTCATCTTCAAGCCCTCGTAAAGGCTTCTCGAATATGCAGAGTAAACGTAGCCCGAGCCACCGCCACCCTTAACGTAGTGGTGTTGTGCCTTACCGAAGAGCGTAACCTTAGTGCCCCTCTTCAAGGGCAAGGTGCTCTTCTCGTTTTTGAGCAGTACTGCCCCCTCGGTGGCGGCACGTCTTGCAAGTGCTATGTGCTCATCCGACCCCGTTACTTTTCTGCCCTCCTTACCTAAGGGCAAACAAGGCTGATAATTTATTCTCGCCCACTTTTCCATAAAAACACCTCCGTTTTTTTTCTATTATAAAAAAAGATTTTATATATTTCTAATTAAATTTTGCAAAATATTCACCAAAATATGCTATAATGAAATAAAGAGGTGTTTTTATGTTACCATATCTTGAAAGCAAAGCGGTTAAAATATTTACTTCCTACAATAAAGAAAGCTACGATTTCCCCTCCCACTTTCACAGCAATTTTGAGACGTGCTTTTGCTTTTCGGGAGAACAGCAGGTAAAGGTAGGAAATGCGGTCTACACTCTCACCAAGGGGGATGCCGTTGTGATTTTTCCGGGGACGGTACACGAATATATTAAAAGTAAAATAAAAGACACCGAGTCGGTGTCCGTTATTTGCAGTCTCAGTCTTTTGAAGGATATATTCCCTGCCCTTACCAGCCTCTTTCCCGAAAATCCTGTTATAAAAAGAGAGAAGCTTTCTCCGGACACGGCTCTGTCCTTCAGGAAAACAACCGAGATTAATGACGAGGCGCTCCTCCTCGGATGGACTCTTATTGCGCTGAGTGACCTTTTGAAAAAGGTTGACCTCGTTCCCCTTTCAAACAGCGCTGAGCTTCCCTCACAAATCGTTTCTTACGTAAACGATAACTTTAAAGAGCCTTTGACCATAAAGAGTATTTCAAAGGTTTTCGGTTATCATCCCTCCTATATTGCCCATCTTTTCTGTGACAGGCTTAAAATTCCCTTCAGAACTTATCTTGGAGCATTGAGGTGTGAATATGCCTCCACTCAGATAAAGACCACCGAAAAGAGCCTTACAGAAATAGCATTTGACAGTGGCTTTAACTCTCTTAACACCTTTTGCCGAGCTTTTAAGAAGCACTTGGGAAAAACTCCGTCTCAATACAAAAAAGAGGCTTGAAGCCTCTTTTTTGAATGCATATTGATTATTCTATTCACACAAATATTGCGTCAAATTCAGTGCAAGCATCAAGCCTCTTGTCCTTCTCAGCAACCGTTATAAACCAGCCTGCCATATCCTCGGTGACAGCTTCGGGATTATTCAGCGTTTCAACGTGAATGGAATAGCCCCCGTTTTCGCACCACACCTCAGACACGCCGAAGCGAAGACTTCCACTGCTTGAGGGCACGTAGACAAGCATGAGAGAGTTATCCTCAAAGAATGCGTCGTCATAGCCTGAGGTTGCCTCTTCAAAGGATGGGACCTCGTTATAGCTTTGGTTCATGGAAAGCTTGTCCCCGAATTGTTCCTTGAAGCCCTCTAAATCCTCGAGGGTATCAAGTCGGAAAATAGGCAGGTGTTGAACACTGCTGTAAATCATCTTTTTTCGGTTCAATGAACCAAAGTAGATACTACTGTCGTCGCTCCAATTACCGTAGGATACCGTCACCTCGGGCTCTGGTGGTTTATTAAAGAGCATAAAAAGCGCCAGGGCAACTGCAAAAAATATCTTCATAGAAAAACCCCCTTTTTCCATTAGACGGGAAAGGGGGGCTTTTTGTTCCGAGTTATAGTACAAGTGACGGAGCGGTATAAACTCTTGTGCCAAGCTCCTGATTAAGTAAATAGAGGCTTCTTGGGTCAGAGCCGAAGAGCTCCATTTTTGTGATAAGGTCGGTGGCGTGGGTCTCTTCTTCGCCCTGCTCCTTCACAAACCAGTCGAGGAACTGCATAGTTCTGAAGTCCTTAACCTCGTATGCAGCGGCGTAGATGTCGTTGATGAGAGAGGTCACGTACTTCTCGTGCTCGAGACCTGCCTTCAAAACGTCGATGTGTGCCTCAAAGGTCTTATCGGGCTTTGCGATGGCCTCGAGAGTAACCTTCTGGTCCTCGTTCTGCAGGTACTGATAGAAGAGCATTGCGTGGTCTCTTTCTTCCTGAGCCTGAATCATATACCAATTAGCAAAGCCGTCAAGTCCGGCATCCTCAAAATAGTTAGAAAAGTCAAGATAAAGATATGCAGAGTAAAACTCCTTGTTAATCTGTGCGTTTAAAAGCTCTCTTACTTTTTCGTTCATAATAATTACCTCCTTTTTTATCATTTTATCATATAAAAATGAATATTTCAATATGGAGATTTTAACTGTTTCAGAAAATGCTTTCGATTGTCGAGGAAAAAGAGCTCCTATTAATCTTTATTGCAAAACCATCTGTATAAAGGCTCTCCCACAAGGGGTATTGCTCTAACATATAGAATTCTCAATTCTCTTTTCCAAAACTCTCTTTCGTCGCCCTCGCTTCTTCTTATTTCCAGCCTTATGCTCTTTGTCGCATTTATAAAAGGCAGGTATACGTTGACGTAGGCAGAGGCAAAAAACAAAGGCAATAAAACGATAAGTAGCCCATAAAGTAAGATTTTGGATAACACGGCTGTCATAGCTCCTTTCACAACAAGCAGACTATATTAATGTGACAAAATGTAACATAATAATTGTAACAAATTGTTACAATTATGTCAAGAGGTGATATGGTGAAAGGGCTTAAAAAAATACGACAGGAAAGAAATTTAAATCAGCTAAAGGTGGCGCTTGACCTTAATATTTCCAGAGAAGCACTATCCCACTACGAAAATGGAAAAAGGAGTCCTGATATAGAGATGCTGTTAAAGCTGTCCGACTATTTCGGAGTGTCCATAGATTATCTTATCAGAGGGAAGGAATACGGCGAAAAATGAAGGAGATGTAGTATAACTACACCTCCTTATTATTTACTTTATCGAATTAATCTTATCCTTCATCTTACTGCTTTCCTCGGGGGAAAGGATACCTGTTGTAATATGGTAGGTCAGCTTTTCACCGGGCTGAAGATACTTTTCAAGACCGTGTTTCTTGCAGTAGAGATAGCCCATATGCTGAGCGGTTGCAGGAAGCACCATGCCGAGAGCGTCTTCGTCCTTTGTTCTTGCAATCCATCTTACACCAAAAGGAAGCTCCTCAGGCTTGTGGGAAACGTAGCAAGCATATCCGTCGGGGAGGAGCTGCATTGTGTGTGCGTCCCCTTTTTCGTCCGCATCATACTTACATGTAAATACAATCTCGGGAGCATAGCTCTGAGTACTCTTGTCGATTGTATTCATAATAGAGGTGTCCTTATCAAGCTTTGCAAGATATGCGTTTGTCTTATCTCCTTCGGGATATCCGTCGGGTACCTCGTGATGAGGAGTGATATTTTCGGGCTTTGCCGTGTAGTAAAGCTGTGCGCCGTCGATAGGACGGTAATTGATATGGCAAAGGTAGAAATACTCAAGAGGAAGGTCCTTGTGATTTGCCAAGGTTATGTGCATGTCGATTGTAGAAGCGTTTTCGTAGAGTCTGCATTCGGGGCTGAACTCGTAATTATGTTCAAAAGCACGCTTATGGAAATAGCTACCGCTGAGAGAGATATATTTTCCCTTTTCGTCTTCCCCCACTATAATATAAGCCTCTCTGTACTTAGCGATAGGAAGCTCGCCGTGAGGAGTATGTGTGTCCTCGCTTGTAGGATTTCCCATAGCAGTAAGACCGCAATGCATTAAAAAGGCTCCGTAGCTTTCGCCGTAGAAATCCTTGCACACCTCAGGCTCGTCATAAATTGACTTCATAACCATATTGTGTCCGAGGAACTCCATATCCCAAACCTGCTGACCCATAAAGGGCAAAAGGGTTACGTAGCCCTTATCGTTTGAAAGCTTCACCGCCTCAATTCCGGTAGAATACTTGAAAATAGTCGCTTTGAGAGCACCGTTATCTAAAATTATTCTTTCCTTTTCAATGAAAAATTCTTTGTACAAATTAATCTTGTTCATGATTTCCCTCGCTTATAAATATTCTTACTTAATTGTAACATATCCCGATTTATAACGCAATGCTTTTTTGAAAATTTAAGTTTTTGATATGCTCAAAGGGGAATGCTTTTTGCAAAAGCACTCCCCCTTGACCCCCACGAAAACTATAATAAATATTTTTATTTATTTCGTTTTATAAAATAAATCTTTATTAAATAAATAGGTAAATATAAAAGTCTGAGTATTATCCAAAAAGGTAAAATTAAATATCTCATTCTCCACATATAATAATATATGTTACGTTGAGCTAAAACCACAGGTCTCATCTCTCCACAGCCCTCGCACAAATCAAGGTCCTTTGATATAATAAAATCTTTTTTGGTATAATTTGTGTTATTCATTTTATTCACACAATCAAGACAAAATTCAGCCATAATGTTACCTCTTGCATTTGATTATATAATCTAATAATTTGTGTTTTTATAATTCTATTTCACAATTTTATTATAATTCCGTTTTGGAATTATGTCAAGAGGTTTTGGGAATATAATTTATTATAATCTTCTAAAAAGGAATTATAGTAATGAAAATTCGCAAAAAAGAATACGGGAACTATAATCTTGTTGGCAAGAATATTGAACGTATCAGAAAAGAAAAAGGCATTAAGCAAAAGGACTTCATTGCACAAATTCAAGTAATGGGATGCGATATGAATGCGACAAGCTATTCAAAGCTTGAAGGACAGCTAAGAAACGCAACAGATAAAGAAATCTACGTTATTGCAAAAATTCTAGGTGTAACAATGGAAGAGCTGTTTGATATATAAGCACACACTTTGGGTTCGAGTCCCCTCTGATTAATTATAACCAAAAAAGAAAATCACGCCGATTGGCGTGATTTCTTTTTTGGTGCACCTTCAGGGACTCGAACCCGGGACCCACTGATTAAGAGTCAGTTGCTCTACCAACTGAGCTAAAGGTGCTTATTCACTTTTCAGTTATACACTGAAAATCAAACAGAGGAAAGAAACTCATGAAGAAGAGTACATGATGAAGAACTTTTTAGAAAAGTTCAAGCAATCGGGCAATTAGTATCGCTCAGCTACATGCATTACTGCACTTCCACATGCGACCTATC
>JAZNZV010000205.1:0-4602 GCA_045595105.1 Eubacteriales bacterium | reverse complement strand
TCCGACTTTAATTATATCGTAAAAAGCGAATAAAGTCAAGATAGAATGGGGATAATTTGTGTAATGTTTTACACTTTCCTCGTGTTGACTACACGGCTTATTTCACTCACCTTTTAAAAAAAGGAGGCTTTGATATGACGTATACCGGCGATAATCTTCGGGAGATCGCTTTTCCTTTGGGAGGAATTGGAAGCGGTTCCATTGGGCTTGCGGGCAACGGAAGTCTTGTGGATTTCGAGATATTCAACCGCCCTGACAAGGGAAGCATCAGCCCCTATACATTCTTTGCAATCAAAGCCGAATACCCAAATGGTGAAAGTATTACGAGAGTTCTTCAAGGAGATCAGATAAGTGAGCTTCAAGGAAGATACTGCCGCGGATTAAACAAAGGATTTGGTCACGGGTATGACAGTGGCTCTATGTGTGGCTTCCCTCATTTCAGCAAGGTCAAATTTGACGGCAAATTCCCTATTGCTACCATTTCCTTAGAGGACAAAAACTTCCCCGCTAAAATAAAGCTGAAGGCTTTTAACCCCTTTATCCCCCACGACTCGGATAATTCCAGCATACCCGCTGCATTTTTTGATATTTCTGTTATAACCAACGTAAAAAACGTTAAATACACAGTTCTTTTTTCGGTAAGAAATCCTTTCAAGAGCTCCATAAACGAGAAGATTGAAGGTGAACGCTACACCGCCGTTAATATGCGTGCAGGTGTAGATGCCAATGACAAGGACTACGGTGATATGACAGTTGCCGTTGATGTTAAGGACGGAATTACTGAAGAATATTGGCAAAGGGGCTCATTGCGTGACCCTGTCACCGCATTCTGGCATGACGTTACAACGGGAGCTCTTCCCGACAGGCACTACGACACCCCAGGCTCCTCCGACGTGTGCACGGTAGGCGCATCTGCCATCGTAAACGGCACTAAGGGAAAAAGCTTTAAATTCGTTCTTACCTGGAACGTACCCAACAACTATAACAAGACGGGTGACGTGGTATTCAAGAACTACTATACAACCCTTTTTGAAAATTCTCGCAAATCTGCATTCTACTGTCTTGACAAGTGGGAATATCTTTACAGAAAGACGAGCGATTTTTGTAAGATTCTTCATTCGTCAAGTCTTGATAAAGCAGTGCTTGACGCTGCTACGTCAAACCTTGCGGTACTGAAAAGTGCCACAGTCATGCGCCTTGAAGACGGAACGTTTTACGGCTTTGAAGGACTTGATGAAAAAGAGGGCTCTTTTGAGGGAACTTGTACTCACGTGTGGAGCTACGCTTATGCGCTTCCCTTCCTTTTCCCCGACCTTGAACGCTCTGTGCGTGATACTGAAATTAAATATGACACCGATGATAACGGCTTCATGCAGTTCAGAACTGCTCTTCCTCTAGGAAGAAAGACAGAGCCCTTCTATCCTTGCCTTGACGGGCAAATGGCAACGGTAATTAAGATTTACCGTGACTGGAAGCTTACAGGCAACAACGATTGGCTAAAGAAAAATTGGGATAACGTAAAGAAAATACTTGAATTCGCATGGAGCGATAAAAATCCCTTTGAGTGGGACCGCAACCGTGACGGAGTATTAGAGGGTGGACAGCATCACACCCTTGACATGGAGCTTTTCGGAACGTCGTCCTGGCTTGAAGGAATGTACCTTGGTGCGCTGAAGGCAGCGTCTGAGATGGCTGAATTCCTCGGCGACGTTGAAAAGAGTGAGGAATACCGCTCCATTTTCGAAAAAGGTTACCTTTGGACAAAGGAAAATCTTTTTAACGGAGAATACTTTATACAAAAGGTTGACTTAAAGGATAAGACTCACGCTGAGCACTTTAACTGCAAGGAATACTTCAGTGACGAGCGAGGCGAGCTTAAATATCAGATAGGCGAAGGCTGTCATATAGACCAGATGCTCTCTCAATGGCATGCAAACGTTTCGGGGCTTGGCGATATTTTCGATAAAAGTCAAAGAAGCACCGCCTTGAAGAATATTTTCAAGAATAACTATCACTCTTCTCTTCGAGAGTTTGTTAATGCATGGCGCATCTTTGCGCTGAATGATGAAGGTGGCACAGTTATGTGCTCATATCCCGAGGGTAAAGAAAAGCCCGTCATTCCCCTTCCCTATGCAGATGAATGCATGGCAGGCTTTGAGTATGCCTTTGCAGGGCTTCTTATCAGCGAGGGCTTTATCGACGAGGGAATTGAAGTTGTGTCAAAGGTGCGGGACAGATATGACGGTCAGAAGCGCAATCCGTACAGTGAAATTGAGTGCGGACAAAACTGTGCAAGGTCTATGTCAAGCTTTGCTCTCATTCCCATTTTCTCGGGATTCGAGTTTGACCTTCCTCACAAGCACATAGGATTTTCCCCCGTTATTTCGGGTAATTTCAAAAGCTTTTGGAGTACCGGTACAGCTTGGGGAGATTTCATAAAAATTTATGACAGAGCAGATATACTTATAAAGAGTGGAAAGCTTACGCTCACTTCTGTGGACGTTGGCATAAACAACGTAAAAAGCGTTTGGGCTGATTCAAAAAAGATTGACTTTGAACAAAAAGGAAAGGTTATTTACTTCAAAGAAATAACCGTAAAAAAAGAGTTACTTATAGAGGTATAATTTTGAACAGAAACAGTATATCAACTACTCAGCTTGCCAAAATCTGCGGTGTATCACAAGGTACTGTTGACAGGGCACTTAATAACCGCAAGGGCATAAACAAGCTGACCAAAGAAAAGGTGCTTGCCGCCGCTAAGGAATATGGGTACCGACCCAACGTTCAGGGCAGAGGTCCTTTGAAGAGAAAAATGCAATGCATTGGTATAATTTTACCCGACCTCACAGATAATTATCTTGTAGAGTTTGCAGACAAGCTTGAAAAAAGCGCAACCCTCAGAGGTTTTTCCACTGTCATTATGTTCAGTGCCGAAAAAAGTGAAAAGGAAACCGAGTGCTTACTCAGTCTCTATCACATGGGTGTTGACGGTATTGCCTTCGTGCCTGTAAATTCGGGTGAGGATTTTGAAAAATTTCTTTGGTCTCTTGACCTACCTATTATTACACTGAAAATTAAATTAAATACTATTCCTTTTATTGAAAATATCAACGTACCGAATGGTACAAGCTTCCTTGATACCGATACTGCGGTAAAGGTAACATCGGAGTATATAATCGACGGAAAGCCTATACTCAATACCGTCGAAAACTAACTTACGTGAAACGGGGCTCCGTTTCGAAAGAGACGATTTTGAGCTTGGTTTCAGGGGAGAGGCTGTTATTTCTCCAAAAATTATCTCTCCCCATCCTCCATTTTGCCCTCGGTTTTATGTTTTGGACCGAGGGCATTCCCTTTTTTTGGGGAAGATTTGCTATGCAAATCTCCCTTAATTTTGCATTTTGGAATGCATCTGCATTAAAAAAAGAACTGTGGTTTTCACCACAGTTCTTTTTCTATGTTTTTATCTTTCAATAATTACATATGTCATTGCGTAATTTGTGAAGGTTACCCATCCGTCAATTACTGTTGCAGTTTCAACGTTACGAAGCTTATTAATTCTCTTGTTGTAGCTTCTGAGCTGAACGTCGTTACCGCTCTGGTCGTCACCAACGAATACCCAGAACTCTGCTTCCTCAAAAGGAAGAGCTGAGGTAGACTCAAAGTAAACTTCGGTTACGTACTTTTCGCCTGCGAGAGCCTTCATTGCCTCGTAGTCTCTGTCGAAACGGCTTTCACCGTTGAAGGATACTGTCATGTCGATGTAGTGAGCCTTAGTATTGTCAAGGTTGATCTTTTCGGCAACTACAACAAACTTGTAATCTTCACCTACAATAGTGATAGTAGACTTAGGAGCAACTGTCTTGATGTTATCAAGAGCGAGAGTTGATACCCAATTCTTAACAGTTACGTCCATTTCGTACTCAGCAGTAAGCTCTACAAAATCACTGGGAAGATGCATTGTTACTATCTGACTGTCGAAGCCGGGATATTCGGGGTCATAAGTCAATACCTTAATTTCAACAGTGTCGGAATATACGTAGTCCTCTGTTTCTCTTACTCTTACGCCATAGGTACCGGGTTCTGTAACTCTGTAAGCAGTTGCACCAACGGGAACGTCAATCCACTGACCCCACTTACCTGTTGTTTCATCAAGCACACGAACCTCGTAGAGGTACTGAGGGTCAAGACCGCTGATTGTACCGAAACCGCCCTCAATTACAGGGAAGGAGGAAAGAGTGGGCTTAGGAGCATTTTCCTTAATTGTCCACTTAGGCATAAACGCCTGCCCTCTTGCACGGTAACCATACTCATCAGGAATAGTATCTCCTTCTCCGGTGTAAATAATTTCAAAGTTTTCCGCCTTGGTAAGTCCATAGAAAGGATAATACTCATATGCGAGGAAGTATGCGTCCTGAGGTATTGCTTTATCCCATATAGTTGTAGAGGCAAAGTCAATGTCAAAAGCAACAGGAGCATTTCCGTTAAACTTCTGAAGAGGATAAGGAAGGTCCGCTGTGTGCTTTGTTACAGTTCCATCTTCGTTCATTACGTGAACTATAAAACGGAAGATGCTATTCTTGGTAGTGAAGGAGACAGGCT
>JAZNZV010000204.1:0-4026 GCA_045595105.1 Eubacteriales bacterium | reverse complement strand
CCGTCGAAAACAATATTAAAGTTTTTGAAGGTTAAGGAAACTTTTTTCAAAAAGTTGCCTTAATAAGAGAGGATTTAATCATGACATATGACATAATTGTCGTTGGTGCAGGTCCCGCAGGACTCACCGCCGCTCTCTATGCTCTCAGAGCAGGAAAGAGCGTTCTCATTCTTGAAAAGGGAGCCTTCGGAGGACAGGCAACCTTCAGTCCCAAAATTGAAAATTACCCCGGAATGACCGAAATTTCGGGCAGCGACCTTGCCGATAAGATGGTAGAGCAGGTGCTCTATCAAGGCGCCGACGTTGACGTTGAAGAGGTTGTTGAAATAAAGAACGAGGGTGAACTCAAGAGAGTTGTCACCGATTCGGGTGAACACACAGCCCGTGCCGTTATAGTGGCAACAGGCGCCCACCACCGCAGACTGGGTGTAGAGGGCGAAGACAAGTTTATAGGGGAAGGCATCTCCTTTTGCGCAGTTTGTGACGGCGCCTTTTATAAGGATAAAAAGGTCCTTGTGATCGGTGGAGGTAACAGCGCTTTGCAGGAGGCTCTCTCCCTTTCCGAAATATGTAAAGAGGTCACTATCGTTCAGAATCTCGCCTTCTTTACGGGAGAGGAAAGACTCCAAGCACTTATAAATAAAAAAGACAATATCAGCGTTATATTCTCCCACACCGTTGAAAGAGTCCTTGGCGACACAGCCTTTGAGGGCATCGTAATCAAGGGAGAAAAGGGCGAGCGTGAGCTGAAAGCCGACGGAATGTTCGTGGCAATAGGTCTCGTCCCCGAAATGAAAGCCTTTGAAAGCGTTATAGACCTTGACCCGAGAGGCTATGCTAAATCCGACGAGGCTTGCCTCACCAAGACCGAAGGCATTTTTGTCGCAGGTGACTGCCGTACGAAGGAGATACGACAGATATCGACGGCGTGTGCTGATGGGGCGGTGGCTGCGCTTACGGCAGTAAAACATATTGAAAGCTTATAGCTTTCAATATGTTTTAGTGAAGAGTGAAGAGTTAAGAGTTAAGAATTAAGAATTAAGAATTAAGGTAAATTTCGGCAAAGCCGAAATTCTCCAAAATTATTCATTATTCACTATTCAATTTTCACTCTTCATTATTCAAATTATATTGACAAAATAGGGCTTTTGTGTTAAAATATTAACAAAGAAATTTCCGTTCTGTAACTGACGGTAAGGCGAATTGACGCCGGGGAGCAGGACGGCACAAGGCCGACCGTCTGGGCAGTCCCTGAAAACAAAGGGACTGCCTTGCTTATTTTTAAGGACTAAAGGAGTTTTTTATGAAAAAAGTTGCTATTATCATTGGGTCAGACAGCGACCTGCCCATTGCCGAAAAGGCGTATAACACCTTAAAGGAGCTTGAAGTTCCCGCTACCGTTCACATTCTCTCAGCTCACCGTACCCCCGATGAAGCAAGAGACCTGGCGAAAAGCGCTAAAGAAAATGGCTATGGAGTTATTATTGCGGCGGCAGGTATGGCGGCGCATTTAGCGGGTGCCATTGCGGCAAACACGACCCTCCCCGTCATAGGAATTCCCGTGAAGTCGGGTGACCTTGGCGGAATGGACGCACTTCTTTCCACCGTCATGATGCCCTCGGGCATCCCCGTTGCAACTGTTGCTATCGGTGGGGGTGTAAATGCAGCCCTTCTTGCCTCTGAAATTCTCGCACTTTCCGACGACACTCTTGCAAAGAAGCTTGAAGAGAAAAGAGCGGACAACACAAAAGCTGTTCTTGAAAAGAACAGAATTGCAAGCGAAAAATTTAATTAATATAAAGGAGAACAACAAAATGGCTATGACAAAGATTTACACAGGTAAGACAAAAGACGTATTTCAGCTTGATAACGGAAACGTGCTTCTCAAGTTCAAGGACGACTGCACAGGAGCAGACGGCGTTTTCGACCCCGGTGCCAACACAGTAGGACTTCAGATCGAGGGCGTAGGTAAGGTCAACCTCAGAATGTCTGTTTACTACTTTGAAAAGTTACGTGCGGCAGGTATCAAGACTCACTACGTATCAGCCAATATTGCCGACACCACTATGGAAGTTCTCCCCGGTAAGGTTTTCGGTCACGGACTTGAGGTTATCTGCCGTCGTAAGGCAGTTGGAAGCTTCTTCCGCCGTTACAGCGAATATATCGAAGAGGGCGCAGACCTTCCTTACTACGTTGAAATGACCTTCAAGAACGATGCGAAGGGCGACCCCCTTGTAACAAAAGAAGGCATCGTGGCTCTCGGCGTTATGACCGACGCTCAGTATGACGCTGTTTCCGACATGACCAAGAAGGTTACAAAGATTATTGCTGATGACCTCAAGGAGCTCGGTCTTGAGCTTTACGATATTAAGTTTGAATTCGGTCACGACGGCGACGAGGTTTATCTCATCGACGAAATTGCAAGTGGCAATATGAGAGTATATAAGGACGGGGAGTATATTGACCCCATGAGCCTTTCCGACCTCTTCTTCAAGGCAAGATAATATATGGGCGGAATATTCGGACTCACTTCAAGGAGAGATGCGGTCTCCGACGTTTTCTTCGGCACCGACTATCACTCACACCTTGGCACACGCAGGGCGGGTATGACGGCTTGGGACAAGGAAGACGGCTTCAAGCGTGATATACACAATATCGAAAACTCGCCCTTCAGAACTAAATTTGATAACGTTCTTACCGAAATGAGAGGTACCTCCTGCATCGGTGCCATAAGCGACACCGACCCTCAGCCTCAGCTTGTCCGCTCGGCTTTGGGCACCTATGCTGTGGCAACCGTCGGAAGAATAAATAACGTAGAAGAAATTATAAAAGAGTACTTTGAGCCTGTGGGCTACCACTTCGACTCCCTGAGTGGCGGTCAGGTCACTCCCACCGAGCTTGTATCTGCCCTCATTGCCCTGAAGGGCGACTTTGTGGAGGGAATCAGATTTGCCCACAAGGTTATCGACGGAACGGCACTCATTATGATACTTCGCTCAGACGACTCCATTATCGCAGCCCGTGACCGTTGCGGAAGACTCCCTCTGTCTGTGGGACGTGACGAGGACGGCTATTGTGTCGCCTTCGAGACTTATTCTTATACCAAGCTTGGCTACGAAAAGGTAAGAGACCTGAAGCCCGGTGAAATAGTTGAGCTTACCCCCGATGGTATGACAACTCTCTTTGAAGGAAGCGGATGCAAGAAGACCTGCGCCTTCCTTTGGGCATATTTTGGCTATCCTGCCTCCTCCTACGATGGAGTTAACGTGGAGGCAATGCGTATAAGAAACGGCGAGATAATGTGCCAAAACGAAGAGGAACACGGCACCTTCCCCGATATAGACTCAGTTTCGGGAGTGCCCGACTCAGGAACACCTCACGCCATCGGATATGCCAACCGTTCAAAGATTCCCTTTACAAGACCCTTTATTAAATATACGCCCACCTGGCCCCGCTCCTTTATGCCGTCGGGCAAGGCACAGCGTGTAAAGATAGCCCGCATGAAGCAAATACCCGTACACGATTTTATAGAGGATAAGAAGCTACTCCTTGTGGATGACTCTATCGTCCGTGGCACCCAGCTTCAGGAGACGGTAGAATTCCTCTACGAGAATGGAGCAAAGGACGTACATATGCGTTCCGCTTGTCCCCCTCTCATGTACGGCTGTAAATACCTCAACTTTTCACGCAACAAGTCCGACTATGACCTTATAGCAAGGCGTATGATACTTGAGCTTGAAGGGGAGGAGGGCGAAAAATATATCGAAGAATACGCCTCTCCCAAAACCGAACGTGGTAAAAAGCTCCGCTCTGCCATCAGTGAGAAATTCGGCTTTGCCTCCCTCGACTTCCAAACTCTCGAGGGTATAATCAAAGCCATAGGACTTGATGAGAGTGAGCTGTGTACATACTGCTGGACAGGTAAAGAGTAATTTCTTCGTCTTTTTCCGCATTACGTCGTTGCTTCATAAAAAAAGCAGTTCGACTTACGTAAGTAAGCCTTCACTTTGCTTTTTTATTTGCGCC
>JAZNZV010000203.1:0-5557 GCA_045595105.1 Eubacteriales bacterium | reverse complement strand
GACCACCGAAGCTAACGCAACAGATTTACAGTCTGCCCCCTTTGGCCACTCGGGAACGCTCCCATAATATTGGAGCTGGTGAAGGGAATCGAACCCCCAACCTGCTGATTACAAATCAGCTGCTCTACCGTTGAGCCACACCAGCGATTTTTTATCGTCGTCTCACGACAACGATAGAATTATATCATAAGAGGGGTGGTTTGTCAACAGTTTTTTTAAAAAAGATTTTTTATTTTTTTATAGGAAAAATTTTCTCTCAACGCTTTCCCTTGCGGTGGGACAAATAGCGAAAAACAAAACGGTGAGTCCGACTATTACAAGGGCTGTCAAGGGATAAAGGCACCACCAGATATATTTCAAGTTAAAGGTTATGCTCAAAAAAAGCTCCAAAAGAGGCATGAAGCATCCAAATGCCACAAGCGCTGAGCCGTAGACGTAAAGTCTGCCACGCTTTATAAAGGTAGTGAGTACCACCACTGTGGTCACAAGTATTCCTGTTATACCTATTACGGGGAAGGCAAAGCTCAAAAACCAATTGCCCTTTGTGAAAAGGTTAATGAAAAGAACGTAAACTCCCACTGTTATAAAGGCAAGAGGAACGAATACTATGGGGCTGGGCTTCTTGAACCAAAAGGGCATAACAAGGCATATATATGCCGTGATAAGTGCTCCCATAACGTAGGCAGACCAGGTGACCTGTCCTTTAATCTGGATATCACACAGGAAGCATATCATAAAAGCGATGACAAAGACTACCGAAATGAGCACCTTGATGCCAAGCATACTTATTTTATTGGAGGGACGGCGGTTTGCAGGATAGAGGCTAACCGTTTCGGTTGCCACCAGGTCGGGATGGTAGGGCACCGTTCCACACAAGGGACACGCCTTTTCAGTATCCGCAAGCTTTACTCCACATTTAATGCAATACATAAATTCACCTTTCGTTAAGATTACTTTCTACCTCAACGTTTATTCCCATTTCTTGAAGAACTTTAAAAAAGCTTGCTTCAAGCTCGGGCTCACGTATATTTCTTATAAAATTCACGTTGACGGTATCGCCGAACGTAATAACGCCACAGTTATGTGGGGCGGTCGCCTGCACTCCAAGAATAAAGTCAAAGCGTTCTACATACTCTGACATTATTTCGGGAAGAACTATCTTTCCAAGATTGGAAAGGGTTATGCAGGACTTCTTCTCACCAACCGCATCAAAGACCGCTTTCATAACGATATTTTTAATAAACAGTGGCATAATGCGTACAAAGATACTGCGCTCACTGTTTACGTTTGAGGCAATTTTAGCGCTCATTTGCTTTTCATTCACGTCGAGTCCAACTCGGTGAGTAATGGCAGAGCATATCTCCTCAAAGGTATACTCCCCAAGTCTCGGGTCAATTTCGGGAGTAGTATAATAGGCAAAGTTTCTCATTGTACGACTGTCAAAAATACGCCTTAAATTCACGGGGATAAGCACCTTTATAGGCTTACGGCGTCGTGGAGAGTGAACCTTATTCTTTTGAAGCTCACAAAGTGCCTTCATCATGCAGGCTGTAAGAAAGGTATTGACGCTGACGCCGTACTTTTTTGAAAGGGCTGACACCTCTTGAAGTGGCAATTTAAAGCAAACAAGATGCAAAAAGCCACCCTTTTCGGGGGTTCCCCAAAGATGCCACGCATTGCTTTCACGTCGGCTTGCGTTGACCTTTCCCGAATAACGTAAGAAGCTATCCTCAAGCTCCCTTTCGTCGGGCTCTTCAAGTCGGGGGAGAATTCCGTTCTCATGCGGGATGGCGATGCCATACTTCTGACACAAATATTCTGCGGTAAGCGTTTTTAAAAAAATTATCGCTCCCGTGCCGTCGGTAAGAGCATGGAAAACCTCAAAGGCAATTCTTTTATCATAAGCAATTACTCGAAAAGCACAGGTTGCTATTTCCTTATTCGTCATTCTCGTAAGAGGAAAACTGTTTTCTTCCATTATATCGGGGGCAGAGGCAATCTGTTCAAGATAATACCAGAATACCCCTTTTTTAAGTCTTGTGGCAATAGAGGGAAAACGTCTGACAGTCACGTCGAGAGCAGACTTGAGAACCTCTTTATCCACCGCTTCGGTAAGAGTAACCGACACTCTGAAAACGTTGCTCCAATTCTGTCTCCTTGCGGCGGGATAAATCTTTGCGGCATTGTCGAGACGCATCCAACGAAGCTTGTTTTCCTTTGCCATTATTCTGTTAAGAAAGTGATTTATAGTGTCAAAATCATCTTTATCCTCTTTGAGATTATATAGAATGTATGCATGCCAACGCTGGGGCTTTACGTAAAGGTGTGACTCACATCCGAAGCTTTTCAGTTTTTTATGCATTTCTTCGGCGTCACTTTTCATAATCTCGTCTCCCCCTGCGAAAATAAGAGAAGGAGGCAAGTCAGACAAGTCACCATAGAGAGGAGAAACAAGCGGGTCTTTAAAATCGGTGGTATATGCATTTTTATAGAAGTTAAGGGCTTTAATGCTCATGGTAGGGTCTTGGACTTCATTCTCCTTATAGGAGCTACCTGTGGCACACATATCGGTCCAAGGGGATATTACAATAATGCCCGCAGGAGCGCTCTCCCCCTCTTCCCTCAGCTTTAAGGCGAGACTATAACAAAGTCCTCCCCCTGCACTCTCTCCTACAAGAGTAATCTTATCGGGAGTGTAGCCCTTATTTATAAGATAGTTATAAGACTCCAAGACATCGTCGAGAGCGGCGGGAAAGGGATTTTCGGGTGCAAGTCGGTAGGCAGGAGTAAAGACAGCCGTACCCGAGCGAGACGCAAGGATAGTTCCAAATCCCTTGGCATACTCTATGTCACCCGAGCAATATCCTCCCCCGTGCAGGTAAAGCAAAACGCCCTTTCTTCTCTCATCTCGAGGAAGAATCCAACAAGCGTTAAATTTGTCAAAGGAGTGATTTTTAACAATGACGTCATTTTTCGAGGAAACAGCCATAAGCTCGCCGATTTTATTCTGACCTCGGCGCATCAAGTCCAGTGACGTGCTCTCAAGGAGCGGTTTAAGTATTGCAAGCTGACGCCTTATGTTTTTCGCACTGAGTGGCATACTGTTCCCTCCTTTGATTTCGCATTGTGATTAAACTCATTTTAACACAACAGTCATTTTTTTGCAATGAAAATTTATTGACTAAAGGTCTTTTGTATGGTAAAATCTTGACAGAAAGAGTAGCAAATAGACTTTTTTTACATAATATAAAGAAAACGATAAAAAGAGGTAGCTTATATGAGAATATGTGTATACGGCGGAGCAAGTGTCAAGATTGACCCCGATTATATAAGGGCGACAGAAATTCTTGGTGAAAAGATGGCAAAGAGAGGTCACGACCTTGTATTCGGTGCAGGTGGTACGGGGCTTATGGGAGCCATTGCCAAGGGTGTGTCCGACGGTGGTGGAAAGGTTCTTGGAGTTATCCCCCGTTTCTTCCTTGATAAGAACGTGGAAATTGTTGCCGACCACTGTGACGAGGTCATTTACACCGACACCATGAGAGAAAGAAAGCAGATAATGGAGGACTCGGCTGATGCCTTCATTATGACACCCGGTGGCATCGGGACCTTTGAAGAGTTCTTTGAAATACTTACTCTCAAACAGCTTGGACAGCTCAACAAGCCTATCGTTATTTTCAATCATAAAAACTACTACGTAGAGCTTATAGATATGATGGAGCATTCAATTGAAAAGAAGTTTATAAACGATGCGGTTCAGACTCTTTATTCTGTCTTTGAGGATGCTGACGAGCTTCTCGACTTCATTGAGAATGATAAGGGAACAAGCCTTAGTGTTGATGAGCTAAAAAAATGATGTGGCTTTAAGCCACATCATTTTTGTTTATTACTTATTCTTTTTTGCCGCTTTCTTAACAAGTGATGAAAGAGCCACAAGACCGATAACGTTAGGAAGAACCATGAGGTAGTTGAAGAAGTCGGTAAGCTCCCAAACGAGGTCATTCTTAAGAGTTGTGCCAAGGAAGATAAACACAATGGCTACAATAGAGTAAATAAGTGTAGCAGCCTTAGAGTTCTTGAAAAGCGACTGAACGTTCAGTTTTCCGAAGAAGTTCCAGCTAAGAATCGTTGAGAAAGCAAAGAAGAGAAGACAAACTGCAACGAAAATCTTTCCTACTGTGTCAGGAACAACCGATGCATAAGCAAGCTGCATTGCGTTGGTTTTCATAATTCCCTGCTCTGCAATAGCGGCGTTATAATCAGCACTTGCAAGGAGTCCGCCCTCTCCTACGTAGAGAGTTGAGATAACAACGAGAGCGGTCATAGTGAGAACTACGAAGGTGTCAATGAACACACCAATCATGGCAACAACACCCTGATCGTGAGGCTTGTCAACCTTAGCCATAGCGTGAGCGTGAGGAGTTGAACCCATACCTGCTTCGTTGGAGAAGAGACCACGCTTAGCACCCTGGCTGATAGCGGTTTTAAGAGCATAACCGATACCGCCACCGATAAGAGCATCGGGAGTGAAGGCATACTTGAAGATAGCACCGAAGGTTGCGGGAACGTACTGAATTCTGCAAACAAGGATTACAAATCCACCCACAAGGAAAAGACCTGCCATAAGGGGAACGAGTTTTTCGGTTACGGATGCAATTCTTTGAATACCGCCAATGAAGATGATAGCGGAAACGATAGCAAGAATTAAACCGATTATCCAACCCCACTGAGTATAGTCAACACCAACTGCCGAGCATGCGGCTTCTGCAATGGAGTTAGACTGTACCATCGAGCCCATAAATCCGAGGGCGAGAATTGCGGCAATAGAGAAGAACACTGCAAGGAACTTACCAAAGCCACCTGTGAACGCCTTCTTTATGTAGTAAACGGGACCACCGTGTACTTCACCCTTGTCGTCGATTACTCTTGTTTCCTGTGCGAGAACTGCCTCGGCGTAGATAGTAGCCATACCGAGGAAGGCAATGACCCACATCCAGAAGATTGCACCGGGACCGCCGATAAGGATAGCGCCCGAAGCACCGACGATATTACCCGTACCTACCTGTGCTGCAATAGCGGTAGCGAGTGCCTGAAAGGACGAAAGACCGCCTGCCTGCTTTCCACCTGAAAGCTTGAAGTTACCGAACACCTTTTTCATACCTTCGCCAAAACAGCGAACCTGAACGAAGCGTGTCTTGAAGCTGAAGAGAAGACCTACACCTACAAGAAGGATTATAAGGATATAATCCGAAAGATAGGCATTGGCTTTAGCCACAATTTCGAGAATTTTGTCTTGCATAATAAGACCTCCTAAAAAATAAAAAAGTTACTGTAAAAGTAACCCCGGAAAACGCACAAAATGCTTCAAAAAAAGCTTTTGTCTGACTCTATCCTTTTGCCTGAGAGATTCGGCGTGTCGCCTTGCACCTTCGGCACTCAAATAAATGAGATTCTCCAGAGTTCCCTGATTTCACGGTCCTTGCGTTCCGCAAAACTTCAGCGGGTATTAAATTTACTTTGGTAGTATATCACATATTTTTACAAAATGCAATAGTTT
>JAZNZV010000202.1:0-4952 GCA_045595105.1 Eubacteriales bacterium | reverse complement strand
GTAGAGCTTGTGAATTATAGAAATTAAAAACATTAAAGTTTTTGAAAGAGAGTTTGAGAGGAAACTTTTTTCAAAAAGTTTCCTCTCATAAAAATTCTAATTAAACTCAGCCGTATCAAACGTTATAACAGTATAGTATTTCGTTTCATCGAATTCGTTAAGTGCATTGTCAAGTGCACTTTTTATTTTTTTCTCTTCACCTCTCAGCTCAAGAGGAAGAGAAACGTCGAAGATGAGATTGGTATGTCCTTCACCCGGAACCATTCTGAAATCATGAATAGACAGTCTTTCGTCACGCATACGAAGGAAGGATAGCACCAAATGCTTCATATGTTCGATTTTTGGGTCGTTTGTAACAACGGGGTCATAATGAATCACAAGATTAATTCCGTGGCTCTCAAGGCATTCTCGCTCCATATCGTCGATAAGCTCGTGACAGATAAGCGGGTCCTCGTCCTTGTCCATTTCAACGTGCAGACTCGCAAAACGACAGCCCGCTCCATAGTCGTGCACCATAAGGTCATGGAAGCCCAGAACCTTGGGACATGAGCTGATATAGTCAACGATGAGCGCCTTCATTTCGGGGTCAGCACCTTGACCGAGCAAGGGAGATATCGTCTCCTTTGCAAGGGATATACCGCTATACAAAATAAAGAGTGCAACGCCAAGTCCTATAAAGCCGTCGAGCCTCAGCTGTGTGAAGTGCTCTATAACGGCACAAAGAAGCACTGCGACAGTTGCGATAACGTCGTTGCGTGAATCGGCAGCGGTAGCGATAAGCGCCCCAGAGTTTATCTTCTTGCCGAGGGTCTTATTGAAGGATGCGAGCCAAAGCTTTATTATAATAGAAAATACAAGCACCGCTACAAGATAAAGAGAAAAACGAGTGGAGGCAGGATTGAATATCTTAGTCACCGACGTTTTGGCAAGCTCAAAGCCGATGATTATTATAACCGCCGCAACTCCAAGCCCCGACAGATATTCTGCTCTTGCATGACCGTACGGGTGGTCCTTGTCGGCAGGCTGAGAAGCAAGCTTAAAGCCCACGAGAGTTATCACCGAGCTTGCCGCATCCGAGAAATTATTCATAGCATCGGCAGTAATGGCAACCGATGACGAAAGTGTGCCTACTATCAGCTTGAACAGAGCGATAACGAAATTTGAAATTATACCCACTGTGCCCGAAAGCTTACCTATCTCGGTGCGGTCATTGCTTTTTGCAAATAAGCGTAATAAAAGTTTTGTCATTATTACCTCAGTTTAGAAAAGATTGAGCAACTGTGCTCAATCTTTTCGTTTTTATATTAATATAAATAGCCTTCCTTGAAGAGGAGCTCTGCGAGAAGGAGTGAACCACCTGCAGCACCACGAAGAGTGTTGTGGGAAAGACCTACAAACTTGTAGTCGTAGATAGAATCCTCACGAAGTCTGCCTGCTGTAATACCCATACCGCCTTCAATATCACGGTCGATACCTGTCTGAGGACGGTTGTCTTCCTCAAAGTATGTAATGAACTGCTTGGGGGCTGAGTGGAGGCCCAGCTCCTGAGGTCTGCCCGAGTAGTTCTTCCAAAGGTCGAGAATTTCTTCCTTGGTGGGCTTGTTTTCAAACTTAACGAAGGTTGTAGCAAGGTGTCCGTCTGTTACGGGGACACGGATGCACTGAGAAGTAATAGCGATGTCGGTGTTGTCAACTATCTTGTCACCGTCAACCTTACCCCAAACCTTTAAAGGCTCCTTCTCACTCTTTTCTTCTTCGCCACCGATGTAAGGAATAACGTTGTCAATCATCTCGGGCCAGCTTTCAAAGGTCTTACCTGCACCTGAGATAGCCTGATAGGTAGAAACTACAACCTCTTTGATGCCGAACTTCATGAGAGGAGTAAGAAGGGGAACGTAACTCTGAATTGAACAGTTGGGCTTAACCGCAATAAATCCCTTTGTAGTGCCGAGTCTCTTCTTCTGAGCATTGATGATCTCAATATGGTCATTGTTGATTTCGGGAATAACCATAGGAACGTCGGGAGTCTTACGGTGAGCGGAGTTGTTGGAAACAACGGGAATCTCAGCCTTAGCATAAGCCTCTTCAAGAGCGATGATTTCGTCCTTCTTCATGTTAACTGCGCAAAGGATGAAGTCAACGTGCTTCTTCATTTCGTCGATGTTTGATGCATCGAGAACTACCATTTTTTTAACAGCCTCGGGAATGGGAGTTTTCATATTCCATCTGCCTGCGACTGCATCTTCATAGGTCTTACCTGCTGAGCTTGCACTTGCCGCAAGAGCAGTAACGTCAAAATAGGGGTGATTTTCAAGGAGTGTTATAAAGCGCTGTCCAACCATACCTGTACAGCCTACAACACCCACTCTGAGCTTCTTTTCCATAAAAAAGTCCTCCTTTAAAGTGGCTGTCAGCCACCGGAAATTCTCGCCTTTTTCAATCTTAGTACTATACCCAAAAAAGCAAAACGGCGAGTTTTTTTAAAAATGCTGATTCCTAAGTAAAAATTAAGTAAAGCCAAGCCTGTGTACTACAGGCTTGGCAACCCTTTACTTATTTGAATTTGCGCTTACGAGCAGCTTCTGCTTTCTTCTTGCGCTTTACGCTGGGCTTCTCATAGCATTCACGCTTGCGAAGCTCGGATAAAACTCCACTTCTTGCGCACTGTCTCTTAAATCTACGGATAGCGCTATCAAGAGATTCGTTTTCTTTGATTTTTACTTCTGCCACTTTATATCCCTCCCTTTGTCATTCCAAAGAGAACATTATTCTCAAAAAGAATTTAGTACACATATCGAATTATACTACACCCATTTCGTTATGTCAAGTATTTTTTCACGATTTTAGAAAATTTAACCTTCAAAAATTTTAAAAGGGGATAATTAATCTAATAGCGCCTTCAGATTTTCTTCGTTTATATCACAAGCCTTTTAAAAAATAAATATACTTACAATAATTTTCATAGGGGTTTTAGGGGGAGCACTTTTTTAAAAAGTGCTCCCCCTGAATATCAAACTATTTACTTCACAACTATATTTACAATCTTGCCGGGAACGTAGATTTCCTTCACGATTGTTTTGCCCTCAATGAGAGGCAGAATTCTTTCGTCCTTCTTTACGAGGTCGAGAACTGTTTCCTTGTCTGCATCAACTGCAACGGTAACGGTGCCCTTAAGCTTACCGAGTACCTGAATTGCGATTTCAACGCTCTTGTCCTCGCACTTCTTTTCGTCCCATTCGGGCCAAGAAGCCACGGCACACAGTCCCTTGCCACCAAGCTTTTCCCAAAGCTCTTCCGAGAGATGGGGAGCGAAG
This sequence comes from Eubacteriales bacterium, assembly GCA_045595105.1. Lineage (GTDB taxonomy): Bacteria > Bacillota > Clostridia > Oscillospirales > SIG627 > RGIG6353. The sequence continues at coordinate 1,638 of JAZNZV010000202.1, read as the reverse complement.
GGGCAGAGTATGAGAACAAGTGTTTTTAATTCGTCAACAGTAATCTTTGAAACGGTGTATATCTCGTTGAGAAGTGTCATCATTGCCGCAATAGCGGTGTTGAACTTCATTTCCTCAATATCAAGTGTAACCTTCTTCACAGTCTTGTGGAATATAGACTCAAGCTCGGGTGTTGAACCGTTGCCCTTTGCCATAGCGAAGAGTCCTTCAACTCTGTCAAGGAATCTCTTGCAGCCCTTGATACCGTTAACGTCCCAGGGAGCCGCCGCACCGTAATCGCCCATGAAGAGGATATAAGTACGAAGAACGTCGGCACCGTACTGGTCAACCACCTCGTTGGGGTCAACAACGTTTCCTCTCGACTTGGACATTTTTTCACCGTCGGGGCCAAGGATAAGACCCTGAGCGGTTCTCTTTGCATAGGGCTCGTCGGTGTTGACCTCACCCATGTCGTAAAGGAATTTGTGCCAGAAGCGTGAATATATCATGTGACGGGTAACGTGCTCCATACCGCCGTTGTACCAGTCAACGGGCATCCAATATTCAAGAGCCTCTTTAGACGCAAGAGCCTTATCGTTCTTGGGGTCACAGTATCTGAGGAAGTACCATGATGAGCCTGCCCACTGAGGCATTGTATCGGTCTCACGCTTTGCATCCTTTCCACAGACGGGACACTTGCAGTTAACGAATTCGGGTATCTTTGCAAGAGGCGATTCACCGCCTTCACCGGGCTCGAAGTTCTGAACGTCGGGAAGCTTTAAGGGAAGCTCCTCTTCGGGAACGGGAACCATTCCGCAGTGCTCACAGTGAATGATGGGAATAGGCTCACCCCAATATCTCTGACGGTTGAATGCCCAGTCCTTCATCTTGTACTGAACACCCTCTTCACCAATGCCCTTTTCTTCGAGGTATTCTATCATTCTCTTGATAGAGTCACGCTTGTTTGTAAAGCCGTTGAGGAATTCCGAGTTGACCATTTCTCCGTCACCGGTATAGGCTTCTTCGTCGATGTTTCCGCCCTTGATAACTTCTATTATATCAATGCCGAATTTCTTGGCAAATTCATAGTCACGCTCGTCGTGAGCGGGTACAGCCATGATAGCACCGGTACCGTAGCCCATCATAACGTAGTCTGCAACGTAGATGGGTATTTCCTTGCCGTTGAGAGGATTTATACCTGCAATGCCCTCGATTTTTACACCTGTCTTATCCTTGTTGAGCTGAGTACGCTGGAACTCTGTCTTCTTTGCGCATTCCTCACGGTAGGAAAGTAGAGCGTCAAAGTTGGTTATCTTGTCCTTTGAGCGTTCAAGAATGGGATGCTCGGGAGCAATAACCATAAAGGTAACTCCAAAGAGAGTGTCGGGACGGGTAGTGTAAATACGAAGCTCCTCGTCGGTGCCCTTTACCTTGAAGTTTACGAAAGCACCTGTGGACTTACCAATCCAGTTAACCTGCTGTTGCTTTATCTGAGGAAGGTAGTCAACGTCGTCAAGTCCTTCAAGAAGTCTGTCGGCGTACTTGGTAATTCTAAGATACCAACCGTCCTTGGACTTCTGAATAATGTCGCTGTGACAGATGTCACATTTACCGCCCTGAGAGTCCCCGTTGGAAAGAACTACCTTACAGTGAGGGCAG
>JAZNZV010000201.1:0-8608 GCA_045595105.1 Eubacteriales bacterium | reverse complement strand
CTTCAACTCTCTGCTTGTTGGGGGTGATGGTGGCACACTTTACCGCAACACCGTACTTCTGTGTAGCGTAAGCCGAGTCAAAGGTTACCTTATCCTTGGTCTTTTCTCTTTCGGGAAGTCCCAAGTCATAGTACTCTGTTTTAAGGTCAACGAAGGGAAGAATAAGCTCATCCTTGATCATCTTCCAGAGTATTCTTGTCATTTCGTCGCCATCCATCTCAACGAGAGGGGTGGTCATCTTTATTTTAGCCATAATATATCCTTTCTTACGGTATCATTTTTGGGTTAAAACCGAAATAAAACTTAATTTTTAAAGTTTTTGGAATTATTAAAACCTTTTTTTAAAAAGGTTTTAATCGGGTATAGGGCAGAGCCCTATTATTTATCCTTTAGTATATTTTAAAAGTCCTCCGGCAAGAAGCATCTGTCTTTGACGAAGTGAGAATTCGCAAGCAAGCTCGAATTTTTCACCCGTGGTCTTGTCGGTGAGTATTACAGTGCCGTCCTCAATGCCCTTGAAAAGACCGCTAAGCTCAAGCTCATCGCCTTGACTGAGCTTGTCGTAATCGTCTGCATTTTTAAAGGTGAGAGGAATGATACCTGCATTGATAAGGTTAGCGGCATGTATTCTTGCGAAGCTCTTGGCAACAACTGCCTTAACGCCGAGGTAAAGAGGAACGAGAGCCGCATGCTCACGTGACGAGCCTTGACCGTAGTTTGAACCACCAACGATGATGGACTGTCCTGCTTCCTTCGCTCTTTCGGGGAAGGTTTCGTCACAAACGCCGAAGCAGAACTTTGAAAGATAAGGAATATTTGAACGGTAGGGAAGAATCTTGGCACCTGCAGGCATGATGTGGTCGGTGGTGATGTTGTCACCAACCTTTAAGGTAAGGGGGGCTGTCACAGTGTCGGTCAAGGGTGCTCCCTCGGGGAAGGGCTTGATGTTAGGACCACGAAGCACCTCAACGTCTTTTGCTTCCTCCTCGGTTGCGGGAAGAACTACTGCCGAGTCGTTGATCTTGAACTTGTCGGGCATTACGATTTCGGGGCATTCGCCAAGTGTTCTGGGGTCGGTAATATATCCCGTGAGAGCGGAAGCCGCAGCAACCTCGGGTGATACGAGATAAACCTGTCCGTCCTTAGTACCGCTTCTGCCCTCAAAGTTACGGTTGAAGGTACGAAGGGAAACGCCTGCGGAGTTGGGGGAGAAGCCCATACCGATACAAGGACCGCAAGCACACTCAAGAACTCTGGCACCCGATGCAATAATGTCGCTGAGTGCTCCACAGTCGGCAAGCATGGTGAGTACCTGCTTTGAACCGGGAGAAACAGAAAGGCTTACCGAGGGATCAATGGTCTTGCCCTTGAGGATAGCGGCTACCTTGAGCATATCTGCAAGAGAAGAGTTGGTACAAGAGCCGATACAAACCTGATCTACCTTGACGTTGCCAAGCTCTTCTGCCGACTTTATATTGTCGGGAGAGTGAGGACAAGCAAGGAGAGGCTTAAGCTCTGAAAGATTTATGTCGATTATTCTGTCGTAAACAGCGTCGGGGTCGGATGCGAGAGGGGTATAATCCTCACCTCTGCCCTGACTCTCAAGAAACGCCTTCGTTACTTCATCGGAAGGGAAGATAGAGGTTGTGGCACCAAGCTCTGTACCCATGTTGGTGATAGTTGCTCTCTGAGGAACGCTGAGAGTTTTGATACCCTCGCCACCCCATTCAATAATATACCCTACACCGCCCTTAACCGAGAGAATACGAAGTATCTCAAGGCTTACGTCCTTAGCACTTACCCAAGGACGGAGCGCACCCGTAAGGTTCACCTTTATCATTTTTGGCATTGTGATGTAGTATGCACCGCCACCCATAGCAACAGCAACGTCCATACCTCCTGCACCCATAGCCAGCATACCGATACCGCCACCTGTGGGAGTATGGCTGTCTGAGCCGATAAGTGTCTTACCGGGCTTGCCGAAACGCTCGAGGTGTACCTGATGGCAGATGCCGTTACCGGGACGTGAAAAACGAATGCCGTACTTCTTGGCAACCGACTGTATGTAGCGATGGTCGTCGGCATTTTCAAAGCCCGACTGAAGAGTGTTGTGGTCGATGTACGCAACCGAGAGCTCTGTTCTGACACGGGGTATTCCTATGGATTCAAATTCAAGATAAGCCATTGTGCCCGTTGCGTCCTGTGTGAGTGTCTGGTCTATTCTGAGCGCAATCTCAGAGCCGGGAGTAAGGTCTCCCTCGAGAAGATGCGCTTTTATAATCTTTTGTGCAATAGTAAGTCCCATTTTAGTGTTCCTTTCTGTATTCCATTACAAGCTTTTCCATTTCCTCGGTACTGATTACCGTCTGTCTTCCGCCGTTGTACTGCTCGTCTACCCAAGCCTTGATGTAAAGCACCATGTCGTCCTTCTTGGTGAGTGCCTCTTCACCCTTGAGGTTGTAGTGTGCATTGAGCCAATAAGCAATACCTGCAAGACCCGAGGTGTTACTTACCGTTACCTGTGCGGGACGGTTAAGAAGTGTTGCGGTATCGAAGATATTGTATATCTCTTCGTCCTTGATAAGTCCGTCGGCGTGAATGCCCGCTCTTGTGGAGTTGAAGTTTGCACCTACGAAAGGCGTGTTTTCATGAATGTTGTAGCCTATATCGTTCTTGAAGAAGTCGGCAATTTCGCTTATAACAGTTGTGTCCATTCCGTCAAGAGTTCCTCTGAGAGAGGCGTATTCCATAACCATAGCTTCAAGAGGAACATTACCCGTTCTCTCACCGATACCAAGCATGGAGCAGTTAACCGAGCATGCACCGTAAAGCCATGCGCAGGTAGCGTTTGCAACGCCCTTGTAAAAGTCGTTGTGTCCGTGCCACTCTATCATTTCACTGGGCACGTCTGCATAGTGCTTGAGACCGTAGATTATACCGGGCACGCTTCGGGGAAGAGCAACCTCCGAGAAGGGTACACCGTAGCCCATGGTGTCACAGGCTCTTATCTTGATGGGGATACCCGATTCTCTCGACATCTTCTGAAGCTCGTTAACGAAGGGAAGCACGAAGCCGTAGAAGTCTGCTCTTGTAATATCTTCAAAATGACATCTGGGCTTGATACCAAGCTCAAGAGCGGCAGAGATAGTCTTCTTGTAGTGCTCAAGCGCCTGACCTCTCGTCATACCAAGCTTCTTGAATATGTGGTAGTCTGAGCAGGATACGAGAATACCCGTTTCCTTGATACCCATATCTCGGATGAGCTTGAAGTCGTTGAGGCTTGCTCTTATCCAGGTAGTTATCTCGGGGAACTTATACCCAAGATTCATACAGCCCTCAAGCGCCTTTCTGTCATTTTCACTATATACGAAAAACTCTGTCTGACGGATAATTCCCTTTTCACCGCCAAGCCTTGCCATAAGCTTGTAGAGGTGAATTATCTGCTCGGGTGTATAAGGCACCTGAGACTGCATTCCGTCACGGAAGGATGTATCTGTTATCCATATTTCATGTGGCATACCGATAGGCACTCTTCTATGGTTGAAGGCAACCTTGGGAACCTCGGAGTAAGGATATATCTCACGGTAGAGGTTGGGCTCGGTTACGTCCTGCAAGGAGTACTTATAGGATTTTTGTTCAAGTAGGTTTGTTGAGGATGAAATTTCTATCATAATTAACACAGACCTGCCTTTCTTTTGTATGATTGTATACAATTATACAATCAAAAAAATTATTTGTCAATATGATATATATTAATAAATGTGAAATTGTCATATTACATAAAAAATTATAGATGCGGAAAAAATTATGGTAATTTTATACAAAATTGGATGGTAAAGATTTTTGCTCCGAGTTCTTTGAGCTTGTAGCAAAAATCTTGACAAAAGGGATTGTTGGTAATACAATATTGAAAAAACAAAATACTAAAGAGGTTTTATTATGAGCACAGAAAAAATATTAACGTTTTTGTTTGAGCTTTTCGCATCGCTGGGAGTAAAAATAATTGCGGCACTTATAGTTTTGATTGTAGGGCAAAAACTCATTAAATTAATTAAAAAGTGGATAAGAAAGTCACCAAAATTTGACAATGTTGATTTAGGTGCAAGAACCTTTTTAAGCAGCTTTTTGGGAATAACTTTAAATATATTTTTGTTTATTTCTATTGCAATGATACTTGGTATACCTACAACATCCTTTATTACAGCCCTTGCTTCTTGCGGTGTGGCAATAGGTCTTGCTCTTCAGGGAGCGCTTGGAAATCTTGCCGGCGGCATAATGATACTTATATTTAAGCCTTTCAAGGTTGGCGACTACATTGATGCGACCTCTGCTTCGGGAACCGTTTCGAGCATAAGCATAATGTATACCACTCTTAAAACACCGGATAATAAGGTTATAACAATTCCGAATGGAAATCTGACAAATTCAGTTATTGAAAATTATTCTGTTTCCGAGGACCGTAGAGTTGATTTTGTATTCACAACCGATTATAATTCCGATATAGAAAATGTAAAAAACATTTTGCTTGACGTGGCAAGCAAGCACGAGCTTGTTCTTAAAGACCCTGCTCCTTTTGCAAGACTTTCAAATCATGGTGAAAGCAGTCTTGAATATACTCTCAGGGTTTGGAGTAAGGCTTCTGACTATTGGACTGTTAAATTCGACTTGCTCGAAAACGTAAAGAAGGAATTTGATGCCAACGGTATTTCAATTCCTTATCCTCAAATGGACGTTCACATTGATAATATTAAGAAGTAAATTTTAAAAACAAACTTGACAAAAGGATTTCAGGGTATTATAATAACAATGATAAAGGCGATTGAACGGAAAAGAGTACCGAAAGGGAAGCAGACAGAGAGAGGGACATATGCTGAAAGCCCCTTATGCGAAAGCTTCGGGAAGACCGCTTCCGTGAGCCGTCTGCGATGAGCAGACCGTCACCCTGCGTTAAGGGGATAACGAGTTAAACACAAGGTGGAACCGTGTATAAAGCACCCTTGCCGAAAGGCGAGAGTGCTTATTTTTTTATTTAAGGAGAAAAATTATGAAAGTAATACTTCAAAGCGGTGTTATCGAAGAATACACCTTTGATGACCAGATAGGAAGAGATGCCCTCAGACATACTGCCTCTCACGTGCTTGCGCAGGCAGTAAAGAGACTTTACCCCGAGACAAAGCTTGCTATCGGTCCTTCTATTAAGGACGGATTTTACTATGACTTCGACAGAGAGGGAGGCTTTACCGAGACCGACCTTGAAAATATCGAAGCCGAAATGAAGAAGATTACAAAGGAGAATTTGAAGCTTGAACGCTTCACTCTTCCCCGTGCCGAAGCCCTCGAGCTTATGAAGGACGAGCCCTATAAGATAGAGCTTATCAACGACCTTCCCGAGGACGCCGAGCTTTCATTCTTTAAGCAGGGAGATTACACCGACCTTTGTGCAGGCCCTCACGTGACCTACACCTCTGCCGTTAAGGCGTTTAAGCTTATGTCGGTAACGGGTGCTTATTGGAGAGGAAACGAAAAGAACAAGATGCTCACCCGTATCTACGGAACAGCCTTCGCATCTAAGCCCGACCTTGAAGCGCACCTTGTGGCTCTCGAAGAGGCGAGAAAGAGAGACCACAACAAGCTTGGCCGTGAGCTTGAATACTTTACAACCGTTGACTCTATCGGACAGGGACTTCCCATTCTTCTTCCCAAGGGTGCGAGAACCATACAGAGACTTCAGCGCTGGGTAGAGGACGTTGAAGAGCAGAGAGGCTACCTTCTTACAAAGACTCCTCTTATGGCAAAGCGTGAGCTTTATAAGATTTCGGGTCACTGGGACCACTACCTTGACGGTATGTTCGTAATGGGCGACCCTGACGACGAGACCAAGGAATGCTTTGCACTCCGTCCTATGACCTGCCCCTTCCAGTATCAGGTCTTCCTCAATAAGAAGCGCTCCTACCGTGACCTTCCCATGAGACTTGGCGAGACGTCCACCCTCTTCCGTAACGAGGACTCGGGCGAGATGCACGGTCTTATAAGAGTAAGACAGTTCACCATCTCCGAGGGACACATCGTTCTTCGTCCCGACCAGCTTGCAGAAGAGTTTGAGCAGTGCTTGAAGCTTGCAAAATACTGCCTTGAAACTGTAGGACTCTGGGAGGATTGCTCCTTCAGATTTTCACAGTGGGACCCCAACCGCACAGACAAATACGAGGGAACAGCCGAGCAGTGGAACGAGGCTCAGAACGTTATGGGAGACCTTCTCGATAAGCTTCTCGGACGTGAGAACTACGTTATAGGTATCGATGAAGCAGCGTTCTACGGACCTAAGCTCGACATTCAGTGCAAGAACGTTTTCGGCAAAGAGGACACTATCGTTACTATTCAGATTGATATGCTCCTTGCCAAGAAGTTTGGTATGGAATACGTTGACAGCGACAACACTACAAAAATTCCTTATATCATTCACAGAACTTCTCTTGGCTGTTACGAAAGAACACTTGCCCTCCTTATTGAGAAATACGCAGGAGCACTTCCCACGTGGCTTGCTCCCACTCAGGTAAGAATTCTTCCTATCACCGACAGAAATAACGACTATACAGATGAAATTGAAAAGAAGCTTCAGTCCTACGGCGTTCGTGTCGAAAGTGACAAGAGAGCCGAAAAGACAGGCTATAAGATAAGAGAAGCTCAGCTTCAGAAGATACCTTATATGCTTGTTATCGGTGATAAGGAAACAGAGGAAAAGACTGTTTCTGTAAGACGCCGTGGCTCACAGGAAATGACAACTATGACTCTCGACGAATTTGTTTTGAAAATTACCGAAGAGATAAATACTAAAGCAAGATAAGGAGCATAATATGAACAGAGTGGAACTCAAACGTCTCGCCCGTGAACAGCTTGGTGGCGGAATTTTTAAGAACAATTGGCTTCTTGCGGTAGTTGCTGTGCTTATCGTGACTGCAATAACAAGTGCGGCATCTTCAATTCCACTTTTGACACTTTTCCTCATAGGACCCTTGAGCGTAGGAACTATGGTGGTTTTCAAAAATATCAAAAGATGTGGCGTTGTTAAAATTGAGGGACTTTTTGAAGGCTTTACAAAGGACTTCGGAGGTACACTTCTCTTAGGACTTCTTCAGCAGATTTTTATAGCCCTTTGGTCACTGCTTTTTGTAATTCCCGGAATTGTTAAAGCATATTCTTACTCTATGGCATACTACCTCAAGAGTGAGCACACCGATTGGGATTGGAGACGCTGTCTCGACGAAAGCCGAAGAATAACAAACGGTCATAAAATGGACCTCTTTATTCTCGACCTTTCCTTTATCGGCTGGTATCTCGTGGGCTCTCTTTGTCTCGGGGTTGGAACTCTTTGGGTTGAAGCCTACCGAAACGCTACCCTCATAAACTACTACGAAGAGCTTACCGCCACAAGAGTTGAAATGTGAGGTTACAATGGATAAAAAAGCACTTTTTAAAATAAGCTACGGTCTTTATGCACTCTTTGCAAAGAGTGGCATGAAGGACAACGCCTGCATCATCAATACTCTCATGCAGGTAACAGACTCACCCGACGTCATATGCAGCGTAAGTGTCAGCAAGGCTAACCTTACCCACGATATGATAGCCGAGACGGGCAGATTTAACGTGTCAGTTCTTGATACCTCCTGCCCTTACAGAGCTTTTGAAGAGCTTGGCATGAAGTCTGGTAGAGACTTCGATAAGCTTTCGGGCTTTAAAACTCAGAGACTTGAAAACGGTGTTCTCGCTCTTGACGAATTTTCAAACGCTGTAATGTCGTTTGAAGTGACAAGAAGTGTTGATATGGGAAGCCATACCACCTTTATCGCCATTCTCACCGATGCTAAGGTTATAAACGGAAATGAGTCTATGACCTACTCGTACTATCACGCAAAGGTTAAGCCACAGCCCAAGAAAGATAGTAAGGGCGGTTGGCGTTGTGTCATCTGCGGATACGTTTATGAGGGAGAAGAGCTTCCACCGGACTTTATTTGCCCCATTTGTAAGCACGGGGCATCAGATTTTGAAAAAATTATTGTAAATAAAGGAGAAGAAACTATGGAACTTAAGGGCACAAAAACCGAACAGAACCTCAGAGACGCTTTTTCAGGCGAATCTCAGGCAAGAAACAAGTATACTTACTTTGCTTCTGTTGCAAAGAAGGAAGGCTACGAGCAGATAGCGGCAATTTTTGAAGAAACCGCAAATAACGAAAAGGAACACGCAAAGCTTTGGTACAAGGCTCTTTCATGTCTCGGCGATACCGCATCAAACCACAAGGATGCCGCAGCAGGCGAGAACTATGAGTGGACCGAAATGTACGACCAGTTTGCAAAGGACGCTGAAGAAGAGGGCTTCAAGGAGCTTGCAGCACAGTTCAGAATGGTAGCGGCTATCGAAAAGACTCACGAGGAAAGATATCTCAAGCTTCTCAATAACGTTGAAATGCAGAAGGTATTTGAAAAGGCTGAAGAAACCATGTGGGAATGCCGTAACTGCGGTCACCTCGTAATTGGTAAGAAGGCTCCCGAGGTTTGCCCCGTTTGTAAGCATCCTAAGGCGTATTTTGAACTTAGAAAAGAAAATTATT
>JAZNZV010000200.1:0-12794 GCA_045595105.1 Eubacteriales bacterium | reverse complement strand
GCCTTCGACTACGGCAACGTTAAGGAATATTGGGGAGCGAGCCACATAAAGCAGATATTTGATTTTTACGAGCATCTGACTTCAGGCACTCCTATGAGAGTGAGCTTTGACAGTGCCCTTGAAACCCACAAGATCATATGTGATATATACGAAAACGCAAGAAAAAAAGATAGTCATCGTTGATGACTATCTTTTTTTTAAATCCTTTTTACAAAATCGTCGATAGACTGCCTTTCAAAGTGGCGGGGATTGGGTTCACATGCGTCACTTTTATAGCCGATGGGAAGGAGAGAATAGGGCACGATGTTGTCGGGGAGTCCAAAGGCATTTTTGACCTTTTCTTTGTTGAAGGCGCATACCCAAACGGAGCTTAGCCCCAGACTTTCGGCTTCAAGCATCATGTGGCAGGTGACGATAGATGAGTCGATGGGAGCGGCACACCAGCCGTCGTTGTTTCTTGTCCACGCAACGTCGGTGTCGGCACATATCATAAGCACCGTGGGGGCATTGTATGCGCTGGGAGTGATATCCCTTATCTTACGCAGAGCCTCCTCGGACTCGATTACAAAAATCCTCTGAGGCTGCATGTTTTTGGCGGTAGGCGCTACCCTTGCCGCTTCGAGTACTCGGTCAAGCTTTTCTTTTTCCACGGGTGTATCTTTAAAATCACGAACCGAATAACGGTTCTGAAGAAGTGTTAAAATATCCATAGCTGTCTCCTTTGTTTTTTTAGTATTTTACCATAACTTCTTTTTCTTGTCAAACTGTAAAAAAGTTCACACAATGTACTTGTAATGAGAGAAAAAATATATTATAATATGTATAACTATTTTTTGAAAGAAGGCATTTCGATGATTGAACAGATAAAAAAAGAGGCAAGAATTGCCCTTGAAGAGCTTTTCGAGGTGGCAAATCTTGAAAAGGACGATATAGTTGTTATAGGCTGCTCGTCAAGTGAGGTACTTGGCAAGAAGGTTGGCACCTATTCAAGCCTTGAGGTAGGACGTGCCCTTGTGGACACTCTTTACCCTATGATAAAAGAAAAGGGCCTTTACATGGCGGCTCAGTGCTGTGAGCACCTTAACCGCTCGGTAATTATCGAGAAAAGCGCAGTCCGTCTCTGGGGACTTGAAAGAGTTAACGTCAAGCCTCAGCTTCATGCAGGCGGTGCCTTTGCCATGTCCCTTTGGGATACTCTTGACGAGCCCGTTGCGGTGGAAAGAGTTCAGGCGGCGGCAGGCATGGATATCGGCTCGGTGCTTATCGGTATGCAGCTCAGACCCGTTGCAGTACCCGTCAGAACCAGCGTCAATACGATAGGTGGCGCAAGGCTTACGGTTGCCAGAACACGCCCCAGATTTGTAGGGGGCGAGAGAGCTCTTTACGTTGATGAATTGAGGTAAATTAATGAAAATATCAGTACTTGGCGCAGGAAGATGGGGAAGCTTTATCGCATGGTATCTGTCCCTTATGGACGAAACTGTCCTTTGGGGAAGAGAGGACTCCGAAAGCATTCGCACCTTCAAGGAAACACGCACCAACGGCACGGTGACCCTTTCTGACAGAACTTACGTCACCACCGACCTTGACCGTGCTCTTGAAAACGACACTATTGTTATATCCATTTCGAGTCAGAGCCTGCGCTCCTTTGCCTGTGAGCTGTCCCAGCGTATAAACACTTATAAGCGATTTATCCTTTGTATGAAGGGTATTGAGGAGGACAGCGGAAAAAGACTGAGCGAGGTCTTTCGTGAAAGCTATAAAAAGCCCTACGACTTAGCTGTTTGGGTAGGACCGGGACACGTTGAGGACTTTGTCAACGCTATACCCAACTGTATGCTCATCGATTCAGAAAACTCCGACTTCAAAATGGGGCTGGCTAACGTTCTGTCCTCTTCCCTTATCCGTTTCTACTACGGAAACGACCTTATCGGAACCGAGGTGGGAGCGGCGTCCAAGAACGTTGTTGGCATTGCCGCAGGTATGCTTGACGGACTTGGTATCTCCTCTCTCAAGGGCGCCCTTATGGCAAGGGGTGCGGGAGAGATATCCCGTCTTATTGAGGCGATGGGTGGAGACAGACTCTCAGCTTACGGGCTCTCACATCTCGGCGACTATGAAGCCACCGTCTTTTCTCCCCACTCTCACAACAGAGCCTACGGAGAAATGCTTGTAAAGGGTGAGAGATACGAAAAGCTTGCCGAGGGCGTTGCCACCTGTCGGGGTATTATGAAGCTTTCAGAAAAACATCAGGTGGAGCTTCCCATATGCTCGGCGGTGTATAAAGTACTTTTTGAAAATGCCGACCCACAGAAAACACTTAATTCTTTATTTTCACGTGATATAAAAAGCGAATTCAACGGCTGAAAGGAACAGAAATGGGAGTTATTACAAAACTTTTCGGAACACATAGTGAAAGAGAAATAAAGAGAATTATCCCTCTTGTGAATAAAACCGAGGAGCTGTCCGAACGCTACTCGAAAATGAGCGACGAGGAGCTTCGGGCACAGACCTCACTTTTTAAAGAAAGACTTGAAAAGGGAGAGACCCTTGACGATATTCTTCCCGAGGCATTCGCCACCGTCAGAGAGGCGTCAACGAGAGTTCTCGGCAAGCGTCACTACCGAGTTCAGCTTATCGGCGGTATAATCATTCATCAGGGCAGAATTGCCGAAATGAGAACGGGTGAGGGTAAGACTCTTGTTGCCACTCTCCCTGCCTACCTTAACGCACTTACAGGTAAGGGAGTACACATCGTTACAGTCAACGACTACCTTGCTAAGCGTGACAGCGAATGGATGGGAAAGATATATAACTTTCTTGGACTCACCGTGGGACTTGTAGTTCACGGACAGTCACCCGAAGAAAAGCACAAGGCGTACGACGCTGACATAACCTACGGCACCAACAACGAGTTCGGCTTCGATTATCTGAGAGATAACCTTGTTATCTACAAAGAGGACAGAGTGCAAAGAGGTCATAACTTCGCCATTGTGGACGAGGTGGACTCCATACTTATAGACGAGGCGAGAACGCCCCTCATCATTTCGGGTCAGGGGGAGAAGTCTACCGAGCTTTACGGCGTGGTAAATGCCTTTGCCAAGACTCTTAAATCCTTTAAGATAAAAGAGGCTAACGACAAGGAGATAGACGAAAACCTTGACACCAATTACGACTACATTATAGACGAAAAGGCAAATAACGCCACCCTTACCTCAAGAGGTGTCAGAAGGGTTGAGGAGCAGTTCGGCATAGAGAACTTTGCCGACCCCGAAAACGCAGCCCTCGCTCACCACGTAAACCAGGCCATAAAGGCACTTGGCACTATGAAGCGTGACGTTGACTACGTGGTGAAGGATAATCAGGTAATCATCGTCGATGCCTTTACAGGCAGACTTATGCCGGGCAGACGCTACTCTGACGGACTTCATCAGGCAATAGAGGCAAAGGAGAACGTAAAGGTAGAGCGTGAGTCGAAAACCCTCGCTACCATCACCTTCCAGAACTTCTTCCGTCTTTACGACAAGCTTTCGGGTATGACGGGTACCGCCTTGACAGAAGAGGGTGAGTTCCGTGAGATATATAACCTTGACGTTATAGTTATACCCACCAATAAGCCCATGATAAGAAGGGATGCCGAGGACAGGGTATTCAAGAACAGCCGTGGCAAGATAAACGCAATTGTGGCACAGATAGAAGAGTGCCATAAAAAGGGTCAGCCCGTCCTTGTGGGCACCGTCTCCATCGATAAATCCGAGGAGCTTTCAAAGATACTTCAAAAGCGTGGCATTCCTCACAACGTGCTCAACGCCAAATTCCACGAAAAGGAAGCCGAGATTATTGCTCAGGCAGGAAAGTACGGCGCCGTTACCATTTCTACCAACATGGCAGGACGAGGCACCGATATCATGCTTGGCGGTAACCCCGAATTTCTTGCAAAGACAAAGCTTCGTCAGGAGGGCTACTCTGAGGAGCTTATAGTTCTCGCCGACACCGTTACCGATACCGATAACGAAGAGATAATCGGAGTAAGAGAGCGTTATAACGAGCTTGTGGCAGAGTATGAAAAGGAAATTGCACCCGAGCGTGAAAAGGTGAGAGAAGCAGGCGGTCTCTTTATCCTTGGCACCGAGCGTCACGAGTCGAGACGAATAGACAATCAGCTCCGAGGACGTGCAGGACGTCAGGGAGACAGCGGTGCATCTGCCTTCTATCTCTCTCTTGACGATGACCTTATGCGCCTTTTCGGAGGTGACAGAATAGTTGGTGTGGTTGACCGCCTCGGACTTGAGGATGACCAGCCCATCGACGCCAGAATTTTGTCTAACACAATAGAAAACGCACAAAAGCGTCTCGAGGGTCAGAACTTTGCCCGCCGACGCAACGTGCTTATGTACGATAACGTAATGAGCGAGCAGAGAAACGTTATCTATAAGGAAAGAGGAGAAGTCCTTGACGGAATAGACCTAAGAGATAAGATCAAGTCTATGATGCACTCTATGATTGAGTCTAAGGTCAGAGAGTGTATGAGAGGGGACACCCCCGACGAATGGCAGCTTGACGAGCTTCGTCGCTCCTTCTTCGGGCTCTTCACAACCGACACAGACTTCCGTGAAACGGGAGATGCTCTCGACGAGCTGTCACAGGACAAGGTAATAAATGAGCTTTGTCAGCGTGCCGACAAGCTCTATGCCGAAAAGACCGAGCTTCTCGGGGAAGAGGTTATGCGAGAGGCAGAGCGAGTTATTCTTCTTCGTACCGTTGACCGCAAATGGATGGCGCACATCGATGCCATGGACGCTCTTCAGAGCACTATAAGACTTCAGGCTTACGGTCAGCGTGACCCCGTCAGAGAATACAAGATAGTGGGCTCGGATATGTTCGAGGAAATGACCGAGGAAATAAGATGCGACACAGTCAGAGGTATTCTGTCAGTTCAGCCAAGGACCGAGATAAAGCGTGAAAATGTAGTAAAGATTACAGGCGCATCTCACGGTGGTGACGCTTCCCCCGTAAAAAAAGCTCCCGTCAGAAAGAGCGAGAGTGAAAAGGTAGGACGAAATGACCCCTGCCCCTGCGGAAGCGGTTTGAAGTATAAAAAATGCTGTGGTAAGAATATGGCAGACGGAGAATAAAAAATGAGATTTTCTCTTATCCTTTTAGGACTTATATTTATATTTTCACCCGATATTACACTCTTCGACCTTCTGCCCGACGTTATAGGCTGGTTCTTTATAACGTTGGGGCTTACCCCCCTTACCGATATAGAGATGAGGGGAGAGGAGGCAAAAAGGCTGTCCCTCAGAATGATGCTTATATCGGGAGTGAAGCTTGCGGTGTCACTTTTCACCTTCCGCTTTTCTACCTCCGATATGCTCCTTGCCACCTTTGCCTACGGAATTGTGGAGATTATAACGGTTATACCCTTTGTTACAAACCTCTTCACCGCTCTCGACTATTCGGCAATGCGCATTACACCCTCCCTTGACTCCGATAAGGTAAGTGGCGTTAAATGGTATATGTACGTCTTCTTTGTGCTTAAAAACGTACTTGCATTTCTGCCTGCCACAGTGGGACTTTTCGATACCGAGGCAACGGGCAATCTGTCGGCAGACACTTGGTTTGTAGACTTTGAAGCGGCGATGCGTGTGTTTATGGTATTCGCCTTCTTCCTGTCGGCGGTCATATCCCTTGTCAGCCTTATTTACGTTGGACAGTTCTTCCTCTCTCTTATTAAAAACAAAGAGCTGAAAGCCAATATGATGAAGCACCGACGTGATGAGGTTCTCTCCAAGGAGAACGTTATGACGGTGAAGAACACCTCTTTCGTTCTGACGTTTTTCTTGTCTTCAATGCTCTTTTTCTTCGATTTTTACGTTGATGCATTGGACGTTCTTCCCACTTTCGTAGGATTTTTACTTGTGTTTTCCACGTCTGTTTTCATGAAGACGAGAATGAAAAGAAATTGTATAGCGCTGACGATATTCTCTTTTGTGGGCTTACTTACTTCTCTTTTCTCCTTTCTTTACCGACTTTATTGGGGGGAGAAAACGAGCTTCGTATTAACCTATTCCTTCGGGGAGAAGCCCTTGACTCTTCCTCTCGGTGTAATTACGGCAGTATTATCTGCCCTTGTTATAATTCTCATTTTAAAGGAAGCAAAGGACTTCAACGAAAAATATACAAAGTATAAAATAGACGATAACGTAGCACTTCTTATGACAGGCGGTGCTGTGGAGTCGTTTTTCGGGGTAATGCTCTACGCTTTCCCCTCGCTTAATACTACCTTTGTATTCCCGTCGATTGTTTTCGGGGTAGCTTATACTGCGCTTACCCTAAACTTTTTCTTTAAATTAAAAAGACAGATATCAAAAGATATGAGATAAGGAGACTAAAACCTTGTGTGGCTTTGTAGGAATGTTTAAAAAATCACCTCTTTCAGAGAGTGAAAAGGAAATCGTCACAAAAATGTCGGAGACCATGGCGTACAGAGGTCCCGACGAGGGCAAGATGCTCTTTTTTGAAAAGCTTGCCGTTGCCTTCAGACGTCTTAGTATTATCGACCTTGAAAAGGGAAGTCAGCCCTTTGAGTACGGCGAGCGCTATGTGGGTATCTTCAACGGTGAGATATATAACTACCGTGAGCTGAGAGCCGAGCTTATAGAAAAGGGCTACGAGTTTAAAACAAATTCCGAAATAGAGGTAATGCTCACCCTCTATTCGGTTGAGGGAGAGGGCTTTATAAATAAGCTTCGTGGAATGTTCGCCTTCTCCTTTTACGATAAAGAGAAGAATAACCTGATGCTTGGACGTGACCCCTTTGGCATCAAGCCCCTTTACTATATGGAGCGTGAGGGACAGGTGTGCTTTTCATCCGAGTCCAAGGTCTTTTACCTTGACCCTGCCCTTGATAAAACGCTTATAGATGAAGAACAGCTCCAGCACTATTTTACTTATCAGTATATCCCCGAGCCATCAACTCTCCACCCCGAAATAAAGATACTCCCCGCAGGCTCTTATATGGTGGTTGACTTTAACGCCGAGCGTGAAGTGAGAATAGAGAAGTACTATACTCCTGTCTTCACTCCCACAAAGTCCGACGACTTTGAAAAAAGAGCCGACGAACTGCGGGAAATCGTTGAGACAAGCGTAAAATATCATATGATAAGCGACGTGGACGTTGGCACATTCCTGTCGGGCGGTATCGACTCGGCGGTAATTACCGCTACCGCAAGTAAGCTCAACCCCGGCATCAAGGCTTTTACTGTGGCATTTGGTGAAAAGGAATACTCCGAAATTGACGAAGCCTCGGGAATTGCACGTCACCTTGACGTGGAACACATCAAGCTTGTAGCAGGACTTGAGGACTTTAAACGTGCCTTTGACAAGGTGGTGTATCACCTTGATTTTCCCGTTGCCGACCCCTCTACCATGGCGATATATCTTATCTGTGAAGAGGCGGCAAGGCATTTGAAGGTAGTTCTCTCGGGTGAGGGCTCCGATGAGCTTTTCGGCGGTTATAAGGTGTATGGCGAGACCTTGACGTCGGACAAGATAAACGCACTTCCCACTCTTGTTAAAGCACCCCTTTCCTTTATTTCAAAAGTTCTTCCCGACGGTGTCAAGGGTAAGGCACTCCTTTACCGAGGCACTACCCCGCTGGAGAAGAGATACGTTGGAAACGCCTTTATCTTCGACGAAAAGTCAAAGAAAAAAATTCTCAAAACCACGTCGGACAGCGTTCACTTCTCACAGCTTACAGAGGATATTTACGCTGACGTTGCGGGTATGCCCGGCATTACCAAAATGCAGTACGTAGATATGAACACCTGGCTGAGAGGGGATATACTTGTCAAGGGCGACAGACTCAGCATGGCACATTCACTTGAGGTCAGAGTACCCTTTCTTGACAAAGAGGTCTTTGAGTTTGCAAGAAAGCTCCATACCGAGGACAAGCTCTCTCACGGCACTACAAAGTATATTTTCCGCCACGCATTCCGTGACCTTGTAAATCCCGAGACCGTCATGAGACCCAAGCTCGGTTACCCCGTACCCGTTCGTAAATGGCTGAAAAATGAGCTCTACGATTGGGCAAAGGATATAATAACAAATTCTTCTGCCGACACATATATCGACAAAAAAGAAGCTCTCCGCATGCTTGACGCACACCGAGAGGGCAAGGAAGACAATTATAGAAAATTGTGGGTAGTGCTCGTGTTCCTTCGTTGGTACGACCTCTTTGTTGGTCGTTGAAATTTTCCGCCTCGTCTGACAAAAAATTTCTTAGCCCAAGGCGTTCTTGAATGCTGAATGAAAAAAGGAAAGACCCGAAAGGGTCTTTCCTTTTGCTATCCTTTAAGTTCTACTGTTTCAGGTATAGTTTCAAGAGAATATGTAGGAATTTCATTTCTCTTTCTATCTTTATTCTTTATCCACTTACCGTTAGTGAAGTCGGGGATAGCTACAGGAGAGCTTCCCATATTAATAGAATCCTCTGAAAGAGTGCTTATACTCATCCAGGTGGCAGTATCGTATACGTCGATAGGAGTATCTACCTTTGCCATAGCGCTTTCATAGAAGGCACGAAGCACAAGCCAGTCCATACCGCCGTGACCGCCCTTTACGCCCTCTTCCTCATACTTCTTCCAGATGGGGTGATTGAATTCCTTAGCATAGGTGGTTTCTACGTTGTCCCAAAGGCTCTTTGCAACCACCTCGCCATATTCCTTCTCGTACTTATCCTCGTCACGGTCAAGGTAAAGGGAGTTGGTTTCCTCCTGAAAATAAGCCTTAGTTCCCGAGATATCGAAGTCTCTTGAATAGGTTCTGGGAAGGGTGGTGGAAAGGGTAAGCCTTATAGTTTCTCCTCCTGCGCACTTGATAACAGTTGTGATGACGTCACCTTGCTTAAAGTCTGTTGTAGCAAGTTCATTGTCTGCACCCTTCTTGTTCACGATATACTCGTGAAGTCCTCTTGCCTTAGACGACATGGAAACAAGAGAAAGGAATCGGTTTCCGTGGTTTATGTTCAGAATTTTAGCAATAGGACCAAGTGCGTGCATGGGATAATTGTCACAGTTGCGAAGAGTGTAATTGCGAAGTCTGTATCGCCTTGTTTCGTTGCAGGTAACAATGGCATCTCTGAATTCGTGATTATAAGCCCCGTTGCAATGTACTACCTCGCCAAAGAAGCCTTTTTTAACCATGTTGAGGCACATGAGCTCCTTCTTACCGTAGCAACAGTTTTCAAGCATCATGCAAGGCATTCCTGTCTCTTCGCTTGTATGAACGAGTCTCCAACAGTCCTCGATAGAGTAAGCACCGCCAACCTCAACGCCAACGTACTTGCCTGCTTTCATGGCGGCAAGTGCTATTTCTACGTGAGGCTCCCAAGCGGTAGAAATTACTATCGCTTCAACCTCTTCAAGCTTTAAAACTTCTTTGTAGTCAGTTGTAGCAAAAGGGGAATATCCTTTCTTTTCTTCAACCTTTTTCTTAGCCGACTCGGTTCTGTCCTCATACTCGTCGCATACTGCCACAACGTCAACGTCGTTCATGTTAAGAGTGGTGGCTAGAAGTCCCTGACCTCTTGCACCATAACCTATCAAGGCTATTTTAAGTCTTTTCATAATTCGCTCCTTTGAAACACGGTTTTACCGTTTATTATTGTTCTATGGATGTTTATATCGTCATCAAAAAGAACAAGGTCGGCACAAAATCCCTTTTTCAAGCTTCCCATTTTGCTGTCAAGTCCCATAATTCGGGCTGGAGTGTAGGTAATCATTTTGACCGCTTCGTCAAGGGGCACTCCCACTGTCTTATACATTGTTCTCACAAGACTATTTGCCGTGCACACGCTCCCTGCGAAAGCCGAGCGGTCGGGAAGCTTGGCAACGCCACCCTCAATTATGCAATCGAGTCCACCCTCACGCTTTCCGAGAACCGTCTTTCCGTCGGGCATTCCCGCACCTCTCATTGCATCGGTGACAAGGGCTATACGGTCTGACCCTTTGAACTTGTAAATCATCTCTAAAAGCTCAGGTGGCAGATGATGACCGTCGGCTATGACCTCTACGTTCATGTCATCAAGAAGATATCCGCTCTCCACAACACCTGTCTTCCTATATCCGTCAACACGAGTGATAGAGGACATAGAGCTGTAAAAGTGAGTTAATAGTCGGGTTCCTTTGTCGTAAAATCTTTTTACGTCCTCATAAAGGGCATCTGAATGACCGATAGATGGAATTATTCCTTTATTTTTGAGATAGTCGCTGAACTTGTCAGAACCTCTTACCTCGGGAGCAAAGGTCCAACGAATAATAGAGCCGTTGGCTTTTTTTAAGATATATTCATAGTCTTCCTCTTGAGGCTCTCTTATGTATCTTACGTCTTGTGCTCCCGCTTGGGTTTTTGAGATATAGGGTCCTTCCATATGTATTCCCAAAAGCCTTGCACCATCATGTTCTGAGGAATTTGCCATGAAAAAGCATTCAAGTGAGTTAATAATATCCTCGGTTTGACTTGTGGTGACGGTAGGGACAAGGGCAGTCGTGCCATGCACTACGTGAAACTCGGCGGGAATCAAATACGCCTCCACGCTTCCGTCACTAAAGTCGCAGTCAGCTCCTCCGTGACAATGAATATCGATAAATCCTGCTGACAGATATAGCCCTTTGGCATCAATTACTTCTCCGTCAAGCTTCGGTATACCTTCTCCCAAATCGGAGATGACACCGTTTTCAAAGGCGAGGTATCCTCCATCGATTATCTTGTTTGCCATGACGACATGAGCGTTGTAAATAATAGTCTTCATATCTCTATATGTTCAGAATTCCGCTTGCGCTGTTTAAGTCAAGGAAAAGAGTGAAGCTTGGATGCTCCTTGAGAAGTGTTGCGGGCACAAGATTTGTGGTCTCCTTTGCTGAAAGAGTGTTCTTTATTGCTTCCGCTTTTACGGTGTGAGGCACCGCAGACACCACGTGCTTGCAGAGCATTATCTGATAAGGGGTCATTGAAACAGCTTTTTTCGGTACGTCGTCGATGGTGGGGAACCAGCCCTCACCAAGCTGCTGCTTCTTACACTTTTCGTCTAAATCTACAACAATATAAGCCTCTTTTGTTTCAAAGTTTGCAGGAGGGTCGTTGAATGCGATATGCCCATTTTCTCCAATACCTATAACACCCACATCTATGGGAGAACGTCTTATTTCCTCGGTAAGCTTTTTAATTCCTTCGACGGTTCCGTCAACAAAATGAACGCCTTTGAGCTTTCCTACCTTTTCTACAAATCTTTCTTTAAGATATTTGCGAAAGCTTGCAAGGTGTGTTTCGGGTAGGTCTACGTATTCGTCAAGGTGGAACATCTCGACGCACTCCCATTTCACATCCTCGTTTACAAGTGCCTTGAGAGTGTCAAATTGTGACGCTCCTGTGGAAAGGACGATTCTCGCTTTCCCCTTTTCGGCTATTGCCTGACGGATAAGGTCTGCAATCTGCTTTGCTGCACTTCGACCAAGCTCTTCACTGTTTTTACATATTCTAATTTCCATATTTTTACCTCACTTAAATTTTCTTTGTTGACAAGCTTATTATATTATGCTAATATGTGAATGTAAAGTGAATATATTATGTTTTTCAGTACAATATTATAATATATTGGTTATTTATATACTCTTGATTATTTAGATAGTTTTATACTGTAAGTACAAAATTATAACAGAAAGGATAAAATTAGTAAAGTTATGGCAGACGGAATCCTAACCATCAAGAATATATCGATAGAGCCAGACAGCGTTCATCTGTACGTTCCTCCCATTGTGTGGAAGGGGGACAGCATCGGACATATAGGTGTTTTTGACGTTTTCTTTCTTGTCCTTGAGGGAGAGTGCTTTCTCAATATCGGCGGGCAAAGTCAAATCGTAAGAAAAGGTCAGCTTGCCTTTCTTCCCAAAAATAAGCTGAGGCAGTACACACAGATTTCAAAGAATTTTTCAATGTACGAAATCCGTTTCGATGCCTTGGCAGACGGAGAAAATCTTATGCAGACGCTTGGACTTACAGATGGGGATTACGTGGTGGATCTGCCCGATGACAGTGCAAGAGAACTGTTTGAAAAATGCAGTCGGGAGGAATTCACTCAAAATCCAATTTACCGAATATCATTTTGCGCTAATCTGCTTAGTATAATAAAAACATATGCCGACAACAGAAGACATCAAAAAAGCGAAAATAAAGCTTTTTTTAACTCGGTACTGGATTATATGTCCCAGAACCTTAAATCCAATATTACACTGAATACCCTTGCTGAGCTTGTTTATATGCATCCTACTTATTTTGTGAAGGTTTTTAAGGACACCTTCGGAATACCGCCCCTTGCTTATTTTAGCCGTATGAAAATACATAGTGCAATGGGACTCCTGTCAAGCAGTGATATGTCAGTTGAAGAAATTGCCCATGCAGTAGGCTTTTCCGACCCATCGTATTTTGCAAGAGCCTTTAAGAAGTATACAGAGGTTACTCCCACGGAATATAGAAATGCTTTCAAAAACAGTTGGCGTTGAATTTAACAAAAAGCACCCTTTGGCGCACCTGCCGTAGAGCAGGTCGCCAACTATGATCGCCATACGGCGAGTTTAGAGTTATGATTGCCTTCAGCAAGTTATGATGCACCTTGGGTGCAGTTTTAAAAAATAAAGCGATTATATCATAACGTTTGCGAAGCGAACTCATAACGGCGAGCAAAAGTGAGCCTCATAACTCATAACTGAAAATAGAGTTGTGTCTACAAATGTAGT
>JAZNZV010000199.1:0-10474 GCA_045595105.1 Eubacteriales bacterium | reverse complement strand
ACTGTCGCTCAGTACGTGGCTAACCGCAACATCGACGTGGTTGACGTGGGCGTTCCCGTTCTGTCCATGCACGCACCCTACGAGGTGGTGTCCAAGCTTGACGTTTACTCGGCGTACCGAGGAATAAAAGAATTTTTTGAGAAGATGATATGAAAAAACCGGAAATACTTTCCCCTGCAGGCAACCTTGAAAAGCTTACCTTCGCCGCAAATTACGGCGCCGATGCAGTTTACTTTGCAGGTCAGCTTTTCGGCATGAGAGCGGCTGCGGGTAACTTTAGCACAGACGAAATAAAAAAGGGTGTGGACTATCTTCACACCTTACATAAAAAAGCCTATCTTACTCTTAACACAATGCCAAGAAGTGACGAAATGCCCCTTCTTGACGCTTATCTTGACGAGCTGTCCGACACGGGTATCGATGCGGTCATCGTGGCAGACCTTGGAGTGTTCGAGGCAGTGAAGAAGAGACTGCCGAAGGTTGATATCCACATATCCACACAGGGTGCCAACATGAACTACGCCTCCTGCCGTGCATGGCACGATTTAGGAGCGAAAAGAGTGGTGCTTGCCCGTGAGCTCTCCCTTGACGATATAGCGACCATCCGTGCGAAAACTCCCGCTGACCTTGAGCTTGAAGCCTTCGTTCACGGTGCTATGTGCGTGTCGGTGTCGGGCAGATGCTTACTGTCCGAGTACTATCTCGGACGTGACGCCAACCGTGGAGCTTGTGCACAGCCCTGCCGTTGGATATATAATTTTGCAGAGGAGAAGCGTCCCGACGACGTTCTCACTGCCGAGCTTCATCCCGAGGGCACCTATATTTTCGGCTCTAAGGATATGAACCTTGTGTCTTATATACCTGAGCTGGTGTCGGCGGGCATAGACAGCCTGAAGATTGAGGGCAGAATGAAGAGCGCATACTATACGGCTGTTGTAACCAACGCCTATCGCATAGCCCTTGACAACTACATTGAAGGGGATAGCGGTATAACCTCGGAGGACCTTGAAAGAGAGCTTGACTCGGTGTCTCACCGTGAGTACTGCACGGGCTACTATTTCAGCCACCCGCAGAGCGAAAACAACCTTGCCACAATTTCGGGCTATATAAAAGAAAAAGCCTTTCTCGCTACCGTTGAAGAGTATAACGCCGACACGGGGCTCGCCCTTTGCCGTCAGCGAAACAAGATGTATCTTGAAAACGAAGCCGAGATAATCTCACCGGGCAAGACGGGTGTGACCTTCCGTGCCCTTGCAATGACAAACGAGAGGGGAGAGAGCATTGACTCAACTCCTCACGCAGGTATGCTTTTTTACTTAAAAATGCCCTTTGATGTAAAAAAGGGCGACATAATAAGAGGGAAGTAAGATGGAAAAAATCAATATAAGAGGCGTTAATTTCGATAACGTGACACCTTCCGAGGCGCTTAGTATTGCAGAAGGATACATAGAGCGTGGAGAGCAGTGCGTTGTCTTTACTCCTAACTCCGAGATAGTACAGATGGCGATAGAGGACGAAGGATTTCGTGACATTATCAACTCGGCAGAGCTTGTTATTCCCGACGGCGCAGGAGTTGTCCTTGCCTCGAAAATATTAAAGAAGCCTTTGAAGAGCAAGGTGGCAGGCTGTGAGCTTGCGGAAAGCCTTGTGAAGGGCTCGGCTGAGGGTAAATATAGGATTTTCTTCTACGGCTCAAAGCCCGAAACAGAAGAAGGACTCAGTGTTGCCGACCTTGCCGACAAGAAGATGGGTGAGAAGTATGGCTTTAAGGCGGCGGGTACCTCCCACGGCTACGTGAAGAGCGAGGGCTACCCTGAGCTGATAGAGAAGATAAATGAGACGGGCGCCGACGTGCTCTTCGTTTGTCTCGGCGTGCCCATGCAGGAAAAATGGATATATCAGAACAGAGATAAGCTCAAAGCAAGGCTCATTATAGGACTTGGCGGAACGCTTGACGTCTTTGCGGGAACTGTCAAAAGGGCACCGAAAATATTTGTGAAGCTTAACCTTGAATGGTTCTACCGCCTTTTAAAGGAGCCGAAGAGAATAGGAAGAATGATGAAGCTCCCCAAGTTTATTTTTGGAACAGTTTTTTCAAAAAAGGAGAAGTAAAAAATGGGAATACTTATAACTATCGACGGACTTGACGGCTCGGGAAAGCAGACTCAGTCAGAAATACTGTTTGAAAGACTGAAAAAAGAGGGCTTGAACGTCAGACTCGTTTCCTTCCCCGACTATGACTCCAATTCTTCTGCCCTTGTAAAGATGTATCTGGGCGGTGAATTTTCTCACGACCCCGACGCAGTTAATGCCTATGCCTCATCTTCCTTTTTCGCAGTTGACCGCTTTGCAAGCTTTGTGAAGAACTGGAAGAGCGACTACGAAAAGGGCGCTATCATTATCGCCAACCGCTACACCACCGCCAACGCAATACATCAGCTCACGAAAATTGAGGGTGACAGCGAGAGACGTGAGTTTCTTCATTGGCTTTATGACTTTGAATTTAATAAGCTTGCCATACCTTCTCCCGACCTGACCCTCTTTTTAGAGGTGCCCGTTGAGATAAGTCTCGACCTTATCAAGAGGAGAAGTGAGGAAACGGGCAGAGAGATAGATATCCACGAAAATGCAGGTCACCTGAAGCGTGCGTACGGTGCCGCTATCTTCTCAGCAGAGGCACTTCATTGGACAACGGTTCACTGTGCCGAAAACGGCAAAATGAGAACGAGAGAGGACATTGCCGACGAGGTTTACAAGGCTGTTAAAACGATTATATGAAACAAAAAATTCTTGAAGCTTTCTTCAAGAATTTTTTTATTAATTTTTTGTTAATACCATTGTAAAAAATCATGTGTGAATATATAATTAATTTAAGAAAAATTATGGAACTTTTTTGATATTTTTAAGTCTAAATAAAAAAGTAAAAAAGGAGGGTAGAAATTGAAGAAAAGAGACCTGAAAAAAATAGGACAAAGAGCGAATTCATGGCTCTATATTCTGCCCGGACTCATAGGTGTTTCGGTGTTCTACGTAATACCCTTCGGCTTCGTTATATATTATTCCCTTATCGACAATATTTCCACCCGTAATTTCGTGGGTCTTGAAAACTTCAAGGCGCTGTTTCAGAACTCCGCTTTCCTCACTGCATCGAAAAACACACTCACCTTTTCTCTCGTGACGGTGTTTTCAGCGGTGGTGTTCTCCCTGATACTCGCTATTATCCTTGACTCCAAGATACCCGGTAAGAGTAAATTCAGAACTATGTTCTTAAGCCCCCTCATGGTGCCCACCGCCTCCATTATTCTCATATGGCAGGTGATGTTCAGCTTTAACGGCTCCTTTAACTCATTTATTGAAATTTTCGGACTTGAGCCCATTGACTGGATGAAGTCGGAGTACAGCCAGATAGTTGTAGCACTTCTCTTTTTGTGGAAAAACCTTGGCTACAATATGATACTTTTCATGGCGGCACTTTCCAATATTCCCAAGGACCAGGTAGAAGCGGCAGAGGTAGACGGCGCAAACGCCGTACAGCGCTTTTTCAAAATAAAGCTTCGCTACATATCCCCCTCACTCTTTTTCGTGCTTCTTCTGTCCCTTATAAACTCCTTTAAGATATTCCGTGAGGTCTACCTCTTAACGGGTCAGTGGCCCTACGAGACCCTTTATTTCTTACAGCACTTTATGAATAATACCTTCAAAAATCTTGATTATCCCCGACTTTCTGCGGCGGCTGTGGTTATGTCTCTTTTCATTGTTGTGATAATCGGCATAATCTTCATCCTTGAAGATAAATTCGGAAAGGACGTGGAAGAATGAGAAGAAAAATAAGCCGTGCAAAATTACTTAAAAGAGTAAGGATAACACTCTTCTTTATATGGGCTCTTATGTTTGCCATAATCTTTATAATGCCCACCCTTTTCACCTTTACCAACTCCTTTATGTCCGAAACCGAGCTCACCTCTACCTATGGCGCAGTGCTTGGTAACGTGGCAGGTGGCTCATCCTATATGTCAGAGTCGGTAAAATTAAAGCTTATTCCCGACATGGTAAGCTTCAGACAGTACTTCACGGTGCTTTTTCAGAGTCCCGAATATCTCTTGAAGTTCTGGAACTCCATGATACTCACCCTGCCCATAGTTGTGGGGCAGGTGGCACTCGCCGCTCTTTCCTCCTACGGCTTTTACAGATACCGAGGAAAGGTGAAGAACGTTATATTTTTCGCATATATCGTCATAATGCTCATGCCCTATCAGGTCACCCTGGTGCCGAACTTCCTTGTTTCAGAGATGCTGGGGATTATAGGCACACGCTGGGCGATAATACTCCCCGGGCTTTTCGCACCCCTGTCGGTGTTCATACTGACGAAAAGCATGAGGCGTATTCCCATGGCGGCAGTCGAGGCGGCAAGGCTTGACGGTGCGGGAGAGTTCAAGATATTCCGCAAGATATGTCTGCCCATGTGTAAAAACGCCCTCTATTCCGTCATAATACTCACCTTTATAGATAACTGGAATATGGTTGAACAGGTACTCATACTCCTTGATAACCCCGAGCTTCAGCCACTCTCGGTATTCTTATCCGAGATAAACACAGGGGAAGTGGGAGTTGCCTTTGCAGTAGCAACGATTTATATGATACCTCCCATACTTCTTTTTCTGCACGGAGAAGAAAGTCTCGTGGAAGGAATTACCTATCAAGGCAGTGTGAAAGGATAAACGAATATGAAGACAAGAAAAGATTTAATAAAAAATATAGCAATAATATTCCTTTTGGTAATGCTTGTGCTTACCTTTTTCTCAAATACTATTCTCAATTGGTCACTGCCTCAGGTTTCGGGCAGATACACCGAGTACGGAGAAATAAAGACGGGAGTCAGAGGAAGCGGGCAGGTAGTATCTAACCTTACCTACACCGAGACTATCAAGGGCGACCGTAAAATAGAAGAGGTCTACGTATCGAGAGGAAGCACCGTTGAGGCAGGACAGACTCTCATGCTTCTCGGTCCCACCGACTCGGAAAAGGCAGAAACTCTTGAAGCCGAGATAGAGACCCTCGAGGACGCCTACAACAGAGCCCTTCTTACAAAGACCGAGTACGACTACGAGGACGATGAATATCAGATAAAAATTGCCACCGAGGACCTTGACCTTGTTAAGGCCGAAAGAGCGGTATACACCGATGAGTATATCGCAGGCATTAAGAAGAACGCCGAGGACTTGGAGAAGAGATACGAGGAGGAGAGCGAGCGCCTTGAACTCCTTGAAGAGGAGCTTGAAGAGCTTTCCGAAAATTCCTCCGACCCCGAAATAGTCGAGGTAAGAGAGAAGGTAGAAAAGGCAAAAGAGCGTGTTGAGATAGCAAAGGAGGCTCTCGAAAAGGCAGAAAAGGCACTCTCAGAGGTAAATCGCACCGACACGGGCTCTCTCAACAATCAGCTTGACTCTCTTTATGATTCATATGACAGAGCAAAGACCGAGCTTTCTTACTTAAAGGAGGACAACGCCCACCTTATAAAAATAAGAGACGATAAAAAGACGGCAGAGGAAGCTCTGAAAAAAGCGCAGACCGCCTACGATAAAGCCGTAACCGACTTCGGGGAGGGCTCAGCCGAGGTGACTGAGGCGAAAGCCGCTCTTGACAGCGCAGAGACTTCATTTGACGAGGCTGAAAAGCTCTATAACGATAACGCAGATGAGATAAAGACGGCAGAGAGAGCAATTGCCGCACAGGTAAACGAGGTAGACAATATCAGCTACGAGATATACTCCGTCAGAGCAGAGATATCCTCGGCAAACAAAGAGAACAAAGAATATAACGACTATAAAAACACAGTTGAAATAAAGGAAAAGGCTTTGGAAAGCGAAGAGGCGGACTTAGAGGTTCTTGAAAAGAAGCTTGAAGAGCTTGTGAAAAACGCCAACAAAGAGCTTACCGCTACTATCAAGACCTTGAAGAAGGAGCTTCAGGACCTTAGCGAGGAAAAGACTGAGGCTGAGGAAAAGCTTGCCGAGCTTGACACAGTAAAATCCCTTGACGCTGAAATAAAGGCGGGTGAACGCAGTCTTGAACAGATGGTGCGTGCCCTTGAAAAGAAGAAGGAAGCCGACAAAAAGGCAGCCGAGCTTGATAACTTCGACAGAAACAAGCAGTATGCCGAGATACAGGAAAAGAAGGCAGAGCTCAATAAAATTAAAGGCAATTCCAAGGAAGGCTACGAGCTTAAAGCCTCACGAAGCGGTACTGTAACAGAGGTCAACTTCCGACCCGGCGAGGTAGCAACCGACGGTGCCACAGCACTCACAATCGAGGTTGTGGAAAGCGGATACACTCTTTCCTTCTCGGTTTCGGTGAATGAAGCGAGCCGTCTTAAAGAGGGTGACACCGCAACGGTTTCCGATACCTATTGGGGACAGAACGTGGGAGCGGTGCTTGAGAAGATAGTGCCCGATCAGGGTGGCAAGACGAAAACTCTCACCTTTGAGCTCTCGGGCAACGTGAACGTGGGTCAGACCCTTACTCTCACCGTTGGCGAGAGGTCTACGGGCTACTCGGCAGTTATACCCAAGAACGCACTCCACGAGGATGCCGAGGGCAAGTTCGTCTATATTACAAAGACTAAGTCAACACCTCTGGGTGACCGCTTCGTTGCAACGAGACTTCCCGTTACCGTTGCCGCAAGCGACGATAAGAACGTGGCGATAGCTACCGACGAGACATATCTCTACGAGTACGTTATCACCTCATCCACCAAGCCCTTTGAAGAGGGCGGTTACGTAAGGCTGAGTGACTGATATGAAGGGAATAATAAAGCTTATCCTGTCAGCCTTGATATGCGTGGCGTTTCTTGTTTCAACTCTTGTCTATATCACGCAGTCACGTGACATTCCGCCATTTGGTAAGGACTACGCCGTCATAAGACTTTTCGACACCGACGGCTTCAGCTCCTCCGAGATAAGCTCCATTCGTTTCACTGCCGACAACGTCAGCGAGAGCACCCCCGACACAAAGCGTCTTTGGTGCGACGCCTATTCACGCTTTGAAACGGCAAGGCTCACAAACGACAGCGAAAAGAGTGTGGACAGCGTGGCGGTTGTCACAGGTGGTGATTGGTTCTTATTCCATACCCTTGAATTTCTCGACGGCTGGTACTACTCGGACACCGACCAGAATTTCGACAGAGTGGTTATAGACGAAAGACTCGCCTTTCAGCTTTTCGGAAGCAGTAACTGTGAGGGAATGAGAGTGTACGTTTCGGGGGTACCCTGCTACGTGGCAGGCGTTGTAGCCCTTGACGAAAGCGACGCCTACAAGGCACAGTTTGAAGAAAAGCCCCTCGTCTATATACCCGAGAATATTGCCGAGAAGATATTCGGCATGAAGGATTTTGAATACTACGAAATATGTATGCAGAACCCCGTTGACTCCCATGCACTCAACTCACTCAAAGACGTTACCGAGGGCAAGAGGGCAGTGGACGTCACATCACGCTATTCATTTAAAAATACGTTTTTGAACCTTAAAAGCTTTACTACCCGCTCTATCGTCACGGGGTCTGAGACCCTGCCCTTCTGGGAAAACGACGACAGACAAAGGGAAGATACCCTTGTGATACTTGAAGTCCTTGTGGCTATAAGCTTTGTATCGTTTGTAATACACCTTATTTTATTTATTATCGAAAGGAAAAAAAGATGAAAAAATTTCTCACTCTTGTCCTTGCCCTTTTCACTCTTTTCGCTCTTGTCTCCTGCGGACCCAAGGAAGAAAAGAAGCCCGAAAAGGTAGCCCTTGAAAACGTCTACATGGCGAAGAAGCTTCCCACTCCCGACGGCGTTGACCTTTATAATATCATGATGTCGGGTGACAGAGCCTTTTTCAACGGTTCCAAGGAAGTCAAGACCACCGACGAGTTCGGCAACGAAATATCCGACTGGTATGACTGCGTATATACTGCAAACGCCGATTTGAGCGATATCCGTGAGCTCTACTCCTTTAAGGGCGAGTGGAGCTACGATGAGGCAACGGGCACCGATACGGGTAAATACCTCAACGGCTATAACCCCGCCGCTAACGGCAAGCTCTGGCTTTCCTTTATGGAGTATAAGAGCTGGTATGACAGCGATACCGAGCAGTATAACTATGAAGAGAATACAATTTTAAGACTTCTGGAAGAGGACGGAAGCTTTTCAAGAGAGATAGAGCTTACTCCGCTTCTCAAAGCACAGGAGGAGTTTTCGGGTGACAGCTATTCCACCTATATAGGTCAGCTTGTTGAAACCTCCGACGGAAAGCTTGTTATGATAGTGGGAAACAAGTATATCTTTGCTATCGACAAGGATGGGAACACCATAAGCCTTACCGAGCTTCCTCAGGACAGGTCCCCCAGCGACGTGGCACTTATTGATGATGATACTCTGAGAATTTCCGCTTGGGACTGGTCGGGTGAAGAGAGCAAGGTGGAAATTATGGACTTCTCAATTTCTAAGTGCGAGTTCAAGACCGTTGACTCCATCACCTCTTACCACAACGTGCAGATGGCAGACGACGGCACCGTTTACATAAACGATTACAGCACCATATCAAGATACGATTTCGATAAGAAGGAAGAAATACCCCTTCTCGACTTTATCAACTCCGACATCAACTCAGACAGACTTTCCTCTATTTACCCTGCAGGCAACGATGAGTTCTATACCTTTGAGTACGATGCTGATTGGGAAGGACGTCAGCTCCTTCACCTCACTCCCGCCGCAAAGGGCGACATAGTTGAAAAGTATATTATCACCCTTGCCGCAAATACTCTTGACTCTCAGCTTAAGAGCATGATTATCGACTATAACCGTTCCTCCGAGGACTACCGAATTACCGTTAAGGTTTACGGCTGGGAGGAAGAGGACACCGAGCGCATCGACCTTGACCTGCTCTCGGGTGACACTCCCGATATTGTTTGTATCGACAACTCCTTCAGCCTTACCAAGTACGCTACTAAGGGCATTTTCACCGACCTTGGCGCACTTCTTGACGAGGATGACGAGATAAACCGTGATACACTTCTTCCCAACGTTCTGGAGGCTTGTGAGACAAACGGCAAGCTTTACAGCCTTCCTGTTAACTTCGCTGTAAGAAGCGTTATCGCAAAGAAGAGCCTTGTAGGGGATAAGACGTCTCTCACCTTTGCCGACGTGAAGTCTATCCTTGAAGCATTCCCCGGTTCATCCTTTATGAGAGAGACCGACCGCGAACAGCTCATGACGGGCTTCTTACCCGTGATACTTGAAGAATATATCGACTATAAGAACGGAAAGTCCAATTTCTCCGACGGAAACTTCAAGTCATTCCTTGAATTTGCAAAAGCATTCCCCGCAAAGATTGACTACGAAACCTACTACAACGATATCGACTGGGAAGCATATGAGAACGATTTTAAGGAAAACCGAGTTATTGCAAACAGCATTTACCTTTCAAGCTTCAATTCTCTTGAATGGCAGGATGAGCAGTTCGGAGAAGAGATAGCTTGCATCGGATATCCCACGAGCACAGGAAATCCCCACGCTCTCAACCTTAACACACAGTTCGCTATCGGTGCAAAATCTATCTATAAAAAGCAGGCTTGGGACTTCATGAAGATGCTCCTTGATAAGGA
Source organism: Eubacteriales bacterium (assembly GCA_045595105.1). GTDB lineage: Bacteria > Bacillota > Clostridia > Oscillospirales > SIG627 > RGIG6353. The sequence continues at coordinate 831 of JAZNZV010000199.1, read as the reverse complement.
ATATCAGACCGAGTACACCTGGACCTTCCCCATAAACAAGGAAGCCTTTGAAGAAATGAAGGAAAAGGAAATCACAAGCACTAAGTCCCGCTACGAAAAAGAAGCAATGGAGGATGACGAGTACTTCGATGATGACTTCATCATGGACGACGATATGGTGGTTATGCCCCGTGAGGAAGTAGCCGTTACCACCGAAGATGTAGAAATCGCCGTAGATGATATGATAGGCGGAAGCCTTATAAAGCCTGTCGCACCCCTTGAGGATGAAGAGTTCACCTCTGAAAAGCTTGAAAGAATGCTCCGTTATATCGACAGCATCTATAACATCGCAACCACCACCACCCGTCTTGCCCGCTACAAAGACCCCGTCCTCGACATAATCTCTTCCGACGTGGGCGCTTACTTCGACTCCAAGAAATCCGCCGAAGAAACCTGCAAGACGATAGAGAGTAGGGTGAATCTTTACCTCGCCGAAAATTCATAATTTCTTCGTCTTTTTTCGCAATACTGCGTTGCTTCGAAAAAAGCGACTCGACTTACGTTGAGTAAGCCTTCGTCTTGCTTTTTTCATTGCGCCTTGTCTTGCAAAAAAATACTTTGAAATTTGTTTCTTAGAAATTTCGTGTAATACTTCGTCAACTGCAAAGCCCCCATCGTCGACTTACGTAAGTAAGCCTTCCTTGGGGGCTTTTTGTTGCCTCGTCTTACGCAAAATTTCGTCGAAACTGTTATAGTGTAATTTTGCTTTAGTAAATCAAGGAAAACTTTTGCCGTAAGGCAAAAATTCCCCTTGAACAAACTACACTTTTATGTTAAAATAATAAAAAATCA
>JAZNZV010000198.1:0-12430 GCA_045595105.1 Eubacteriales bacterium | reverse complement strand
CTGAGCTGTGTTTTTTCTATAACCTCTTCAACCGACTGTGACAGCACTCCAAGCGCCATATTCCTCGCACGGCTCTCGGCAAAAGAAAGAGCAATGGGGCGTAGCCTTGATACACTCCAAAAAGCTAAAAGAAGGAGCAACGTCAAGGTTATAAGAAAAATCGTGACCTTTTTCACATTTTTCACCTCATTTTAAGTCTATTCCCGATTTTATAAATGAGTGAAAAAGTAAATTTGAGGTTTTTTTATTTTTCGTCGGTTTAAAAAAATTTTTTAAGCCTTAGTCCCTCTCTTTTTCAAAAAGCTCCGCCAATCCTCTTTTATGCTGTGAGCGTGCGTGGTAGCGTTCGATTATCTCACGGGAGTCGGAAGATACCTCTTCCCCCTTGATGAAGCGCTCTACCTCGTCATAGGTCACTCCCATTTCCTTTTCGTCGGTCTGACCCTCGAAGAGTCCTGCCGACGGCGCTTTATTTATAATACTCTCGGGACAGCCGAGATATCTTAAAAAGTCATAGACCTCGCTGACGTACAGGTCGGAGATGGGATTAAAGTCAAATGCGCCGTCTCCCCACTTGGTAAAATAGCCCATAAAGCGCTCGCATCTGTTTCCCGTTCCCGCAACAAGGAGATTTTCTGCCGCCCCCACAGTGTAAAGGGTAGTCATACGAAGTCGGGGAGCGATATTGTTTAAGGCAACCGAGTTGAGAGTGGAAAGCTCTCCCGTTCTTTTCACTATTTCCTTCTTGGCATCGGTCAGGTCGATTACCCTCTTTTCAATGCCAAACCTTTCGGCAAGTGCATCGGCATCGTCCTTGTCGGTGGTAAAGTTTATCTTAGACTCGCAGGGCATTATAAGACCAAGCACACGGTAATCCTCGGGAAGAGCAAGCCTTGACAAAATTCCCACAAGGGCACTGTCCTTGCCACCGCTGTTGCCGAAAACAACTCCTTTTGCGTGAGCGTTTTCCACAAGGCGTCTTATATATTCACATCTTTTTTCGAGCTCGATTTTAAAATCACGCATAATTTTTACTCCGTTACTTTTTCTACTTGAAATTATACAACATGGCAGAGTCATTTGCAATAACTTTTTGTGGACATTTCGTGATGTTTATGGTACAATGATTTCAGAAAACATTTTAGGAGGTTAAGTTATGATTTGTAAAAACTGTGGAAAAGAGCTTCAAGACGGCGTAAAGTTCTGTGCCTTCTGCGGAACTAAGGTTGAAGAGCCCGTGATTGCGGAAGAGCCCGTGGCTGTTGAGACACCTGTCACGCCAAATGAAGTACCCGAAATAAATGAAGAGCCCATAGCTCCAAAAAAGAAGAAGGGCGTTCTCAAGGGAATTATAATTTCCGTGGTTGCGGTAGTTGCAGTTCTCGGCATTACCGTTGCGGCGGCATTCCCTTACGTGAAGGACTTTGTTGAAAGAACCTTATTGCCCGCCGAAAAGTACTATCAGAGCGTTGAAAACAAAAACGTTGACAAGGTTCAAGAGGGCGTTGTGACGGCTTTCGATTCAGTGAAGGAAAGTGCGAAGGTGCTTAAAAAGAATTACGACAGCCTTCGCCAAGGTAAACTCGTAGCTGCAAACGACGAGCTTGAAAACAAGAACGTTTCAGCCGAGCTTTCCATCACTCTCGGTGACCCTATAATGTCACTTCTCAAGAGCTCGGGCATGAACCTTGACGTCATGAAGAAGATTGCTCTTGGCATTGACGTATCCTCAAAGGACGGACTTTCATCATCCGACCTCACGCTTGGGCTGTCGGACAAGGACGTTATCACCATAAATGCAGTAGTTGACAGCGAGGGTGTGGCTTACGTAAGCTATCCCGAGCTTTCTGACACAGCCATGAAGATGAACTTTGCAGAGCTTTTGGGCTTCGAGGACATTGGAGAGCTTTATTCTTCAGCCGAGATTGAAGAGGCTTACGGCGTTCTCTTCGACGTTATTGACGCTCTTCCCGACGGTAAGACTGCATCGAAGATAATTTCAAGATATGCCGACGTTGCGCTGTCAGAGGTTGACGACGCAGACAAGTCCAAGGAAACGCTTTCTGTGGGCGAAACCGAGGTTAAGGCTACCGCTATCGAAGTGACTCTCGACGAAAAGTCACTCAAAAACATAGCACTTGCCCTCATCGAAGAATTTGAGGACGATGAAGAGCTGATGGCGATAGTTGACGAGGTTGTTGCCGCTACGGGCTATGCCGAAAAGGGCGAGATAAAGGAACAGCTCGAAAACGCTGAGTTCTTCGACTATGCCGACGAAATGCTTGAAGAAGTGCTTGACGGCTTTGGCGAGATAGTTCTCACAGTCTTTGTCGATTCAAAGGGCATCACCCTTGGACGTAAGATTGAATATCAGGACTTTACCGTAAACGTTCTCTGCCTCGAAAAGGGCAAGAACACCGCATTTGAGGTAAGCGTTGAGTCAGCGGACATTGGCTTCTCTATCGTTGGCGAAGGCACTCTTAAAAAGAATATCTTCAACGGAGAGGTAAATATAGAGGCTATGGGTCAAGCTCTGGCAACAGTAAACGTTGCAGACTTCGACACAGAAAAGCCCATGAACGGCACCTTTACCGTCAAGCCCTCCAAGATGATCTCTTCTCTCATTTCAAATTATGAGACCGACGATATTGAGGAAACCTTCGGTATGAGCCTTAAGGATATGGGCATCGACCTGTCCGATATTTCCCTCGTCCTTGACATGAAGAGCGACGACGAGACAGCCTCCTTCTCACTTGATTTACTGACAGGCAAGACCTCTGTTATAAAGCTTGGTGTATCTTCTCTTATCGAAGATGCCAAGAGCATCAAGATACCCGAAAAGGCAATGGCTATCACAAGTGAAGAGGACGTTGAAGCGTGGGCATCAACTCTGGACCTTGAAGGCTTTATCGCATCTCTTCCTGAGGAATTGCAGGGCATTGCAACACTTCTTACTCAGTCGGGTATGTTCGGTGGAAGCGAGGACGTGGCAGAGCCCAACTACGGCTACGAGGACGAATGGAACTACGAGGACTACGTTTCAGACTCAGGACTTTCAGAAACTCTCGACGTGGCTACCTCGGCTGACTTCCCTCCCTTCGAGTACTACGACGGAGAATATATCACAGGCTTCGATATTGACCTTGGTATGCTCATTGCCGAATACCTTGGCATGGACCACGCAGTATACAATATGACCTTCGACGAGATAGTTCCCTCTGTTGCCGAGGGTGCTTACGACGTGGGAATTGCGGCTATAACCGCTACCGAGGAAAGACTCATCGACGTTAACTTCTCGGTACCTTATATTGCAAACACACAGGTAGTAATTATGAGAGAGGACTCCCCTCTCGTGTATCTTACCGACCTTTACGAGGAGGGTGCAAGCCACGTAGTGGGTGTAAAGACGGGTACTACTGCAGATAACTACGCTACCAGCGACTTTGGAAGCGAGCGAGTTGTTTACTATGCAGAGTACGAGGACACCCTTGCAGGACTTCTTGAGGGTCAGGTAGACTACATCATCGTAGACTACCCCGTAGCAAATATGTTCCTTGAGCAAAACACAGGCATCAAGCGTCTTGCAGAGGACTTCTCCTTTGAAGAATACTGCATTGCAGTATCAAAGGAAAATGACGAGCTTCTCTTTGCCATAAACGAAGCCATAGAAGCCCTTCGCCAGAACGGTACTATCGAATATATCTACAACGCTTACATTTTCGGATACGTAGAAGAGGGTGAAGAAATTCCCGACGGCTTTGAAGTAATGGAAGGGCCCCTTCAGTATGCGACCGAATACGATTACAGCAAGGAGTTTATGCAGGGCGTTTTAGAAGGAATGCTTAACTATGACAATGGTGCTGACTACAACACGAGCGGCACCCCTGCCACAATGTTCGACAGTGCCATTGACCTTGACGGCGTATACGATAACTTCGGCTACGAAACAACCCCCAGCTATACCGCCCCCACCGAAAAGGTAATGGACGACTACTATTACAACGATTACTACTACGGCAGACAATCAACAGAGGACTATTTTGAGGACTACGGATACTGAGACTAGAGGGGCTATAAAAAAAGGTCAGAACGAAAAAACGAAAAATAATAAATTTATACTATATACATAGTAAAGATTAAACATATAAAGAAAGACTTGCTTTTATAGGAAGTAAAATTTGATTTTTCAAATTTTACAAAAATTAATATTCGTTTTTTCTTTTAACGAACCTCGCTACTGCCTTACCCTTGTAAGGCGACGAGCTTCGGTTCGTCAAATCTACCTCTTTTTTTAGGCGCCCACAATAAAACGAAAAAATAACACAAAACACACAGGGCTGTGAAAAACATAGTTTTTTACAGCCCCTTATTGAAATTATGAAAACTGAAATTATTAACATAACGAAAAGCTACGGCAAAAAAAGAGTGCTGACAGGTGTAAACATCACCGCTGACAGCGGGAGTGTTGTCGGCATAATAGGAAAGAACGGAAGTGGAAAATCCACTCTCTTTTCCGTCCTTTCGGGAATATCGAAAAGAGAAGAGGGAGAATTTCTCTATAACGGAGAAAGTCTCTTTCACTCCGAAGAAAAGAGAAGAAGTATTCTCGGCTTTGTACCCCAGACTCCCCCTTTAATGGAGGAGCTTACGGCGAAGGATAACCTTAGTCTGTGGTATACGAAAAAAGCCTTGGAAAAAGCCCTTGATGAGGGTGTTATCAGAATGCTTGGAGTGGACGGCTATTTGAAAACGCCTGTCAGAAAAATGTCGGGCGGTATGAAGAAGAGGCTTTCCATATGCTGTGCAGTGGCACACGACCCGAAAATCCTCATTCTCGACGAGCCGTCTGCATCCCTTGACATCGAGGGCAAGGAGAAAATCGCCGAATATCTCTCCCTTTTCAAAAAAGACGGTGGCACTGTCCTTCTTGCCACTCACGACAGCCTTGAATTTGAAATATGCGACAAGACCTATATTCTCAAAGATGGCAAAGCCGAGGAATTCATCTATGACAGAAGCACTTTTAAGGAGATATTCAGATGACCTACCTTAAACTCTGTCTTAAAAAAACGTGGAAGGCAGCTCTTCCTCTTATAATCATTACTCTTATTATCCTCTTGTCCGCTTCACTTCTCCTCTTTACTTATCTTTCAAGGGACGAGGAAGTCAAAAGGATAGGTGTTGTGGGAAATACCGAGGACACCTATATCGATATTGCTCTGACTCTCCTCTCGGAAAACGAGTCCTTTGAAATAACGCCTCTTTCTAAAACAGAGGCAGACGCTCTTCTTAAATCGGGGGACATTCAAGGCTATGCCGAAATTCCCGACGGATTTGTCTCCTCCGCCATGAAGGGTAAAAACATTCCCTTCACCTACACGGTTATAAAGAAGCCTTCCTCTCTTTACCACGTTATTACAAAGGAGACCGTCTCGTCGGTGGCAGTACTGCTCAACGAAAGTCAGAACGCAGTATATGGAATGAGACAGTATCTCAAGGATAACGCCATGAAGTCACAGCTTGGTGAAAAAAGCGAGGAAATGTCCTTTAAATACGTTTCTGCCATTCTTCAAAGAAAAAGCCTTTTCGACGTCAAGACCGTAGGTGTTGCAAACAGCGTATCAACTGCCGAGTACTATTTTGTAAGTATAATCATCGTTTTCACCCTTCTTCTTGGCGCTTCTGCCTCTCCCTTCATGATAAAAAGTCACATGGGACTTCCCATTCTTCTGAAATCACGGGGTATCTCACCCACAAAGCAGGTCTTATGTGAGCTTTTCGCTTTCTTCATCGTTATATACACCATTGTTTTCGCACTTCTTCTCATTGTATCCTTTGTATTTGACGGTGCTATCTTCTTTTACGCTTTGAAGCTTATACCCGTTCTATTTACTCTGACGGCTTTACAGTTTGTGATATACGAGCTGTCCGACTCTCTTGTGGGGGGAACTCTCTTTCAGTTCTTCACCTCTCTCACTCTCGCATTCGTGTCGGGATGCTTCTATCCCTCCTTTTTATTCCCAAGGCTTTTAAAGGATATTGCGGGAGTACTCCCCGTAGGCTCAGCCTTTTCGCTGGCACGCTCACTTCTTTCGGGAAGTACTGCGCTTTATGAGGTGATAGCGGTTGTTCTTTGGTGCGTAGCACTCCTTTTCCTATCGGCTGTTATCCGACGCATGCGTATCGGGAGGTGGGGTGCATGAAGCTCTTCTTCCTTTTCTTTAAACGTAACTTCAAGCACTTCTCTTTTATACTCATTCTGCTCTTGATGCCCTTTGTAACCTTGTTTATGAAAGAGATAGTCAAATCCGATGACAGCGTACTAAAGATAGGCTACACAGCGTCGGGAGTCCCCGACAACGCTCTTTGTCAGGTCTTTTCAAAAATTGAAAACGACGGCGGTATAATCGACTATTTAAGATATGACAGCGAAAAAGAGGGAAGGTATGCTATTGACAGTGCCGAAATCGACTGTCTTTGGATATTTGAGGCAGACCTTGAAAATGCCCTTTCCCGCTACTGTGACAATAAAAGAGACAGCGTTATAACCGTTTTGAACCGAGAAGAAAACGATATGCAGGACATGGCTCTCGAAAAACTTTTCTGCTTTATTTACCCTCACCTGTCCTATACTCTTTTCGAGGATTATATGACCGACAAGGTGGACGGGGGCGACCTGCTTCAGGAAAAGGAACTTCGTGACTATTACGGCTACAAGGGAATTGACTCTGAAATTGTAGAAATAAGAACCGTTGACGGCGACGGAAAAGAAAGCCTTGAAGAGAATAACTTTATACTGTCGGCAGTGAGGGGAATTCTCTCCCTTATAGTTTTACTGTCGGCGCTGACCTCTGCTCTCCACATAAAGGAGGATGACGAAAGAGGACTCTTTATCCACTTCAAGCCCTTGAAACGCCTTTCGCTCTACTTCGGTGGAATTCTATCGGCACTTATTCCGACGGGAGTAGTCTTCTTCGCCTCGGTTTTAATGTCGGGAACCTTTATGGGGACTTTAAAGGAGTTAATGTCACTTATTGTGCTCATTCTCACCTCTGCTTCTCTCTGTCTTGCTCTTGTCACACTCTCCCCTACAAAGAAAGCTCTTTGTATCATTTTCCCCATGACCTTGACGGCAGCGGCGGTAATGTCGCCCATATTCTTAAACGTTCGTGCCTTTCCTGTCATACAAGCTCTTTTCCCCACATATCATTATTTGTATTCTTTGACCGACCCGAGAGAGTACGTTTATTCCTTACTCTATTTTGTTTTGACGCTGGGAGTCGCAATTTTAAGACAATATTTTACTGTCGGAAAAGATAAAAATATGTTGACAAGATAAAGATAAAATGGTACAATTAAGTCACAGAAAATTAATATTTTAGGAGGTACTCCATATGGCATTTTGTCCTAAGTGCGGTAAGCCCTTTGAAGAAAACGCATCTAACTGTGCGTACTGTGGGGCTAAGAATCCTGCTGCTCCCGCTGCAGCTAATCCCAAGGTAAACGAAATTGTAAACAAAGCTAAATCACTCAACAAGAAGAACGTAGTTATTCTTGCAGGTGCAGTTGTTGCAGTAATCGTTGTTATTGCTCTTCTCTCCAGCCTCCTCGGTGGCGGATACAAGAAGGCTATTGACAACTTCTTTGATTTCACTATTGAAGGCGACATTGACAAGCTCGAAGACCTTGCTCCCGAAGATTTCTGGGAAGAGCTTGAAGATGAGTACGACGTTAAGATGAAGGATATGAAGGACTCTCTCGAGGAAGAATTTGAAGCACAGCTTGAAAACCTCGAAGACGAGTACGGCAAGAACATAAAGGTTAAGTACAAGGTTATCGAAAAGGAAAAGATGGACGAGGATGACCTTGACGACCTGAAGGATATGCTCAAGGAAAACTACGGCATCGCTAAGAAGAGCGTAAAGAAGGCTCTTGAAGTTGAAGTTGAAGCAACAATCAAGGGCAAAGAGGACGAAGACACAGAAGAGCAGGAAATGGTTATCGTTAAGATCGGTAACAAGTGGTACCTCTCCACTGTATTCTCAATGCTTAAATATTACGCATACTAATATAAAAAAGAGCCTTTTTCAAGGCTCTTTTTTTATTTTACTATAAATCCTAAATCCTCAACAGCGTCCTTTACCGTCTTGTCGTCGATAGCATCGCCCGTCACCCTTGCTTCTCCCTTTGAAAGGTCAATCTCACATTTAAGTCCAAGTGCTTCAAGTGCCTTCGTCACACGTGCTGAGCAGTGCTGACAGCTCATGCCTTCAATTTTAATAATCTTTTCCATAATTCTTCTCCTTATTATTTTTTATAAAGTCTTAGTGCATTTGTAACTACAAAAACCGATGAGAAGCTCATTGCCGCCGCTCCGATCATGGGGTTTAAAACTATCCCGAATGGATAGAAGAGCACTCCTGCGGCAAGAGGTATACCAAGGGCGTTATAGAAAAATGCCCAAAATAGATTTTGTTTAATGTTTCTGACGGTAGCTTTCGCATAGGTCACACATCGAAGCACTCCCGAAAGTCCGTCTGACATGAGAATTATATCCGATGCATCGATGGCGATATCCGTTCCCGTACCGATAGCCATACCCACGTCGGCTGTTGCAAGAGCGGGTGAATCGTTTATGCCGTCACCAACCATAAGAGTTCTGCCACGCTCTCGATGCTCTCTGACTACCCTTTCCTTATCGTCGGGAAGCACGTCGGAGATGACCTCGTCGAAGCCCAGACTCTCCCCTACCGCCTTTGCGGTGTAGGAATTGTCTCCCGTAAGAAGTACGGTTTTTATACCAAGCTTTTTCAGCTCCTCTACGGTGCTCTTTGCATCTCCCTTTACGGTATCGCTGATTGCCACAACGCCAAGCACCTTGCCGTCATAAGCGAAGTACATTGCCGTTTTGCCGTGAGACGCATATTCTTCGGCAGTCTTTTCAAGGGATGATATATCGATATTCTTTTCTGCCATAAAGCGCATATTTCCGCCAACTGCCTCACGACCCTCTATTTTACCTTCAACGCCTTTACCTGCTACTGCCTTGAAATCTGTCATTTCAAAGGAAGTCTTTTCCAAGGTGTACTCTGTCATGGCAAGGGCAAGAGGGTGGTCGCTCTTTTCTTCAAGGGTCTTCACAAGGGAAAGGAAGAACTCCTCATCACAATTCACACTTACGTCGGACACCGACATCTTGCCTTCGGTTACGGTTCCCGTCTTGTCGAAGATTGCTATCTTCACATCGGAAAGGCTTTCGGCAAAGGATGCGGATTTCACGAGAATTCCCTCACGTGCAAGTCTGCCCACCGACACGGTTATAGCAACAGGGGTAGCAAGACCGAGAGCACAGGGACATGAAATGACAAGGACGGACAGTGCACGTGACAGCGAGAACTCAAAGCCCTCACCGAGAAGCATCCATATAATAAAAGTAGCAAGGGATACAGTCATAACGGTTGGCACGAACACACGGCTTATCTTATCGGCAAGCCTTGCAATAGGCGCTTTGCTTGCTCCTGCGCTTTCCACAAGCTGGATAATTTTCGACAGCGTGGTATCCTTGCCCACACCCGTAGCCTTTATCTTAATCTCACCGTCAAGGCTGAGAGAGGCTGACACTATTCCGTCGCCTACACTCTTATAGACGGGCATACTCTCGCCGGTCAGCGCCGACATATCAAAGGTTGCGCTACCCTCGGTGATAACTCCGTCAATGGGTACTCTTCCTCCCGGACGGACTACCACAACGTCTCCTACCTGTATATCCGAGGTGGAAATTTCAATAGTCTCTCCCCCTCGCTCAACTAAAGCCTTTTCGGGGGAAAGGGATTCAAGCCCTCTCAGAGCGTCTCCCGTTCTGTCCTTTGAGCGTGACTCAAAGAATTTTCCAAGGGTCACAAGGGTGAGTATCATGGCAGATGACTCAAAATATAGGTTGTGGCGATAGGTATCCACCAGCTCCCATTCTCCGTGACCAAGACCGAAGCCTATCATATATATAGCAAAAATTCCATAGACCGCACCTGCAAGAGAGCCGATTGCAACAAGGGTGTCCATGTTGGGAGCGCCGTTTTTCAACGCCTTAAAGCCCGTGAAGAAGAATTTTCTGTTCACGTAGATAACGGGAAGCGTTAAAAGTAATTGCGTAAAAGCGAAGGTCAAAGCATTCTCACGTCCCTTGAAAAAGGAAGGCTCAGGAAGAGAGAGCATATGCCCCATAGAAACGTACATTAGTATAAAAAGGAAAATAAAGGATACTATAAGTCTTGTTCTCACCGGAGTGAAGTCTTCTTTTACCGTCTCTTTTTTAACTTCTTCTTTTTTCTCTTCACGAAGCTGTGCTGAAAAGCCTGCCTTTGAAACGGCATTTATAATAGTATCAACCGTGACCTTCTTTTCATCGAAGTCACAGACGAGTGTTTTGGAAAGTAAATCCACAGACGCACTCGTCACGCCCTCAATTCTCGAGACGGCACGCTCTACACTTGCCGAGCAAGCCGAACAGCTCATGCCCTCAACGTTAAATTTCTTTTGCATTATTCCCTTCCTTTCAAAAAGATTTACACTTTATAATAGCACAAAACAAGCCGTTTTTCAAGTAATAAAAAACTTATGTTGCCAAAAGTGCAAATGTATGATAAAATGATTTTAATAGATTTTAATTTTGAAGTGTTTTTTGCAGTCGTGTGCGACACCGTAATGAGTCGTAGCGAAGTATGACAAAAAAAGACGAAAAAATTTTCAATTTTGAAGTATTTTTTTGCAAGACGAGCGCACATGAGAAAGCTGAGGATAGCTTACTTAGCGTAAGCTGACGATAGCTTTCGAATAAGTAGCGAAGTATTGCAAAAAAATACAAAAAAATTTGTGACCTTGACACCCTCTCATGCGTGTTAAGGTTAGGAGGTACAAATGAGCCGTTCTTCTCTTGACGAGATAAATGCGGTGTACGATAAATATTCAGACACGATGTACCGAATTGCACTGTCGCACCTTTTAAATAAAGAGGATGCCGAGGATGCAGTCCATGACGTTTTCATAAAGTATATGAGCGGAAGCTTCGCTTTCTTCTCAGAAGAACATGAAAAGGCGTGGTTCATCAGAGTGACAGTCAATCACTGTCACGATATGATGAGACGAAGAAGACTGAGAAGTCATGCTCCTCTCGAGGAGGCTTTAGAGGTCTTTGCTGAGGCAGGCACGTCGGACACTATGAGAGAAATACTCACTCTCGAGGATATTTACAAAACACCTATACTTCTCCATTACTTTGAAGGATATTCCGTGGAAGAAACAGCAAGGATACTGAGGATTTCGGTATCGGCTGTTAAAATGAGACTTTCCCGAGGACGGGACAAGCTCAAAGAAAAGCTTTCGGACGAGATTTAGAAAAGAGGTGGAGAGCGATGAATGAAAATGATATCAGCGCTTACAAAAGAATAACCGCACCAAGCTCAATAAAGGAAAGACTCTTAGAGGAAAGTGTTAAGGAAAGAAAGAAGCATCATACCAAGGCAGCCTTTTGCTACGTTGCAGCAGGTATTGCCGCCATGGTGATATTAGCCTTCACCTTCTTCTGGAACGAGGGAACAAGTCTTTATTTAAACGGTAACGTGATAGATAATAAGGACGTCTTCGTTTACGAGAGCTCTCACGAAACAATGGCACGTGCTTTTACTGCAACCCGTGTTACTCTTCCCTTCACCACCGATGCCGACGCCGAAATTTCGGTTTCGGGAGGAACTCTTATAGTTGAGGGAGAAGATATGGGGCAAAGTATAACGATTCAAAAAAACACAGAGTTCGTCTGGATGCTTGAAGGTGACGCCGACGGATATGAGCTCATAGTAAAAGAGAATAAGAAAAGCTCACGTTACAGTATCTCACAGAAAAAAGGAACCGAAAGGTTCTATATTAAAAAAGTAAAATAAAAAACCGAAAGGAAAAAAGAAAAATGAAAAAACTCGCACTTGTACTCGCACTCATCCTCGCACTTGCAGTAATGCTCGTTTCTTGTAAGAACGATGTAGAGGAAGCCCCCGAAAACAACGAAGAGGTTGTAGAAAACAACAACGAAACACCCGAAGAAACACCCGACGCTCCCGAAGCATCAGGAGCAGTTCTCAGCGCTGAAGAGCTTCAGGCGGCTGTGGACAAGATCTACGAAAAGTATCCCGTTCCCTTTATGGTAGGCTCTTTCCCCGACGAAATGGTTTATGCAGACGCTGACTCCTACAAGTTCTACACAGGTCTTGCAGACAGCTCAAAAATCAACGCTACTATCGTATCTGAGTCTATGATAGGCTCTCAGGCTTACTCGCTCGTTCTTGTAAGCGTTAAGGAAGGCGAAGACGTAGAGGCAATTGCCACAGAAATGATCAACGGCATCGACCAGAGAAAATGGATCTGCGTGGAAGCAGATGACCTG
>JAZNZV010000197.1:0-11409 GCA_045595105.1 Eubacteriales bacterium | reverse complement strand
GGGGACCTCCACAGGTGTGTCGGGGATTTCCACCACATCTTCCTTCAACAGCTCTTCAAGGGTTACCTTCCCTTGAATGATAAGGAGTGCCTCATCGCTTGTTATCTTCCCTTCGGAGAGAGCCTTCTTCTCTTCCTCGGTCAAATCTCTGACAGTAATTTCGGGGTGCTTTTCAAGGGCATCCGTTATTATCTTGTCATTTTCCTCTCTCTTATGGGCAAGAGTCTCTTCATCGCTGGTAATACCCATGTAAAGAGCTTTTATGTTATCCTTTTGCCATACAGCAAGTGCAACTATTAAAATCACAAGCACAAGCAGTACCGACAGTACTATCCGTTTCCTCTTTATAATAATCACCTCTGAACTAACCTGAAAATATGTATTCAAACCCATTTTATAAAAGTATAACATCCTTTTATTATAATGTCAACAAAAATAATTAAAATTCAAAACAAAAAACACAGTGTGTCGAACTGTGTTTTTTTATGTTTTTTACATTGTTTTCAATGATATTCCAAGCCTTTCGGACAAGGCAGAGACAAGGGTCTTCACCCTTTCAAGGTCTTTCTTCTTGAAAAGGACGGTGTCGGCTCTGAGAGAGGGCTTTGCAGAAGAAAGCTCATTTTCGGCAGAAAAGACGAGTGCTCCCTTTCTGAAGAGTCTCGGTCTTATAAGGAAAAGTGCCGAAATATCGTCGATATTTATCCTTATTTCTGTGTCGCCCTTTAGAACGACAAAGGAGTCCTCGGCAAAAAGCTCTTTTTTATAAAATTTAAGCCTTTCGGGAATGATGTCGGAGAGGGTAATGACCGTCTCCTTGGCTTCTGCGTGGAATTTATCGGGCTCGGGGTCGGGCAAGGGCTCGTAATTTTCTATCTTTTTATCAAGTCTTTCCCATTCTTCCTCGGTTATTTTAGCCCTTCTTACGTCGTCAAGCTTTCCCTTGGTGACAAGACCTGTCTTTTCCATATATCCCACCATGATAGAAGCACCAAGCTCTCCCATTTCAAGCGCCTCAGCCAATTCCTTGACTGTAAACTTCTGCGCTTTTACAGCAAAATCGGCAGAACGGTCAAATTCCTCACGGTGTTTTTCGGGTATTTTTATGTTCATAAGTGTACCTTTCCTAACAATTTCAGTATATTATAGCCTTTTTTAGTGAAAATGTCAATAAACACTTGAATTCATAGTAAACCTATGGTATAATGGGACGAATAAAATTATGAATGAAGAGCGCAAAGCTATAAATTAAAGCTAATTGTACTTTCTTCAGCATTTAAAAGCGGAGTTTTTATGAGAATATCAACACGAGGCCGTTACGCCCTTAAAATTATGCTGGATCTGGCACTTAATGCCACCGATGATTTTGTGTCACTGAGAGGGGTGGCTGAAAGACAGAACGTATCGGCAAAATATCTTGAACAGATAATAGCGATGCTGTCAAACGCAAAGCTTATAAAAAGCAGCCGAGGAAAAAGCGGTGGCTATATGCTTACCCGTTCCCCGTCTGAATATACAGTGGGAGAAATACTCAGAGCAACGGAAGGGTCTCTTGCCCCTATTTCCTGCGTTGAGGACTCACCAAACAAGTGTACTCAGAGTGGTTCGTGCCCTACCCTTTTCTTTTGGGAAGGACTTAACAAAACAATAAACGATTACATTGACTCAACTACCCTTGAGGACGTTGTAAATCAAGAGAAAAGCTTTGGAGAAAGGATTGAGAAAAATGAGAATATATGCAGATAATGCGGCTACCACCAAGGTAAGCCCCAAGGTCATAGAGGCGATGCTCCCCTACTTCGACAAGGTATACGGAAACCCATCATCCCTTCACACAAGAGGACAGGAGGCGGCAGAGGCACTTGCCGAGGCAAGAGCAAGAATAGCGACTCTTATCGGTGCCGAGCCCCGTGAAATATATATCACCTCGGGTGGAAGCGAAGCCGACAACCAGGCTATAATGTCGGCAGCACGTGCAGGTGCAAAAAAGGATAAAAAGCATATAGTATCCACAAAATTCGAGCACCACGCTGTGCTCCACACCCTTAAAAGACTTGAAAGAGAGGGCTTTGAGGTGACTCTCGTTGACGTAAACGAGGACGGAATTGTCAAAGCAGAGGACGTGGAAAAGGCTATAAGAGAGGACACCTGTCTTGTTACCGTTATGTTTGCCAATAACGAGATAGGAACCGTTCAGCCTATTGCCGAAATAGGTGCTCTTTGCCACGAAAAGGGAGTGCTTTTCCACACCGACGCCGTGCAGGCGGCAGGACATCTTGACATTGACGTGAAGGAGCTCTGCGTGGATATGCTGTCAGCCTCCGCTCACAAGTTCCACGGACCTAAGGGCGTAGGCTTTCTCTACTGCAAGAGAGGCGTTGTTTTAAAGCCCCTCATCGAAGGCGGTGCTCAGGAAAGAGGAAAAAGAGCGGGAACAGAAAATATCCCCTCTATTATGGGAATGGCTGTTGCCCTCGAAGAGGCAACGGGAAAGATAAAGGAAAACGCCGAAAAGCTTATTCCTATGAGAGATAAGCTTATACGTGAGCTTGAAAAGATACCCCACTCCAAGGTAAACGGAGACAAAGCAAAGCGACTTCCCGGAAACGTGAATATCTGCTTTGAGGGAATTGAGGGTGAAAGCCTTCTCCTGCTCCTTGATGCCAAGGGAATTGAAGCGTCCTCGGGCTCGGCTTGTACCTCGGGCTCCCTTGACCCCAGCCACGTGCTTCTCTCTATCGGACTGCCCCACGACGTGGCTCACGGCTCACTGAGAATTACCATTTCTGAAGAAACGACAAAGGAAGAAATTGACTATATCATAAAATCCGTTGGAGAGGTCGTTGAGTATCTCAGAGGAATCTCCCCCGTGTGGGAAGAGCTTATGAAAGGCAAAAGAGAATTTATTTTAAAGTAACGGAAAGAAGGAAAATAACATGTTATACAGCGAAAAAGTAATGGACCATTTCACAAATCCCAGAAACGTGGGAGAGATAGAAAATGCCGACGGAATAGGAGAAGTAGGCAACGTAAAATGCGGAGATATAATGAAAATTTATATCAAGGTTGACAAGGGCATCATCACCGACGTAAAATTCAAGACCTTCGGCTGTGGCTCGGCTATTGCGTCAAGCTCTATGGCAACAGAGATGATAAAGGGCAAGAGCATCGAGGACGCACTTGAGCTTACCAACAAGGCAGATGTTGAAGCCCTTGACGAGCTGCCTGCTCACAAGGTTCACTGCTCGGTTCTTGCAGAAGAAACGGAAAAGGCGGCAGTTAAGGACTACTATGACAAAAACGGCATCGAATACGATGAAACGAAGTTCTGTGACGGAGATTGCTGTCACTGCTCCAAGCACTCGGAAGAATAATGACACTAAAAGAGTTTTTCGACTCCGAAAAAATATACGAGGTCTCTCTTATCCCCTTTGAAAAAGCTGTGATAACCGACCCTCGCCGTGCAGAACGCCTCTTTCGGGATTTTGATTGTAAAACGGTAGTGACCTTTCTTATCCCATACTACGTCAAGGGAGTGGAACAGGCTAACGTTTCACGCTATGCCTTTGCCGAGGACTATCACTTTTATTTTAAGGAGCTTTCGGAAAGGCTTGAAAAAGCATTCCCCCATCACTTCCGCTCGGCTTGTGACACCTCTCCCATAAACGAGGTGGGGGCGGCTGTAAAATCGGGACTTGGAAGTATAGGAAAGCACGGGCTTCTCATAAATAAGCGATACGGCTCCTTTGTATTTGTTGCCGAGTTTTTCTCGGATCTGCCCTTGAGCTCCCCTGTTTTTTCGGGAATAGAGGAAGGGCAGGAAGGACAGTTTTGTCGTGGGTGTAACGCCTGCGTGAGAGCGTGTCCCACGGGCGGAATAGAGGATAAAACAAGGTGCCTTTCCTTTATAAATCAAAAGAAGCGTCTTGAAGGCTCAGACGAAGAAATCATAAAAAACTCGGGTATGGTATGGGGATGTGACGTCTGTCAGGAGGTCTGCCCCGAAAACGAAAAGGCAGAGGAGACAGAAATCCCCTTTTTCAAAAGAAGCCTTACCCCCGTACTTAACGTTAAAATCCTCGATAAGCTTATAGAAGAGGGTACTTTTTCCCGTCGGGCATACGCTTGGCGTGGAGAGAGCACCGTCAGACGAAACGCAAAAATAATAATGGGAGAAAAAAGTGAATTGCCCAAGAATTAAAGACATAAAGAAGAAAAAAGACAGAGCCGAGATTTTCTCGGCTTTCTTAAAAACCCAATATCCCGATGCCCTTTGTGCTCTCGAATATGAAAACGACCCGTTTAAGCTTCTCGTCATGGCAAGGCTGTCTGCACAGTGCACCGACAAGCGTGTAAACGAGGTGTCAAAGCCACTCTTTGATGCCTTCCCTACCGTTCACCATATGGCAAAAGCGGAGCAAAGCGAGCTTGAAGGTATCATTCGCCCCTGCGGACTCTTCCGCACGAAAGCCGAAAGCATCATAGGAATGTCACGTGCAATAGTGGAAAAGCATGGCGGAGAAGTACCTCAAACCTATGACGAGCTTATCTCACTTCCGGGAGTTGGAATGAAGATAGCAAACCTTATGCTTGGAGACGTTTTCGGGGACAGCAAGATCGTACCCGACACCCATTGTATAAGAATTACATATAAGCTTGGACTCATCTCGAAAAACGACCCCGTTGTATGCGAGAGAGAACTGTCCCGCCTTATAAAAAAAGAGGAGCAGTCGGATTTCTGCCATAGAATAGTGCTGTTTGGCAGAGAATACTGTAAAGCCCCTACCCCGCTTTGCGATAAATGCCCCTTTAATAAATAAAGTTTTTGAGGACACGGAACTTTTTACAAAAAGGTCCGTGTGGGTACAGGGCAAAGCCCTGTCATGAAAGGATTAAAGATGAAGCTTCTAATTGTTGACGGAAACAGCATAATGAACCGAGCGTTTTACGGAGTAAGACCTCTTGTGACACGCACGGGAATACACACAAACGCAATTTACGGATATCTGAATATCCTCAAAAAGCATCTGGACGGAGTAAAGCCCGACCTTGCGGCGGTGGCTTTCGACCTTAAAGCCCCTACCTTCCGCCATAAAATGTATGACGCATATAAAGCGGGCAGACATAAAACTCCCGACGAGCTCCTTTCTCAGGTGCCTTATATTAAAGAGGCAACAAGGCTCCTTGGCATACAGACTGTAAGCCTTGAGGGCTTTGAAGCAGACGATATTCTCGGAACGCTGTCCGAGAAATTTGAGGGGGAAAGCTATATCGTCACGGGAGACCGAGACTCCTTTCAGTTAGTTTCTGACAAAACCACTGTTATCCTCTCGGCAAACTCGGGCGACGAGTTTTACACACCCGAAAAAATAGAGGAAAAATACTCTCTCCCCCCGAAAAAGCTCATTGAAGTAAAAGCCCTAGCGGGAGACAGCTCGGACAATATACCCGGCGTTGCAGGTATCGGTGAAAAGACCGCTATAAAGCTTGTGCTTGAGGGAGAAAGCGTTGACGGAATATACGAAAGGCTTGAAAAGGGCACACTTTCTGTCAGCGACAGCATAAAGAAAAAGCTTGAAGAGGGAAGGGAAAACGCCTTTCTTTCAAGAAAGCTTGCCGAGATAAATCTATCGGTGGAGCCACTGCCCTCTCCCGACAGTCTTGTTATAGGTACAGAGGACAAAAGTGCACTGCGTGACCTTTTTGTGAAGCTTGAATTCACAAAGCTCATGGAGCGCTTCGGGCTTGACGAAAAGGAAGAAAAGCCCACCTATTCCGACCAGATATCCTTTGACACAGTAGAGGAAGAGGAAACACAGATTGAGGAGCTTTCTGCAAAGGAATTTGCTTCAAGGCTTCCCGACGGAATAATTCCTCTCGACCTCATAGGAAACACCCTTTATTTCCACATTGACGGCACTCTTATTTCCACTCCTATGGGAGATGAGATAGTTGAAATTTTATCCTCACGCCGTCTTGCACTCTTTGATACAAAGGACTTTTGGCTGAAAACGGGAAAGCTTTTCGACAGTCTTCCACCCGAGATGGCAGCCTTTGATATTCAGCTTGCCTCTTACGTGGACAACCCCGACAGCAGGGGAGACTTTTCGAGAATAGTTATGTCATACCTTGGGAAGAGTGTGCCCTCGGGAGCAGAGCAAAGACCCGAGTGGAGAGTGTCTCTCATAAAGCCCCTTTTTGAAGAGCTTAAAGAGAAAATGGAAGAGGTGCGGGACCTTTACTATGAGGTGGAGCTACCCTTGTCGAGAGTTCTTGCGGGAATGGAGCGTGAAGGCTTCGGCGTTGACAAAAAAGGCATCGAGGAGTACGGAAAGCACCTTAAAGAAAAGATGGAAAGGGCAGAGGAAAGCGTCTACGCAATAGCAGGTACCACCTTCAATCTCAACTCTCCCAAACAGCTTGGTGAGGTGCTTTACGAAAAGCTGTCTCTCCCCGTTCTGAAAAAGAACAAGACGGGATATTCCACCGATGCGGAGACCCTTGAAAAATTACGATTTTATTCACCTGTTATAGATTTCATTCTTGAATACCGTTCCCTTGCAAAGCTGTACGGAACCTACATTGAGGGGCTATTAAAGGTTATAGGAGAGGACGGCAGAATAAGGACAAGCTTTAACCAAAAGCAGACTCTCACGGGCAGACTTTCGTCATCCGAGCCCAATCTTCAGAACATTCCCATAAGGACACCCGAGGGAAGTGAGCTAAGACGCTTCTTTAACGCAAAAGAGGGAAGTGTCCTCATCGATGCCGACTATTCACAAATAGAGCTGAGAGTGCTCGCTCACATTTCGGGAGACGAAAATCTCATTTCCGCCTTTAATTCGGGAGCGGACATACATTCCGCAACCGCATCTCAGGTCTTTGGCGTGCCACTTCAGGAGGTGACGGGAGAGCTGAGAAGCAAAGCAAAGGCGGTAAACTTCGGCATCGTCTACGGAATGGGCGCATTCTCGCTGTCCGAGGATCTGAAGGTATCCATGAAGGAGGCAAAGGACTACATCGACAGCTATTTTGCAACCTATCCCAAGGTAAAGAAGTATCTTGAAGACACCGTCTCGGGGGCATATGAGACGGGATACGCCGAAACGCTTTGGGGCAGAAAGAGATATATCCCCGAGCTGACGGGAACGAAAAAGCAGCTGCGCTCCTTTGGTGAGAGAGTAGCCAAGAACTCACCCATTCAAGGAACTGCGGCAGACCTTATAAAGCTTGCAATGGTCAAGACCGACAGGAGACTTCGCAGTGAGGGGCTTCATAGCCGTCTCATCTTACAGGTACACGATGAGCTTATCATCGAAGCTCCCGAAGGTGAAGCGGAATACGTAAAAACACTCTTGAAGGAAGAAATGGAGGGAGTGGCAGAGCTCAGCGTTACCCTTTCTGCCGACGTGGGAATGGGCAAAAACTGGCTTGACGCAAAGAAATGAGAAACGCATACACAGTTGAACGCCTTGAAGAGCTGTTGAAGGACGTTTTTGTGAAAAACGGAGTAACGAAGGCTATCGTCTTCGGCTCTTATGCAAAGGGAAGTGCAAGGCGGGGAAGTGACATCGACCTTTGCGTTGAGACAACTCTCCGAGGATTGAATTTTATTTCCCTTATAGAGGATATAAGACAGGTTCTGAGAATTGACCCCGACGTTGTAAGAGCGTCGGAGGTCATAGAGGGCTCACGGCTTGACCGAGAGATAAAAAAGGACGGTGTTGTCATCTATGAAGGATAGAAACACCGTAGGTAAAATGCTCTTTTACTGTAACAAAATTCTCGGCTATACAAAAAACAAGACCCCGAAAGAAGTAGAGCGTGACTCTGTTCTTGCCGAGGCTTGTGTCTTTAATCTTTCTCAGATAGGGGAGCTTTCTCACAGAGTATCAAGGAATTTTCAAGAGAAAACGCCCGAAATTCCTTGGCGCAGTCTTTACGGACTTAGAAACAAGATAGTCCACGAATACGACGGACTGCAGTTGACTCTCATCTGGGAAATAATATTCGAGGACGTTCCAAGGCTGAAGCACAACCTTGAAAGACTATTTCTTTAAATCCTCACCGGGAGCTTTTCCCGTCTCCTTTTTATAGGCAACGTAAAAGCTTGAATAATCACCGAAGCCCGCCGAAACGCAGGCTTCGGTTATATTTTTGCCCGATGCACAAAGCTCCTTTACAAGGAGTATGCGTTTGTGGGTAATATACTTTGCAATAGTTAGTCCAAGCCTTTCCTTGAAAATTCGGCAAAGGTGGTATTTGCTTATATAAAAGTGTTCGGCGATGCTGTCGAGGGTAAGAGGCTGGGTGATGTTGTCGTTTATATATAAAACTATATTCTGAACGAAGCCTCGGCTTTCTCTTTCCCTGTTTTTACTCAAGGTATTAAGCGCCCATATAAGCTCGCAAAGTGCCCCCTTCACAAGGACCTCTTCTCCCATTGCACCATATTTTTTTATTCTCAATACTATTTCGTCAAGCATTCCTTCTCCCGAAAAGCGGTTACCCACACCAACGGGTCGGTTTTCAAAGACCTTGGCGTAGCTCTCACAGTCCTCGGCTTCAAAAAAGTCCAGACTTACGTTTATTACAAGCCTTTTATAAAGGTGCCTTTCGGTGTGTATCATGCGGTGCATTTCGTCCTGCCTTGCTATAACGATGTCACCCTTCGCCAGAGGATATGACGTTCCCTCTATCCAGAATGAGGGCTTGCCCTCTTCGAGATAAAGTATTTCATATATCCCCTCGTGGGAATGAAGAGGGAAGCCGAAATTACTGTCTGCAAGGTCACAGTCGAAGCTGAGAGAATAGTTTTTTCCCTTTACCGAAAACTCTGTCATATAAAAAAACACCGCCTTTTTGCCATTTTAACACAAAACAGCAAGATTTTCAATGTTTTTGTCAATCTTTCCATAGAATTATTTAACAAATAGTGGTAGAATTATTCTGAGGTGATAATTATGAAAATATTTACTTACACAGGGTTTTCAGATGAAATAAGCGAGAACACAGAAAAACAGTTCGAGCATCTGAGAAGCCTTGGGATAGAATACTTTGAAGCGAGAGGCGTTGACGGAAAGAATATTGCCGACCTTACCGACGAAGAGGTTAAAGAATTAAAAAGAAAGATGGCGAAGTGGGGAATTAAGGCTTCCTCTATCGGCTCACCTATCGGTAAGATAAAGATAACAGACGACTTCGACGAGCACATGAAGAAGCTTGACAGAGTAATTGACATCGCTTCGGCTCTCGGCACGAAATACATACGAGTTTTCAGCTTTTATATAGATAAAAACGACAGCCTTGACAAGTGGCGTGACGAGGTCATCTCACGAATGAAGGCTATGACAAGCCTTGCCGAAAAGAGAGGTGTGACTCTTCTCCACGAAAATGAAAAGGACATCTACGGTGAAAAGCCCGAAAGATGCCTTGAAATTCTGAGAGCGGTAAACAGCCCCGCACTTCGTGCAGTCTTCGCCCCTGCAAACTTCATACAGGCAGGCGTGAAGCCCTATACCGAGGCTTACCCTCTTCTTAAAGACTATATCGAATATATGCACATCAAGGACGCCCTCACCGACGGCACTATCGTTCCTGCAGGAAAAGGGGAGGGCAATATAAAGGAGATACTCTCCGACCTTTACAAGTCGGGCTACAAGGGCTTTGTCAGCCTTGAGCCTCACCTTGGCTCCTTCACGGGGCTTGACGCTCTTGAAGGGGAAAACAAGACCGAAATGAAGGAGGGTGCTACTCCCGAAAAGTTCACCCTTGCCTATGAAAGTCTTAAAGCGATAGTAAGAGGTATTACTGCAAGAGTAAGATTCGGCATTGTAGGTGTAGGTAATATGGGAAGTGCCCACGCCGACAAGTTTGTGAACGGTAAAATCGAGGAGGCAGTTCTCACAGCTCTTTGTGATATCGACGAGGAAAAGCGCCGTATAGCTAAGGAAAAGTTCCCCGATATACCCGTTTTTGCAGATGCGGAGGAGCTGTTCCAGAGCGGACTTGTTGACGTAGCGGTTATTGCGGTGCCTCACTACGACCACCCCCGCCTTGTAATGAGAGCCTTTGAGTGCGGACTCAACGTTATTACCGAAAAGCCTGCAGGCGTTTACACCAAGCAGGTGCTTGAAATGAACGAGGCGGCAAAGAAGAGTGACAAGCTTTTCGGAATTATGTATAATCAGCGTACAAACCCCATCTATCAGAAGCTGAAGGATATGATAGACTCGGGAGAGCTTGGCAGAATAAAGAGAGTTCAGTGGACCGTTACAAACTGGTACAGAGCACAAGCATATCACGACAGTGCTACCTGGCGTTCAACCTGGGGAACAGAGGGTGGCGGAACTCTTATAAATCAGAACCCCCATCAGCTCGACCTGTGGCAGTGGCTTTTCGGCGTTCCCAAGACTCTTTCCTCCCACACCTATTTCGGTAAATACCGAGATATTGAGGTAGAGGACGAGGTTACAGCCTTTATGGAATACGAGAACGGAATGACGGGTGTATACATCACCTCTATTGCCGAGTGGCCGGGCACGAACAGACTTGAAATAGCAGCGGATATGGGTAAGGTTACAGTCGAAAACAACGTTATACGCTTTGACCGTCTCGAAAAATCCGAGCCCGAATTCGACCGTGAGAACACCGTTCCCTTCGGTACACCTGCTTACACTACCGAATACATTGAGGTGCCTGCCGACGGCGGACCTCAGCACGTGGGAATTTTCAATGACTTCACCTCAGCCCTCCTTTACGGCACACCTCTTCTCGCTCCCGGTGAAGAGGGTATAAAGGGACTGACTATTTCAAACGCTATGCACTACTCCACGTGGACAGGAAATTCAACGGTTGACCTTGACAATTTCCCTCACGAGGACCATTACAGAATACTTTGCGAAAAAATAAAGGCTTCAACGGTTGTCAAGAAGGCTTCAAGCACCGTTACAGACCTTAGCGGAACTTACTAAACAAAAAGGAGAAAAAACACAAAATTTATTGTAAAAGTTTTTGTGTATGTGTTATAATAATGGATAGAAGAATAGGAGCTCAGCTTTACACAGTAAGAGAGCTTTGTACCACCCCCGAGGATTTTCGTAAAACTATAAAAAGAATTGCAGATGCAGGCTTTAAGACGGTTCAGTTATCGGGCGTTCCCGACAGTGCGGGAAGTGCCACGGAGCTGAAAAAGGTTTTCGACGAAAACGGCATTGAGGTCATAGGTACTCACCGACCCATACAGAATTATATCGAAAACGTCAAGGGTGAAATTGAATTTCACAAAGACCTTGGAACGTCGATTGCGGGGGTAGGCTTCCTCCCTCCCGAATATAGAACTAATGCCGAAGTACTCAGAGAAACCATAAGAAAGTGCAACGAAGCACAGCGTGAGCTGAAAAAAGAGGG
>JAZNZV010000196.1:0-2341 GCA_045595105.1 Eubacteriales bacterium | reverse complement strand
GGTGCCGCACTGTCTGTAAGACACGTAACAGGCAAGCCTATAAAGTACGTGGGAACAGGTGAAAAGCTTGACAACATAGAGCCCTTCCACCCCGAGCGCATGGCATCGAGAATACTTGGTATGGGCGACGTGCTTTCTCTTATCGAGAAGGCGCAGGAAGCCTTCGACGAAAAGAAGGCGATAGAGCTTGAAAAGAAGCTCCGTCAGCAGACCTTTACCCTTGCCGACTACCTCGACCAGTTCAAGCAGATAAAGAATATGGGAAACCTCGACCAGCTTGTAGGTATGATTCCAGGTATGAAGCCCGGAGCCTTAAAGGACGCTAAGGTTGACGAAAAACAGCTCGCCCGTCAGGAGGCTATAATCCTTTCCATGACCGAAAAGGAAAGGGAAAACCCCGACCTCTTAAACTCCTCACGCAAGAAGAGAATAGCGGCAGGAAGCGGAACCACGGTGGAAGAGATAAACCGACTTCTCAAGCAGTTTGGTCAGATAAAGGAACTCATGAAGCAGTTCACAGGCAACAAGAAGAAATTTGGCAGAAAATTACCCTTTGGTTTTTAATTCGGAAACGAATTGGAATATATTAAAAATTACTCATGGAGGTGAAAATAATGGCAGTAAAAATCAGACTCAGAAGAATGGGTGCTAAGAAGGCTCCTTTCTACCGTGTAGTTGTAGCAGATTCCAGATATCCCAGAGACGGAAGATTTATCGAAGAGATCGGTTACTACAATCCTATGGCTAACCCCGCAGAGATAAAGATTGACGTTGAAGCGGCTAAGAAGTGGATCGCTAACGGCGCACAGCCCACAGATACAGCTAAGAGTCTTCTCAAGAAGACAGGCGCAATCGACTAATATTTGGAGGGAAAACCTTGAAAAAACTCTTAATAGACCTGGCATCAGCCATAGTCGACGCACCCGAAGAGGTAGTTGTAAACGAGCGTCTTGACGGCACAACTCTCCACCTTGAGCTTTCCGTTGCACCAAACGACATGGGCAAGGTTATAGGCAAGGGCGGACGAATTGCAAAGGCAATCCGCACAGTTATGAAAGCCTCTTCCACAAAACATGATCAGCACGTGGTTGTTGATATAGTTGAAAGATAAGGATAGGAATTTTTCCTATCTTTTTTCTTTTTTTGCTTTGAAATTTTCGTCAATACTTTTTCAACTGCAAATATGGGCAAGTAAGACTTCCTCGCCTTTTTTCGTGTGCACTCGTCTTGACAAAAAATTCTTAGCAAAACAAAAAGGAGTTTAAATAATTACAACATTTTTTGCCGTTCCAAATATCTACAAAATTTGCAGAAGGTCTGATTTAAAATATTGCATAAAGAAATTGATGTGTGAATAAAATGAAGTAAAAACATTGGAGGCAAAATATGAACGACAAAAACTATTTCCCCGAAGGAATGCTGATAAAGACCCCTCGAAACCGAGAGGCGATGACAAGTCTGGCGTCACTTGAAGAGGCGAGAGTGAACTCTAAGGTGCTGGAGGCAAGAGTGACCCTTTGTACCTCGAATTTTGAATTATCCCTCGACCTTGGAGCTTGTCGGGGAATAATCCCGAGAGAAGAGGTGGCGTGGAGTGAGGACGGAGCTCCTCCCCGTGATATTGCAATAATCACAAGAGTGGGCAAGGCTGTGTCCTTCGTCATCGACCGCATAGAATATCCCGAGGGCGCACAGCCCATCGCCTATCTTTCACGTCGCCGTGCACAGGAGATGTGCGTGAAAAACTATCTCAATAAGCTTGAGGTTGGTGACGTAATAGATGCAAGGGTAACACACTTCGAGCCCTTCGGCGCATTTTGCGATATTGGTTGCGGAATTATATCTCTCCTTTCTATCGATTCAATATCTGTTTCCCGAATAGCACACCCCGACGACCGCTTCTCGGTGGGGCAGATGATAAAGGCGGTTGTGAAATCCCGTGAAGAGCCATTGTATGTCGAGAACAATATTTCAAGAGGCAGAATAGCACTTTCCCACAAGGAGCTACTTGGTACGTGGGAGGAGAACGCATCTCGTTTTGAGATAGGTCAGACGGTGGCAGGAGTAGTCAGAAGCATTGAAAACTATGGAATTTTCGTGGAGCTTGCCCCTAACCTTGCAGGACTTGCCGAATGGAAAAGCGGAGTTGAGGTGGGACAGATAGCCTCTGTCTACATAAAGAACATTATTCCGTCGAAAATGAAGGTAAAGCTTGTCATAGTTGATTCCTACACTGCCGACAGACATTTTATCAAGAATGAGTATTATATAACAGAGGGAAACGTCGGTTCATGGAAATATTAGAATAATATTTCCATAATTCTGCATTAAAAATGCTACG
>JAZNZV010000195.1:0-2760 GCA_045595105.1 Eubacteriales bacterium | reverse complement strand
AAAGCGCTCATGATAAATATGGAAACCCTTCACCGTATTTCAGACACAAATTTGAAATAAAGAAAGGTGTAAAGACTGCAACACTTTTTGTGTCAGCTCTCGGTGTTTATAAAGCTTACGTAAACGGCAGTGAAGTTTCAAATGATTATCTATCTCCGGGCTGGGTTAACTATTCAAAAAAATTACCCTTTATGCGCTATGATATTACAAATATGCTGAAAGGAAAAAATGCAATAGGTATTGTTTTGGGTGACGGATGGGCTGTCGGACACCTGGGCTCTGAGTATGCCTTTAAAAGGAATGGATACAGTGACCGAATTGAAGTAACGGCGCTAATAAGGATTGAATATACCGACGGCACAGTTGAAGAAATACAATCTGATACAGATTGGAAAGCAACAAAAGGAGAAATCCTCAGAAGCGACATTTACATGGGAGAATACGTTGACTCTCGTTTGAGCCTTGGCGATTTTTCGTGTTACGATTACGATGACACTAATTGGGATAACGCCGAAGAAAGCATTTTTAAATTTTCAAGAAATTTATATCTTGAAGAAGTAAAAATCCCACCGATTGTGGTGAAGCATACTTTTAAACCAAAGCTTCTTCGTGAGGAAAACGGAAGTTATTTATACGATGTTTCGCAAAACATTTCGGGCGTATTAAGATGTGTATTTAAGGGTGACAGAGGAGCAAAAATTGTAATAAGACACGGCGAGCTTCTTTCAGACGGTCAGCTTTATACAGAAAATCTAAGGCAAGCCGAGGCAACAGACACCTACGTTCTTTCTGGTAAAGGTGAAGAGCTGTTCAGACCGCTGTTTACTTTTCACGGATTTCGCTACGCAGAAATTGCTATACAAGGCAACGCTGAGATTTTGGACGTTACCGCCGAAGCAATGTATTCAGACTTGGAGAGCACGGGAGATTTTACTTGCAGTCACACAATTACAAGCAAAATTTATAAAAATGCTCTTTGGGGTCAAAGAGACAATTTCTTAAACGTGCCCACTGACTGTCCGCAACGAGACGAACGCCTTGGTTGGACGGGAGATGCACAAATCTTTTGTCAGAGTGCAATGTATAATATGAACTGCAAGGTGTTTTATGAGAAGTATCTTGCCGACGTACGAGACGCACAGCTTGGCAACGGTGTTATTCCTGCTGTTGCGCCCGTTCCTCCCGTTGGTTCTTATGCATACACAGGATATGACGCTTCTGCAGGTTGGAGTGAGGCTATTGGCGAAATACCATATTGTCATTATAGAATGTATGGTGATAAAAAGATAATAAGAGATAATCTGCCTGCTCTGAAAAAGCTACTCGATTATTATGAAATCGAAAGCCCCGATTATTTCAGAGGATACGTGGGACGCTACGGCGATTGGTTATCGCTGGGAACTCCTACTGATTTGAGCGTAGTTTCTACCTTGTATTATGCCAGAGCTTCATTTCTTGCCTGGAAGCTTGGTGAAATAATAGGAGACTTTGAAGCGGAATACTATATGGGGCTTTATAATAATATTAAAATGACTTTCCGTGATAAATTTATTGATGCTAATGGCAGAATTTTATCCGATACTCAGAGTGCTTATGCTATTGCATACAGCTTTGGAATAATAGCTCTTGATGAGGCACGTGATAATCTCGTCAGAAAATTTAAGGAAGACAATGGAAAGCTTACCACGGGATTTTTGGGAATAAGGTTCCTTTTGCCTACGCTCTGCGATATAGGAAGAGCTGATATAGCCTATGACCTTGTTACAAGCACTGAATATCCCGGCTGGGGCTATTCTATCGTTAACGGAGCAACAACAATATGGGAAAGATGGGATAGCTACACAGAAAAGGACGGCATAAAAAAAGGCATGAACTCATTTAACCACTATTCACTCGGCTCTTGTACGGAGTGGATGTATGAGTATTGCCTTGGAATACGCCCCGATATTGACAACCCCGCTTTCAAAAAAGTCACGTTTAAGCCTGTGTTTGATACAACTTGTAAAATTACCTCAGCCTCAGGATACTATGATTCTCCTTTTGGCAGAATTAACGTTGCATGGACGAATAACAATGGCGTTTTTGAATATAAGGTAAACGTACCGTCAGAAATAGAGTGCGTCTTTGATTTTTCTGATATGACGGTTATTGAAAATAATTCAAACTGTGGAGAGTATATTTTTAAATTAAAATAATTAATATAAAGCTGTACGACAGGCACCTGTCGTACAGCTTTATATTTCGTTTTTAAAGAAAACCTCGTCTACCGTGAACACCTTGTCTGAAAGATAATACAGTAAGTTATCTTTATCTTTAGGACAAAACGACAATTTATAGGAGTAGAGTGCTTGGAATTTGTATCCCATTTTTTTATCATCTCTATTGACCCCATATTTTCCGTCGCCGACGAGGGGATGTCCCATATGTGAAAACTGTGCACGAATTTGGTGGGTGCGACCCGTTACAAGGGTAACTTCTACGAGTGAAAGATTTCTTTTGAAATCTTCTTTTTTTATTTCGTAGAAGGTTTCTGCAGTCAGTCCTCCTTTAACCGGCTTTTCAAATACTGATACCATATTGGTAGCAGAATCCTTTAAGAGAAAATTTTTAATATGTCCTTTTTTCTCTTTGAAAGTACCGTGAACAAGAGCGAGGTATTTTTTTGTGACTTCATTGTTTTTAATAAGCTCGTTAACGCACCTTAAAGCTTCAGCGTTCTTTGCACAGATTACAATTCCACCTGTGTTTCTGTCTATTCGA
>JAZNZV010000194.1:0-7914 GCA_045595105.1 Eubacteriales bacterium | reverse complement strand
GTACAAGGATATCGGTTTTGGTGAGGACCTTGAAAAGAATTGGTTTAATAAGTTCTTTAACAGTGCCGAGCGTGTAAAGATGGATTTGTTTTGTCGCTACGGAATAATCGGTGCGGCAGGTGACAGACACCTTGCAGAGTTTTGTCCAGGTAACTGGTATCTCAAAGACCCTGAAACCGTGGAGAGCTGGTCCTTCGGTCTTACTCCCGTTTCATGGCGACGTGATAACTTAAAGGAACGCCTTCAGACAAGCGAAGACCTGAGAAGCGGTAGGAAGCCTATTGAAATCAAGTGCACGGGTGAAGAGGGTGTTGAACAGATAAGAGCACTGCTTGGACTTTCTACTCTTGTGACAAACGTGAATATTCCAAACGTAGGTCAGATACCAAATCTGCCTCTCGGTGCAGTAGTTGAAACAAACGCAGTTTTCCGTGACGGAGAGCTTACTCCCGTTATGGCAGGACAGATACCAAAGGAAATATATCCTTTAATTTCGAGAGTATGTGCCGAACAAGAGGCGGTTTTCAAGGCGATTTCTCATCGCAGTCTTGAAGAGATATGCTCAGTTTTCGTAACCGACCCACTTGTTACCTGCTCCTTGAGTGACGCTAAAAAGCTTTTCTATGAAATGGTAGACAATACTAAAAAATATCTTACGATGTATAGGTGAAAATATGCTCAGTTACACAACTCCCGAAAAAGTAGGCGTTTCAACCGATAGTATCAAGAAGTTTCTTTCTCTTCTTGACAGCTTTGAGTATCCAATTCATTCTATAATTATGGCAAGGGGCAACGAGATTTTCTTTGAAAAGTACTACGCTCCCTTCCACCGTGATTTTCTTCACAGAATGTACTCGGTGACAAAGAGCTTTGTTTCTCTTGCAATAGGCTTTCTTGAACAGGACGGCAAGGTTAATCTTGACGACAGTATATCGAAGTATTTTCAGAAGGAATGCGAAAGCGTAACCGACGAAAACCTTAAAAATCAGACTATCCGACATATGCTCATGATGGCGACTGCCAAGGAGTGTGAGAACTGGATTATAAACGGCGCTCCGGACAGAGTGCAGGACTACTTTGACAACAAGACCAAGGAGTCACGCCCCGGTGGAACGGCTTTTGCGTACGACTCCAACGGCTCCTTTATTCTCGGCGCTTTGGTAGAAAGAGTGACGGGCAAGAAGCTTATTGACTATCTGAACGAAAAGATGTTCAATAAAATAGGTGTAGAGGGGGCTTACTTCCTCTCCTGTCCCGGAGGTCACTCCTGGGGGGATTCGGCACTCATGATGAGAAGCATCGACCTTTTGAAATCGGCTCGCTTTGTAATGAACGGTGGTAGCTGGAAGGGGGAACAGCTTTTAAACAAGGAATACCTTGATAAAGCAACGTCATACCAGATAAATAATTCACCCTTCGGAAGCTCTGACCACGTGTCTCTTGGCTATGGCTATCAGTTCTGGAGAACTCAGAGGAACTCATATTTCTTTAACGGAATGGGCTCTCAGTACGCTATCTGCTCCCCCGACAAGGACATGATTTTTGTAATCAACGCTTCAACTCTCGGAGAAAGCTTTGCAAAATCAAATATTATAGAAAGCTACTTCAACATTATTTATGATAACGCTGTGGATGTCCCTCTTGACGAGTACAAGGGAGAGCCGATTGCTGAAAGCAAGCTTGTTCATCTTAAAAATGAGATGATACCCGAAATTCAAGGTAAGATAAACGGCAAGAAATTCCTTATAGACGACTTTGTAATTAAGGAATTTACTCTGAATTTCGGCGTTGACGGAAAGGGCACGTTCGTTTATACTAAAGATAATAAGGAAATGACTATCCACTTCGGGCTGGGCTATAATGAATTTAGCGTTTTCCCCGAGGAGGGTTATTCCGATTTGGTGGGAAATACTTATGCTCCGGGAAACTTCTATAAGTGCGCTTCTTCCGCTAAGTGGACGAGTGACAGTCAGCTTGCATTAAAGGTGCAGATAATTGACAAGTATTTTGCGAACCTCTATATCCTTATTGGGTTTAACGGAGAGCTTGCAGGAATAAAAATACATAAAAACGCCGAAGGCTTCCTTTATGGCTATGAAGGCTTTGCTACGGCGAAAATGGAGGACTGATTTATGAAGGTTATACAGTTTGGCGAAGGCGGATTTTTAAGAGGCTTTTGCGATTGGATGTTCCAGAAAATAAACGACAAAGGACTTGGAGATATAAAGGTAACTGTTGTTCAGCCTATCGACAAGGGACTTTGCGAGCTTCTTAAAGCTCAGGGGTACAAATACACTCACCTTATCAGAGGAGCCGAGGGAGTAGAGGAAACTAAGATTTCTGTCATAACCGACTCGGTAAATCCTTACACAGAGTTTGAAAAATACCTCTCTCTTGCAAGGGACGAGGATTTTAAGTTCGTTGTTTCTAATACCACCGAGGCAGGCATTGAGTTCGTGGATAGCGACACCTTTGACGCTACTCCTCCCAAAGCCTTCCCCGCAAAGGTCACAAGACTTCTTTTTGAACGCTTCACTCTCGGGCTTGACGGCTTCGTGTTCCTTCCTTGTGAGCTCATTGACAAGAACGGCGAAAAGCTGAAGGAGTGCATCTTGAAGTATGCCACCCTTTGGGAGCTTGGTGAAGAGTTCGTTTCTTTTGTAAACGATAAAAACGTGTTCTGCAACACCCTTGTAGACCGCATCAACACAGGTTACCCCAAGGAAGAGGAGGAGCTGTGCGGTGATGACAAAATGTTCAATACTTCGGAATTTTTCCACCTTTGGGTAATAGAAGGTAAGGAAGAGGACCTCTCACCTTTACCCTTTAAGGAGTGCGGGCTCAACGTTATTATAACGGACAACCTGGAAAGGTATCGCACAAGAAAGGTTCGCATCCTCAACGGTGCACATACCTCTATGATACCCTATGCTATGCTTGAGGGAGTCTTGACCGTAGGGGAGTGCATGAAAAACGAAAAGCTGTCGGCTTTTGTAAAGAAATGTGTTTACGACGAAATCATCCCCACACTCGACTTACCTGAGGACGAGTGTTGGGACTATGCCGACAACGTTTTCACACGCTTTGAAAACCCTTATATCAAGCACTACTGTGCGTCTATTTCCTTAAACTCGGTAAGTAAATTTAAGGTAAGAGTTCTTCCCTCTATATTGGAATACGTGAAGCGTTTTGGAAAAGCTCCCGAAAATCTTTCGTTCTCCTTTGCAAGACTTATAGAGTTTTACAAAAAAGGAGAGCCCAACGACGGAGAGGAAGTAATGGCGTTCATGAAGGAAAAGAGCTTGGATGAAATCCTTTCAAACGTCAGCCTTTGGGATGCAGATTTAAGCTTCTTGAAAAAGGATATTGAAAAATGGTTATAAACAAAAAAGATAACGTAGAAGTAAGCCTTACAGATTCTCACAAGTACGCTCTGAGAGATATTGTGAAGGGCGAAAACGTAATAAAATACGGGGAAGTCATAGGACACGCCGTAGCCGACATAAAAAAAGGTGAGCACGTACATACTCACAATTTAAAAACAAATCTGTCGGGCAAGCTGGAATACACTTATACTCCCTTTGAAGGCAGAGAGAAGATAAAAAGCGACATAACCTTTAAAGGATACGTCAGAAAAAACGGAGAAGTTGGCATCAGAAACGATATCTGGATAATTAACACCGTTGGCTGTGTCAATAAGGTTTCCGAGCGCCTTGCCACTCTTACGGGTGCATTTGCTTTTCCTCACCCCTTTGGCTGTTCCCAGCTTGGCGACGACCACAAAACAACGGCTCTGATACTGAAGGGTCTTGTCAATCATCCTAACGCAGGCGGTGTTCTTGTCTTGGGTCTTGGCTGTGAAAATAACAACATAACACAGTTCAAAAGTGTCCTCGGTGACATAGATACTGACAGAGTAAAATTCCTTAACTGTCAAGACGTTGAAAACGAGATTGAAGAGGGCGTAAAACTGATAGAAGAGTTAAAGGCGTATGCTGACACCTTTGAAAGACGTGACGTACCAATCTCAGAGCTGAAGGTGGGACTGAAGTGCGGAGGAAGTGACGCTTTGTCGGGAATAACCGCCAACGTTTTAGTGGGCAGATTTTCGGACAGACTGACCTCTTTTGGCGGAAGCTGTGTTCTCACCGAGGTGCCCGAAATGTTCGGGGCAGAGCATTTACTCATGAAAAGATGTAAGAACGAAGAAGTGTTTAATAAAACGGTTAGTCTTGTAAATGATTTTAAAGACTACTTTACAAAGCATGGACAGGTTGTTTATGAAAATCCTTCTCCCGGAAATAAAGAGGGAGGAATTACTACTCTCGAAGAAAAGAGCCTTGGCTGTGTGCAAAAAGGAGGACAGGGAGAGATAGTTGACGTCCTTGATTACGGTGACAGAATAAAAGAGAGGGGACTGTCTCTTCTCAACGGTCCTGGTAACGATATTGTAGCTATTACCAATCTTACTGCCGCAGGGGTTCATCTCATTCTCTTCACCACAGGCAGAGGTACACCACTTGGAGCGCCCGTTCCTACTGTGAAAATATCCACTAACGAAAAGCTCGCCAACAAAAAAGCCGGTTGGATAGACTTCGATGCTTCACCCATGCTGAAAGGTGAGAGTCTGGAGGATAAGTTCTTCGACTACGTGTTGGACGTTGCATCGGGCACAAAGACTAAAAACGAAGAAAAGGGATTTAGGGAGATATCTATTTTCAAAGACGGAATAGTGCTATAAAAAGACCCAGCAGGGAAACCTGCTGGGTTTTTTAATGAATAACTGTTGTTTTTTATTTTACTTCCTTGCCTGTAAAGCCGAGAGTCAGCTGCATACGAGGTGTTGTGCGGTTGAGGGCTCTTGCTTCAACAGATGCTTTGAATTTACCTCTGGGTACTTTGAAGTTATCCATAGAGAAATAAATAGCTCTTTCGTTTCCGTATCGGTCGATTGCCTTCGCATTTTTGCCATCCCATTCAATGTATTCACCCGAAAGGAGCTCGCATTCAAACTGAATCCAAGAGTCTCCTATTCTTACCGTAGGATTTTTATACACCTCATAGGTGAGCTCATATGCCAGAATGGATGACATTTTAACACCTGTCATATCGCCTTCAGTCTTAATATCAACGCCTGTAAGTCTGTCATGATTGAGATAAGCAAGGTGAACCTTGAAGGGGGTGATGTCCTTTTCAAAGCTGTGGTCATTTCTTTCACCGTTATCGGTTTCCACAAGAATAAAATCTCTCCATCCCTCAAAATCCGTATCTATGATATATTCACCGAAGGTAGTAACGCTGTTTGTTGCACTTCTGAGATTGATTGCAATCTTACCGCCTTTTATACCGTTGCCTTTAACTTTAACTACCTTTGCTCTGTTATTTATGAAGTTAAGTTCCTGACCGTATTGTACTTCAAGCTTTTGAGCGACGAGGTCAGTGTTTTCGTCAAGCTTCATCATAACCATAGGGTTACGTCTTAACGTAGAGTGCATAGCCTCAAGTCTTATGAAAGGCACTTGTGCACCAAATGGGTTTTTAAATTCCTTATAGTTTCTCTCGGTATCAGAAAGGTCTTGGAGCTTGGCTATCTGGTAATCCTTTTCTACAAAGATCCACTTTCTGCCTCTTTTTTCTTTTAAGTGATATTCCCAAGGACCGTCAATAAGCTTCTGACGGTATTCTTTTGAAAAATATTCACTCTTTCTAAGGTCGTCATATTTCTTGTAAAGGTTGATGTTTCGTTTGAGTCCCGCATATCTTTCGTAAAGAGGTTTATTGCCCTTAATTACGTTTGAAAAGTCATGCATTATTGCAATTGAACCCATATGTTCAATTGCATCGGGGTAGTGAATTCTTGTATGCTCATTTGCAGGGGCATCGTCTCTCAAGGGGTAGAAGTGATACCAACCAAGCATGGGAGTAAGGTGTCTGTCCATAGCAAGCTTGTTGGCATTTGCATGTTTGTTGTTCCAAATCTTGTAGCCTCTTGTAGCGCTGTCCCATGCACCCGTTCTTCCTTTAACCGCCCATATTGATGCAGTTGTGGAAGCCGATTCTATGATAGGATCGCTATTACAGTTCTTAAGAACCTCGCATACGAACTGAGCCATATAGAACCAGTCTTCATTGCCTCTGTCACAATGATAGTGTATACCGTCGATGGCATCGAGATATATCATATTGAATCCGCCTTCATTGTACATTTTGGCGGTGTTTCTTGCAACCTCAAGGAAAAGCTCTGAGCCAAACTGAGGAACAAGTGCATAGTAGTAGCCTTCAATGTGATTTAAAACATCACCCTTTTTATGTGAAGCCGGTTTAGTTCCTGCAAGACCTCTTTGGGTAACCTTCAAGCCGTCTATCTTTATTTCAAATTTGATAAGCTCTTCTCCTATCAGCATAACGGGAGAGCTCTTCTGACATGCATTGGAGCTTGGGGCAATAAGGTCGGGTGATTCAACTATCTTTATAAAGTCGGTGTCTTCATTAATGTCTTCTGCAAGGGTATATGTATTATAAACCTTTAATTGCTTTTGGTAATCGGGGCGTGAAAGCAAGGTGTCACAATTATATGCTACGTAAAAGGAAAATGAGTGAAGACTTGCCGTCATGCCATATTCCTTCAATTTTCCTATGGCTCTTTGATTGAAATCCTTGGTGTCTTTGTATCTCAATACCTTAAAATCTCCCTGACGGAAGTTGTTGTAAGCAATGTGAAAGTCAAGCTGGTCAATGCCGATTTCTTTAAAATATGGTAGGTTATTTTCCAAAAACTCGTAGGAAGAATCCGTAACGATAGTATAGTTCAAGAAGTTAGCTTTATAGTCGTTGCTCCAAGCACCGCCAGTTTTTGAAACTATACCGCAGCTTTTATCGATCGTCAGCGACGCTTCTTTGATAATGTCACGGTGCTCAATAATGGGAGCAATGATAAGAGCAATCTTTGCTTTAACGTCTCCGAGATGAGGGAACACACGGCTGTAAGTTTCTTTTGCTTTTGCGTCAGGGAAGTGCACTGGGTCAGCCCAGATAGTGAGAGGTATGAGTATTGCTCCGGTGTTCTTCTTGTCAACGTAGTCATAGTCGTATTTAACGTGTACAAAGTGCATCTTGTAGATACCCTCAGGTATTTTCGAAATTACCTCAAAAGCAAAGTAGCTGTCAAAGGTATAGACCATAACGTCAAATGCACCTTTCTCGGTGTCAACGCTTATAACATTACCTTTGAGAGAAATGCCACAAACGGCTACTTCTTCAAGCTCCTTTGTAAAGAGGTTAAAGAAGCGAGTTTCTTCTCCTTGTATATCTTTTTTTGCCTTTTTGTCGATGACCTTCTCTACAAGAGAGTCTTTCTTTGACAGGGTGATTTCAGCATAGTCGTTTTCTAAAACAATTGAATTTTTCAGCTCTTTGATTGATGCCATATCATATCCCTCCGAAGAGTATAATTATTTTTATTTTATTATATATCAATAAATCTAAAAAATCCTTCGATTTATTGACCGAATACTTTATATTTCTTGACTTTTTTGACGTTTTACAAAGTAAAGAAAAAGGTAAAAAAGACAATGCTTTTTTACCTTTTTATAATTTTACTTAACTTCCTTACCTGTAAAGCCGAGAGTCAACTGCATACGAGGTGTTGTGCGGTTGAGAGCTCTTGCTTCAACAGATACGTTGAACTTACCTCTGGGTGCCTTGAATTTTCCGTCGTTGTTGAACCAGATAGGACGCTCGTTGCCGAAGCGGTCGATGGTCTTAGCAGTTACCCCGTCCCATTCGATGAACTCGCCCGAAAGGAGCTCGCACTCGAATACTATCCAGGTGTCACCAAGCTTCAAGGTAGGATTCTTGTAAACCTCGTGAACGTGCTCGTAAGCGATGATAGAGGACATCTTAACTCCTGTCATA
>JAZNZV010000193.1:0-24389 GCA_045595105.1 Eubacteriales bacterium | reverse complement strand
GACCGCTTGGCCTCCGACTTGTTTTATGAATCAGAAAAATTTAAGAAACATAGCGATTATCGCACACGTTGACCACGGAAAAACAACTCTTGTAGACGCAATGCTTCGTCAAACAGGCACCTTTAGAGAAAACGAGCAGGTTGCTGAAAGAGTAATGGACTCCAACGACCTTGAAAAAGAAAGAGGTATCACAATTTTAGCTAAGAACACTTCACTATACTACAACGGTATAAAAATTAATATCGTTGACACACCAGGTCACGCAGATTTTGGAGGAGAAGTAGAACGAAGCTTGTCCATGGTAGACGGTGTTGTCTTACTTGTAGATGCTTTTGAAGGATGTATGCCTCAAACACGAACAGTGTTAAAGAAGTCACTTGAACTCGGTCTTTCCCCCATCATAGTAATCAACAAAGCCGATCGTCCCAACGCCCGTTCAAAGCAAGTGCTTGAAGAGGTTTACAGCTTATTGATCGACCTTGACGCAACTGAAGAACAGCTCGATATGCCTGTTGTTTATGCATCGGGACGTGACGGTTGGGCATCTCTTGACCCTGACGTTAAAGGCGAAAACCTCAAGGTGCTTTTTGATACAATAGTTGACAACATTCCCTGCCCCAAGGGAGAAGAAGACGGACCATTCCAGATGGTTGTATCTAACATCGATTTTAATGAATACACTGGTCGTATTGCTGTGGGCAGAATTAACAGAGGCGATGTTTTTGAAAAGAAATTCGTTTCTATAGTTCGCCGTGACGGTACTATACAAAAAATGAAAATAGCAAATCTCTATACTTTTGACGGACTAAAAAGAGAGACTATCACCGAAGCAAGCGTTGGCGAAATCGTGTGCATTTCGGGTATTCCCGATATAAATATCGGTGATACAATCTGTGACAGCGAGCACCCCGAAGGACTGCCCTTTGTTGAAATTGACAAGCCCGTTCTTTCTATCAACATCTCAGTAAATACCAGCCCCTTTGCAGGAACCGAAGGTACTTTTGTTACAACCCGTCACTTGAGAGAGCGTCTTTACAGAGAGCTTGAGTCTAATATCAGTCTTACAGTGGAAGACACAGATTCTGCCGATACCTTTGTAGTTTCGGGCAGAGGCGAGCTTCACCTTTCTGTTCTCATAGAAAACATGAGAAGGCAGGGATACGAATTTGAGGTTTCTACTCCTTCGGTTATAACTAAAGAAATTGACGGTGTACTTTGCGAGCCTTACGAAACGCTATACATCGACGTACCTGACGAATTTGTTGGAACCGTTATAGATGACGTGTCTCAAAGAAAAGGCGAACTGACTCAAATGGCACCCTCTACATCGGGCTTTACGAGACTTGAATTTACAATCACCTCAAGAGGACTTATCGGTTGCAGAAGCACCCTCATGACCCTCACAAGAGGAAACGCCGTTGTTAACTCATCCTTTGAAGGATATTGTCCTATGAAGGGAAAGACATCGAGAAGAACACGTGGTTCTTTGATAGCTTGGGAAAATGGAGCCGCAACTTCTTATGGACTGTTCAACGCTCAGGACAGGGGTGCAATGTTTATAGGGACAGCCACCAACGTATACGAAGGCATGGTTGTAGGTGAATGCAATGAGCTTGGTGACCTTGTCGTAAACGTTTGTAAGAAAAAGCACTTAACCGCCATACGTTCTTCGGGAGCAGATGAAGCTTTAAGACTTGTACCTCCCCGTACCATGAGTCTTGAAAAGTGCATCGAATTCATTGCAGACGATGAGCTTCTTGAAGTAACTCCAACTTCACTGAGATTGCGCAAAAAAATTCTTAACACCGAGTTAAGAGCTAAAGCTAAAGCAAAGGAAAACTCTTAAAATGTTTGTAAGCGTTATAATTGCAGCCGCCGGACAAAGCTCAAGAATGGGTTCGGATATTTCAAAACAGCTTTTAGAAATTTCGGGAAAGACCGTTCTTGAATACTCTCTTGATGCATTTTCAAAAAGTGAATACGTAAAAGAAATCATCGTCAGTTCAAAAAAAGAAGAAGTAGAAACAGTAAGTAGCTTATGCGACAAATACAAAAAGGTTAAATGCGTAGTAGAAGGCGGTAGCATCAGGCAGGAATCTGTCTACAAAGCAATGATGCAAGTTAGTTCAGAAAGCCAGATCGTTGCCATACACGATGCGGCAAGGCCTTTAATTTCAACAGAAGAAATCGACAATATAATCTTATGTGCCAACGAACATGGAGCCGTTTGCCCTGTATCCAAAATCGCTGACACTGTAAAAAAGGTAAGTGATAACGTTATTACCGAAACGTTAGACCGAAGCGTTCTATTCCTTGCTTCAACACCGCAAACCTTTAAAACAGAAATATACAGAGAAGCGCTGGCAAAAATTAAAGACGGTCAGATTTTTACAGACGACTGCTCAATAGTAGAAAACAACGGAGTAAAGGTGCATACCTACGTTATGGAAAAAGATAACACTAAAATTACAACAATTTCCGATTTAATTGGAGTATCTCACAAATTAGAAAAGAATTGCTTGAGAGTTGGTCATGGATATGACGTTCATCGCCTTGTAAGTGACCGAGCGTTAATAATCGGTGGAGTAAATATACCTCACGAAACAGGGCTTCTCGGACATTCTGATGCAGACGTTCTTGTTCATGCCATCATGGATGCTATTCTCGGAGGTGCAGGACTTGGAGATATAGGACGTCA
Organism: Eubacteriales bacterium; assembly: GCA_045595105.1. Taxonomy (GTDB): domain Bacteria; phylum Bacillota; class Clostridia; order Oscillospirales; family SIG627; genus RGIG6353. The sequence goes on along the minus strand of JAZNZV010000193.1, from coordinate 21,691 downwards.
TTTTCCAGATACCGATAAGGAATTTTTGGGGATTTCCAGCATTGAGCTTTTGAAACGAGTAAAAAGCCTTATAAGCAAAGAAGGCTATTCTATTGAGAATATCGACGCTACAATTGTTGCTCAAGCACCAAAGCTTTCACCGCACATTCCGGAAATGATATCCAATATTGCAATTGCTTTGGACGTTAGCCCTTCTCAAGTAAACGTAAAAGCAACGACTGAAGAACACTTAGGTTTTACAGGTGAAAAGCTCGGAATTAGCGCACATTCTGTTGTAATGCTCAAGAAATAAAATAATGCGGTTGTCTGTGGACAACCGCATTATTTTATAAATTCAAAACAACAACTGCAATATTGAAAAATACTACCAGCGAAAGAGCGTCAACAATAGTAGTAATAAAGGGACTTGCCATAACTGCGGGGTCAAAGCCTATTTTTTGAGCAAGTATAGGCAAGGTTGAGCCAACAAGCTTAGCAACTACTACTGTAATAAATATAGTTAATGAAACAGTAAATGCGACGCTTAACGTAATTTCAGGATCACCCAATAGAACAGAATCAACAAGCCACAGCTTTAAGAATTCAACAACTCCAAGAGTAAGACCGCAGAGGACAGAAATCCTGAGCTCTTTCCATTGTACCTTAAACATATCCTTAAAGGATATTTCACCGAGTGACAGCCCTCTGATAACAGTAACCGAAGACTGACTTCCCGAGTTACCTCCCGTACCCATAAGCATGGGAATAAACGTTGTAAGAACTACACTCGAAGCAAGTGCCGCTTCGTAACCCGAAATTATAATTCCTGTAACAGTAGCTGAAACCATCAGCAAAAGTAGCCACGGAATTCTTGACTTCCACACAGAAAAGACACTTTGCTCAAGATAAGGCTTTTCGTTAGGGGTAATAGCAGCCATCTTGTCGATATCTTCATCTGCCTCTTCTTGAATTACCTCAATAGCGTCATCGACAGTAACTATTCCCACAAGCCTTTGTTCTTTATCAACAACGGGAAGAGCCAAAAATCCGTATTTTTCAAAGAGCCTTGCTACCTCTTCTTTATCGTCTAAAGTGTTAGCATAAATTACGTTTGTTTCCATAATGCTCTCAATTGTCGCATTTCTGTCGGACAAAAGAAGAGTCTTTGCCGTAACAATACCTATAAGCACTCTCGATTCATCAGTAACGTAGCAGGTGTATATGGTCTCTTTGTCTACACCCGTTTTCTTTATTTGGTCAAAAGCCTCGCTTACAGTGATGTTCTTTCTGAGTCTGACGTACTCAATTGTCATGATACTGCCGGCACTGTCCTTCGGGTATTGAAGTATAAGGTTAATTTGCGCCCTTACCTCGGGTGATGAGTGCGAAAGTATTCTTTTAACTACTCCTGCTGGCATTTCTTCAACAATATCTACGGCATCGTCAAGATACAAATCGTCAAATACAATTTTAAGCTCGAAATCACTAAAAGATTTAATGAGAGTTTCTTGCTGAGTGGCTGACATTTCTACAAAAACGTCTGTTGCAATATTCTTTGGAAGAATTCTGAATAATATTGGTAGATTTTCTTCAGAAAACTCAGAAAATAAGAGGGCTATATCCGCAGGATTAAGCTCAGATAGAAGTTTTCTCACTTCGGCATATTTTTTCTCATTAATTAAGTCAATTATCTTTTCGGTCATTTTAGCACCTCCTATCTATTTTATTATACATTCCCTATTTCAGTTCTGTCAATGTTTTTTTAAAAAGAGAACAGTTGTTAACAAAAACTTGACAAATCATTTGTTTTTGTGTAAAATGATTAGACACTATATAAGAGCATTGATTTCTTTTATAATTTCAACGAAGATATTATTCACAAGGTTATACTCCATATTTTCTTTATACAATCTCTCTAATTCCATGTGGGTTTTAGACGCTTCGCTTAAAAAGCTAATAGCTTCAGAGATTACAGCTTTTCGGCATTTATAAGAAAACCTTAGTTTTGCTCTGTTGTCTGCCACAACGTCGCTGTTTATAAAACGTTCAGCATTAAACACCTTATATTTATCGTAATCGATTTCTCCGTGAAGATTTTGAGAGTACCCTGTTATCGACAACCGTTCCTCGGGGAAATATAAGCCGTTGATAGTAAATGGTAAAAGCGGGTCAAAGCTTATATAAGTTTTCAAGTTATATTCTTTTGCTTTTTCAATAAATGTGTCGTATATTATCGCATCAAATCCGTCTGCATTAATTAAAATGCACTTTTTTTGTGCAAGTGCTTCAAACGCACCCGTTTTATATATTCCCTTTGGTGTTATACCTTCAACTAATCTGATAGTTTCACAATAACCGCTTCCCTTTTTTACGTTCTGTTTAAAAAAGCGTGTGACAGCTGCATCGAGCTTATCTGCGTGATAGTCTTGAGATATAATTTTTACGTACTCATTTTTCATTTCCCCTGCGGCTTTAAGATAAGAATAGGCGCTCTTGTAAAGACTCGACTTTTTATCGTTTAATTGGATTATTTTTTGCCGGCTGCTTACAAGCCCCTTCTTTATGCCCTTTGCGGTATCGACTAAGACTTCTATTGCACCGGGGTACTTTGCTTCAACGGCGTGGGGAGAAGTTCCATCGATGATTGCCACCTTCTCATCAATTATCACTCCGTCAAGAGAGTCGGGATCAGAAGAACACAAGAAGTATTCTACACCCTTCTTCCCCTCAAATTCTTTGCCTATTTTTCTCATCAGATTAGACTTACCTGTTCCCGGTCCACCCTTTATAACGTATATCTTTTCAAATTTTTTAGGATTATATATTAAATCAAAATAACTTTGAAACCCATTTGCGCTGTTGGAAGATGCAAAAAAAGTTTTTCCTTCGGTCATATTATTTCCCCCTTTTTTGTATTTACTAACAGTTTATGTAATAATTAATAAATTGACAAAACAGTGAGGTATGTTTATGAAAGCAATAATTCTTGCAGCAGGAAAAGGAACACGTTTTAATTCCGAGGCTGCTGACTTGCCCAAATCAATGAGAGAAGTCCATGGACGCCCTATTTTTGAGTTTGTTCTCGATTCATTAAGCTTCATCGACAAAAAAGACATTTATGCTATTGTAAAATTCAAAAAAGAAAAGATAATGAACGCCTATCCTTTTCTTACTTATATTGAGCAAGGCGATGATGGCTACGGTACAGGATATGCTGTTGAGTGCGCAAAGGAATTTTTCCAAAGCTACGACGGTGACCTGGTGGTAATATGTGGCGATACTCCCCTTATCAAAGAATCCACAATTAAAAACATGATTGAAATGCATCACAGAGAGAACAATTCTTGCACCATTCTTTCTTGCCTTGGAGAAAAAGGTCAGATGCTCGGAAGAATGATAAGAGACGATAACGGAAAGCTCATTGCAATAACCGAAGCTAAGGACTGCACAGAAGAGCAGTTTAACAACGTAAACGAGTACAATGCCGCAACTTACATTTTTAATTCCAAGGACCTTTTTGAAGCACTTAATAAGGTTGAGAACAGTAAGGTTACTAATGAAAAGTATCTTACCGACGTTCCTGAAATCCTTATGAAGGCAGGTAAAAACGTTAATGCCTACGTTTCGAGCGACTCTTCCGAAATACTCGGAGTAAATTCACCTGCAGATTTAAAAATTGTTGAAGAACTGCTTGCAAAATAAGAAATTTTATGTATAATATATATGGGTGTGAAATAACACCCTATTCGCTGGTGTGGCTCAGTCGGTAGAGCAGCTGATTCGTAATCAGCAGGTCGCGTGTTCAAGTCACGTCACCAGCTCCAAAAGTAAAAGCCCGTTTGAATTTCAAACGGGCTTTTACTTTTTAATTAAAGTTTAAATATTCAAGAGGGTCAACTTTGTTTCCGTTAAGACACATTTCAAAATGAAGATGTGTATTCTCCCCTACTTCCACTAAAGCTGTTGAACCTACTGTTCCTATAATGCCACCTGATGCCACGTAGCTACCTGTCTCAATTCCTTCGGGCAGTGTATCACTCAAATTTCTATAACAAGACGTAAATCCGCCTGCATGCTCTATTTCAACTGTTGTGCCCCAAAGAGGGTCATCATAAACGTTAATTATCTGACCACTTTCTGCACTTACTACGTTTGCCCCGTCTTCTGATACAATATCAATTCCGCTATGAGTTCTATAATCGTTCATGGTGTCAGAAAAAACAAGCTCAAGACCCGAAAACTCTTTAGCCACTTGACCTTCAACTGGTACTCTGAAATTTAAGGTTACTTTAGTTTCTGCATCGGGAACGTTTTCTGATACTTCCTTGTCTGCATTTATAAAAGGAGTATTTATGAATTCGCTCCCCGTTGGAACGTCGGTGTATTCTATATCGGCTTCATCAATTATTTTCCCCATATTTCTTACTGCTGAAAAAATTCCGATACCACCGAGTAAAAGCATACATATCGCAAGGGATATGTATACCCCTCGCTTGGTAAATTTTAAGTTTTTCAATTTGTTAATCATTTCTTTACCTCTTTCTTTTATTTTTCACATTTATTTTTAACTTTAAGTTTTATATCTATTCATGATTTATGAATTGTTTTACAAATCTCACAGTCCAAATAATATTTTTTCAGAATTTCGTCATACGTTTCTCCACTTTCAGCCAATATAATAGCACCGTTTTGACTAAGTCCCACACCGTGACCGTAACCAAAAACGCTGAACTCTACACCGTCATCCTTCAAACCAACTTCAAAGGTAGTTGAACGTAAATTAAACATATTGCGAATTTTATCCTTTTGTATATAAATTCCACACGTATTGTCCTGCAACATCAGGCTCTGACATCGTCCGCTTTCGTTTGTTTCGATTTTCAAAAACAAATTTTCCTCTGAAAAAGTAGGAAAACTGTTTTCACTTAAAATAGAATTAAGCTCGCTGAAGCTCAAAAAGAGAGACGTGCAATATGCATTGTTAGTGTTTTCAAAAGGCGTAGACACCGAAGTTAAGTAAGGTAAGTCCTCTACAAATACGTTTACACACGACTCTGTATAATTTAAGCTTGAAGCGTGATACATCGCAAGTATTGCTTCTCCGTTGTACGTTAAATACTCACCTTTTGTTTTTTTGACAACACTGTCCATGATTTTATACTCGTCGATGTTTCTGTTATTTCTTGCAATATACGCTTGATGTGTTCCACTGCTTGACGACACGTCATACATTTTATTTTGATTTTTATTTACCATATAAAGTGTATACGTTCTCGCAGCTACTGCCATAGCCTTTAGTGCTTCTTCAGGAGCGTTTTCGCTCATTTCACCAACAAGTACGCCTGCGACATAGTCCTCAATATCGATATTTATTATCTTATTATCATCGCAGAGAAGCAAGCGTACATTGTTTTCGTCTGCGAACGCAATCAAAGTACTCGAAAACATAAATATAACCGCTAAAAATAACGAAATCTTTTTTACCATTTTTTCTCCAAAATTTAATCTTAATATTTGACTTTTTTTAATATTCATATATAATATATTTATACGTACGTCAAAGTATTAACTAAAGGAGAAAAATATATGCAAAACAATAAAAAGAATAAAGTCTTTTTTGCAACAATAACATTAGCAGCTATTTTTACTGTGCTGAGGACAGTATTGTTATATACTAATTTTGATTTTGATTCCGGATTTTTTAACGTAAAGGCACTCGCTACTATCTACTACGTTTTACTGCTCATTGTATGTGCAGTTTTCTTTGCAACAAAGAAAACGTATACCACAACAAAAATTAACCTATTAAATAAAAAAGGTATTACTACCTTTTTTGGCGTTGCTATTGGAATAATGTTTTTAGCTTTAGTCTGCATTAACTCAAGCGTTGGAGAATCAATCTCCCCTCTTGAAAAAATAGCAAGATACGTTTGTCTGATATCGTCTGTTATTTCAGTGTTCTTTTACTTCACCTCAGCTTTTATCGAAAACACGTTTACAAAAGTTTTAAACCTTGCTCCTGTTATTTACTTTGTTTTTGCAACTATATTAAGCTTTATTAACCAGACAGGTTTTGCGAGCACTTATAACGATTTTTCTAACGTTTTGTCACTTATGGCACTGGCTTTTATTGTATTAAAGGACGGAAAATATAGTATTGATAAAGACTTCTCTCCCGTTCTTCCTATATACTTTATGTCGATGATTGTATTGTGTCAGTCAGCCGTACCTGACTTAATTACTTTTGCGACAGGTCATTTAGACTTTGACATGAGCCTTGCGATTCTATCCGTTATGAAGATATTTTACGTTGTCATAATGTCAGCAAAATATATGACGCTCACACATACTGCTCACGGGGATAAAAAATGAAAATATTAATGACTTTAATGGGGCTTGAAATAGGCGGTGCCGAAACACACGTTGTTGAACTCTCTAAAGCTCTTAAGAACATGGGACACGAAATAGTAGTCGCTTCAAACGGTGGCGTTTATCAAAAGGAATTAGAAGAATATGGTATACGTCATATAAAAATACCGCTTCATTCCAAAAAGCCTACCTGCTTTGTTAAAAGCTATTTTTTGTTAAAAAAGCTTTTTGATAACGAATCCTTTGACATTGTTCACGCTCATGCAAGAATACCTGCATATATCTGCGGACTTCTCGCAAAGAAATATTCTTTCCGCTACGTTACAACTGCCCATTGGGTGTTTAAAATTACCCCTCTTTGGAAAAAGCTTGCCAACTGGGGAGAAAAAACAATCGCTGTCAGTGACGACATAAAAGAATATCTTATAAAAAATTACGGCGTTTGGTCTGACAATATATTTACTACTATTAACGGCATCGACACAGTAAAGTTTTCAAAGGATACCGACTGGTCTGATATAAAGAAGGAATTTTCTCTCAACGATGACAGTTACAGAATTCTTTACGTCAGCAGAATGGATGACTCAAGAAGTGCTGTTGCCTTCATGACTGCATCAGCAATGCCTGAGATATTAAAAATTAAGCCCAATGCTGAATTAATCATCGTGGGTGACGGAAATGATTTTGAAAGATTAAAAGCACACACTGACAAAATAAACAATACTATCGGAAAAGAAGTAATTAAGCTCACAGGCGCAAGAGTGGATATAAACAAATTTGTTGCATCCGCCGATGCTTTTGTTGGTGTTTCACGCTCGGCGCTGGAAGCTATGGCAACGGGAATACCTGTAATTATTGCAGGAAACGAAGGATATATAGGTATTTTCTCAGAAGACAAGTTTAAAGTTTCTTATGACACAAACTATTGTTGCAGAGGATGTGAACCTGCTACAACTGAGCTTGTAACCCGAGATTTGATGAGTATCATCAAAATGACAAGCGAGGAGCTTGTAAAAGTTTCTGAGTACAACAAGAAAATTATCGATACTTATTATTCGGCATATGCCATGGCGAAAGACTACAACGATATGTACTCAACGCTTACACCGCTTCTCCACTATAAGCATTCCGACATAATTATAAATGGTTACTACGGGTATAAAAACATCGGTGATGAAGCACTTTTGCAAGCTATGATAGAGAATATCAAGGAATGTAATCCGGATGCAAAGCTGTGTATTCTTTCTGCTAATCCTAAAGAAACCTCGAAACGATATCTTGTCAACAGCATAAACAGATACAATTTATTGAAAATTTATCAAGAAATGAAGCGTGCGAAGGTCTTTATCAGTGGTGGAGGAAGTCTTTTGCAGGACGTTACGAGTACTAAATCTCTTGTATACTATACATCCATTTTAAAGCTTGCGAAAAAGCTTGGGCTTAAGGTAATGATTTATGCCAACGGCTTTGGACCAATAAATAAAAGCAAGAATATAGAAAAAGTCAAGAACGCTCTCCTTTCTGCCGATTTAATTTCAATGCGTGAAACAGAGTCCGCAAACATGGTAAAGAAGCTCATTCCGCAAATTAAAGTAAATGTCAGTGCCGATCCAGCTTTTTGCCTTAATAAAGCTAACGCAAAGTGGAGCGATAGATTAGTTAAAAAATTTAATCTTGATGACGGGCGCAAATATTTTGCCATCTCGCTAAGAGAGTGGTCATGTAACGACCCACAGATAGTCGAAAAGACAGTTGAATACTGCAAAGAAATTATTAGTAGATATAACATTTTCCCTCTGCTTGTGGCTATGCAGACCTCAAAGGACCTATCGATTTGCAATTCAATAAAAACAAAGCTGGCGTGCAATACACCTGTTATTGCCGACATAACTGCAAAGGAATTGATAAGTATCTTGGAAAAGGTTGAGTTTTCCGTTGGTATGAGACTTCACTTTCTAATGTTTTCTGCCCTTGCAGGTGCTCCTGTAATCGCCCTGTCATATGACCCCAAGGTTAATTCTCTCATAGATTATATGGGTCTTGATAAAAAAATGTCAGCATCTGATATAAACGTAAAAGAATTAATTAACCTTACCGACATAATTATCAAGAATCACGACGAGCTTTCTCGGGAAATCACATCTCAAGCAAGTAACATGAAAACGTTAGCTAAAGAAGATACTAAAAATATTTTATCAATGCTTGATATTTGAACAAAATCACACCTATTTGAATAGAATGTAATAACTAATTCAAAAAGGTGTGATTTTTTATGAAATGTATCTATTTAAGCCCCTCGGTTCAACAATTCAACGAGTACGTAAACGGCGGTAACGAAGAGCAATACATGAACCTGATTGCTGACAGCACAGCGAGGTATTTGAGCGAATTTGACATTTGCTACACAAGAAACTCCCCCGAAATGACCGTTGGAGAAATAGTTGCACAATCAAATAGCGGTGATTATGCTCTTCACCTTGCTATTCACTCCAATGCCGCCCCCGAGGGTTTGTATGGAGAAATACGTGGAAGCGAGGTATATTACTATCCAACCAGCGAAAAAGGTAGCTTGCTTGCGCAAATCATCGCTGACAATTTAAAAGGAATATATCCAAATCCGGAAGACGTTTCTGTACGCACCACACGTTCCTTTGCTGAGCTCAGAAGAACAAAGGCGCCGTCAGTACTTGTAGAGGTTGCATATCACGATAACGAAGAGGATGCGAATTGGATTAAAGAAAATATAGACGCAATAGGTCAAGCTCTTGCCATATCGGTAAAAGAATTTCTTGATTTAATTTGCGAATGCGATCTTGACGAGAATACTGACAACAGAGGCAGAGTAATGACCATGGGAGGAAATCTGAACATGAGGCAAGAAGCTTCTCTGAATTCTCCTGTCATTGATTCAATTCCCAACAACACTATTGTTAACGTTCTGGACTGTGATGGAAAATGGTATAAAATCTCATATAACGGAAAAGAAGGTTACGTGTTTAAACTTTATATCGCTTTATTAGATTAAAAAAATCAGTCAGATAATTTATTATCTGACTGATCTTATTTTTAATAATAATTTCATAAGAGGAGCACGTAAAAAATACAAGCTATTCCAAACCGATGCATAAAGCTTTTGTAGCTTACTGTCCATTTTAACTTCTTTGCCGCCACGTACAACAGATTGGAGTACACCTATAATCTGTTCATCGGTAATTTGTCTTTCCAAATACGTGCAGTTGTCCCCTCTTATAACGTAACCGTCCTTATCAATTTTGATAATTCTATGTAAAACGTATTGACCAGACGCTCTCTTGTAGAGAGGAACGTCGTACTTTTTGAGAGGTCTATCGCATTTTTTAATTACAATAAGGTCTCCTTTGGGTCTGATAAGAGGCATCATGCTACTACCAACGTTAGTATAAACGAAGGTTCCGTCTCGTTCCAAAAGAGACTCGTAGCTTTCTTTATTCATCAATAGCGCCTACTTTTCTTAACGTTTCAATGATTCTATTAACGTCTTTTTCTATAACCTCTTTTGGAGCATCATACTTTTCAAGAAGACTACTTACTATCTTTTCAACAGTGGTTTCTTCCTTCAGTAAATCGACAATGTAGGCTGCTGTTTTATTACTTTTTAAAAAGCCCTTAAAGGTTCCTGAAGCAGAAACCATAATCTGTTCTCCGTCAAGATTGTGAGTTACAAATTCCTTTTTTAGTATCATTTTACTGTCCTTTCATTCCATTAAAAATTTCAAGCGCCGTACTTTCTTCAAGATTACAAAAGATATTATAAAGCTTAACGCTATCTGCAAGCTTATCAACAAGTGGCAAAAGACGGGTCATGTTTTCAATACCCTCGGGACGGTACGTCTGTTGAAGTAACATTCCAAAGGCTTTGTTCTTATCAATTTTAAATACTTCGTTTTTTTCTCCTCTATTGAGGATAGATATAACCTTGAGAGGCGCCGACGTATTATTCCCTATGTTGTGTTTGCCGTTCCACGGTGATCCGAAAACAGTTACGCCGTCTTTCTCTATTCTTAAAATTGGCTTATCATCATTGATCATCACGCATTTTTCACCGAAAGTTTTTTGCCAAAACCTTGTATGCGTTGACTTACCCGTACCGCTTTTAGCGGTGAAGATATATCCATCGCCATTATACGCAAGAGAAGAACCGTGAAAGAGTATGATTGAACGCTCAAGTAAAATATTAGCAAATTTACGAAGCACAGCCAGCGACTCTAAATACGACGGAGCAAACTCTAACGGTTTTATCCCCTCGTGCACTGCCTCTTCATAAGACTTTTTTCTCTCATATTGAATATCCTCTTCAGACGTTGTTATATTGAACTCGGGATCTTCTTCACTTGTATAATCGAAACACATTTTATGAGTATAGTCAAAAATAGTTTCAAGAGAAAAAACGTGGTCAGCAATTTTATATATACCGATGTAAGACATTTTTATTTATCACCAAGATATTCATCGTACTCTTCTTGTATAAGAGTTTCAAGCTCGTTTATCCTGTTCTCCAATCTGCTCTTTTCTTCATTAAACTCGTCTATTGTAAGATTATAAGCTTCTGATAATTTGTTTTTATACTCTGCCATACCACGGGGTGTGGTAAAGAAAAGCTGTTCGTTCTCAATGCTCTTTGATATAACGTTCAGCATTGTTGAAAATTGATCGGGTTCATAGCTTTCTTCGGGATGATCTCCGCCAATTATAAAGGCAATATCGCCGTTTTTCGATGCAAAAAGGTCAATTATTCCCGATGCAACGTTAGTATACCAGCCAACCGAATCTGTGAGATTAGGTCCTCCTTCTATGTCGGCTCTTGTGATGTCGGGCTTTTTCGCCTTAATAATTATATCATCAAAGCCAAGAGAATGAAACTCTAACGCTATAACGTCATTAAAGTTGCCCTCATCAATAATAAGAACAGAGGGAAAATCTATTCCCGCAGTATTTAATGCTTTTTCATTGTCTGAGTACCATTTATCTACTGTGGTTTTGCCGTCAAAATATAAAGCAGTTTGCCAACCGTCTTCAATAAGCGTATTGTATAAATCGCCGGACATTGCTGAGTATACGCCCGGAAGATTATCTTTTTCAAGACAAATAGAAGCAATAATCCCGTTCTCCTTCAAAATGGGATAAATTTCATCAACAAAAAGACTATCAATCGGAGAAAAGAACAACATAAGGCGAGAAGCACCAACAGTCTCTTTTATGTGACTGGACTGAAGTGAGGACAGCTTCTGCTCCAACTCACGCTTTTCTACTCTGTATTCACTTACTTGGGTTTCGATTTTGTCACGTGAGTTTTCTGTCACGTTGTTCTTTATCAGTTCGCATGAAAAAAGCACAACAAGACATAGCACGAGTACTGCAACCAAAACAGATATCTGGCGTTCTCTCATTTTTATCCCTTTCTAAAAACCGGTTTTAAATAATTATATTGCATAAATACGAAACTGTCAACAATCATTTAAATACAATAGCTTTTCGCATAACAGTATAATACTCTATTTTACTTGAAATTCTGTCATCGTTTTTCAATCCTGTCATAACATATTCCGGATTAAGAAACTCGTTTTGTGCTGCAGAAAGTTCAAGCTTCAAGAATAGGTTTTTATCCTGTAATTCAATGCTGTAATCAAAAATTAACGGGGATATATCGACCTCTTTAGGACCTGCTTTCGTTTTTTTGGTGACAACCATTGGAGAGTTCAATGCATTTTTTATATCTTCACAGATGTTGCTTGTACCATTAAGCTCAATGGATACCTTATATTTTGCGCTCTTAATATCGCTGAAGGATTTTTCGGGATAAAATGCAGTGACAAAATCAAGTCCGACAGGAAGATTTGGCACAATATCCCTTTTAAACTCTTCAGGGGTATATAAGGGCTCACCCGGTCTTTTTTCATCGAAAATCATGTAAACGTCCAAAAGCTCGCATTCGCTTTCACAGCCAACACTCAACGGCAAACCAAATACCATCTTAGGATGTGGATTGAAGCCCTCGGTGTATCTTATCGGGATACCGCTACGCTTAATAATTCTTGCAACAGCCCTTTGTAAATCAAGGTGAGAAATATACTTTAGTCCCTCTTTTTTTGTGAATTCAAAACGGATAACGTTTTTATTAACCATTATATACCCGCCTTTCTGACACCGCAATTTTTGACTCCGCAGCCTGCACATTTTTCACGGCAGTTAGGAGTAATTTCAGCATTTTTTGCCCTTTCATTTTCTCTTATCAAGAACTCTTTAGTTACGCCGATGTCAATAATGTCCCAAGGAAGTATCTCGTCGTAACTCATAGTCCTGTTAGCGTAAAACTCAGGAGCAATATCTGATATTTCAAAAGCCTTCATCCATCTATCGTAGCTAAAATGCTCACTCCACGCATCAAATTTCTGACCGAGCTCATAAGCGGCAACAATAGCCTTAGACAGCCTTCTGTCTCCTTTAGCAAGAACTGCCTCAATAAAGCTCACCTTTGCGTCATGCCAAGTGTAATTTATCTTCTTGGTTGTAATGCTGTCCTTTAACAACATCTGCTTTCTTTTAAGCTCCTCTACCGTATCCTGCCCTTGCCATTGAAAAGGAGTAAAGGGCTTAGGAACAAAGCAAGAAACGCTAATGTTAACGTTTACCCCTTTGCCCTTAGGCTTATCAGGAGAAGAATAGAACAGATTTACAGCCCTTTGCGATAACTCGGCAATAGCTACAACGTCCTCATCGGTTTCGGTTGGAAGTCCCGACATAAAATAAAGCTTAACAGCCGTTCTGCCCTCCGAAAATGCCCAAGTCAGTGAGCGCATAAGGTCGTCCTCAGTAACACCTTTATTGATAACGTCTCTCAATCTCTGTGTACCCGCTTCAACTGCAAAGGTAAGACCGGATTTTCTGAGGCTCATTACCTTGTCCATTAACTCTTTGGTAAAGCTGTCAAGTCTGAGTGAAGGTAATGATAAGTTGATTTTTTTGTCATTGGTCCAGCTAAGAAGCTTGTCGGTCATTTCAGGGAGTCTTGAATAGTCGCTTGAACTAAGAGAAGATATAGATATCTCTTCATATCCACAGTTATCTACTGTTTCTTTGGAAATTTTGTCAATTTCCTCGGGACTTCTTTCACGCACAGGGCGATATATCATTCCCGCCTGACAAAAACGGCAGCCCCTTATACAACCTCTGAATATTTCTATCGTGGCTCTGTCATGCACTGTTTCAATGTAAGGAATTATTTGCTTTGTAGGATAATGTGCATTATCGAGATTTTCTATAATCCTCTTTTTAATCTTTGCGGGTGCGCCGTCAAGTGGACTGACCGAAGCTATTTTGCCGTCAATACCATATTTCACGTCATAAAGAGAAGGAACGTAAAATCCTTCGAGCTCGGTTGCAACACGGCGTAAGAAGGTTTTTTTGTCTTCTTTCTTGTTTTTCGAATCTATAAGAAGAGAAACAAATTCAACCAATGCCTCTTCTCCCTCGCCTATTGACAGAACGTCAAAGAACTCACAAAATGGCTCGGGATTGTATGTACAGGGACCGCCACCTAAAATTATGGGATAGCTGTCATCTCTGTCCTTGGCATAAAATGGTATACCCGCCATGTCTAACATATAGAGAATATTAGTTAAAAGTCCTTCATACTGCACCGTCATGGCGAACACGTCAAAGTCCTTTACAGAATCACCGCTTTCAAGTGCAAAAAGAGGTATATTTCTTTCTTTCATCTTCTCAGCCATGTCAAGTGCAGGTGCAAAGGTACGCTCACACCACACGTTGTCCATATTATTGAGACAAGAATATAGAATTTTCATGCCAAGATTAGACATACCTATCTCATAAAGATCGGGAAAGCCAAATGCTATTCTAAGAGCAACCTTTTCTTTATCTTTAATGGTTTCTCCTTGTTCTCCACCCGTATATCTACCTGGCTTTTCAACGTCCTTTAAAAGACGTTCAACATCTTTGCGTATCATTTTTAGTTCCTTCCAAAGATTTTTTTAAGATAGTGACCGGTATAAGAGTTTTCGCAAACGGAAACCTCTTCCGGTGTTCCTGAAACAAGAACAGTTCCACCCTTGTCTCCCCCTTCGGGACCCATATCTATGATGTAGTCAGCAGTCTTTATAAAGTCAAGGTTATGCTCTATAACAAGAACTGTATTACCCGCATCTGTAAGTCGCTGTAAAACTTTGATAAGCATCTTCACGTCAGCTGAATGAAGACCTGTTGTGGGCTCGTCGAGAATATAAAGAGTTTTACCTGTGCTTTGTTTAGAAAGCTCAGTTGCGAGCTTCACTCTTTGTGCTTCACCGCCGGAAAGTGTCGTAGAAGACTGACCGAGCTTAATGTAGCCCAAACCAACGTCGCACAGCGTTTGAATCTTCCTCTTTATTTGAGGAACGTTTTCAAAAAACTCGCAAGCTTCATCGGCTGTCATGTCAAGAACGTCTGCTATATTTTTGCCCTTGTACTTAACCTCAAGCGTCTCCCTGTTATATCTTTTTCCATGACACACGTCGCAAGTAACGTAAACGTCAGAAAGAAAATGCATTTCTATCTTCGTAGTGCCGTCACCCTCGCAGGCTTCGCAGCGACCGCCTTTCAAGTTAAATGAAAATCTGTCTTGTCCGTATCCTCTTTCTTTTGCATCTGTCGTAGAAGCAAACAAAGACCTTATAAGTCCGAAGACACCTGTATATGTTGCAGGATTTGAACGAGGTGTTCTTCCTATGGGAGACTGGTCAATATCGATAACCTTGTCGAGGTTATCCACTCCCTTTATAGCCTTACACTTTCCGGGAATAGTGGAAGCTCTATTAAGGTCTCTTGCAAGTGTTTTATAAATTATTTCATTAACAAGAGACGATTTTCCTGAACCTGATACTCCGGTAACACAAGTGAAGGTTCCAAGAGGAATTTTTACGTCAACGTTTTTCAGATTATTTTCAGCAGCACCTATAACTTCAATAAAACAGCCGTTTCCGCCTCTGCGACTTGCAGGAACGTTAATTTTTTCCTTGCCCGACAAAAATCTTCCCGTCACAGAGTTATCACATTTTTTCAATTTATCGGGTGTACCCGAAAAAATGACCTCTCCGCCATGTACTCCTGCGGCAGGGCCTATATCAACTACGTAGTCAGATGACTCAATAGTTTCTTCATCATGCTCTACAACAATTACAGTGTTGCCTACGTCACGAAGCTTTTTGAGAGTGGCAATGAGCTTAGAATTATCCCTTTGATGTAAGCCTATACTAGGCTCGTCAAGAATATACATTACTCCCACTAAGGATGAACCGATTTGTGTAGCAAGGCGAATTCTCTGACTTTCACCGCCTGAAAGAGTAGCCGACCTTCTCGATAATGACAAGTATTCAAGTCCGACACTCTTCAAAAAATTAAGTCTTGTTTTTATTTCCTTGATTATTTCTTTTGCGATAAACTGTTCTCTGTCTGTAAGAACCGTGCTATCAAAAAAGCTTATTGCGTCATTTATACTAAGGTCACAAACCTCACTTATATTTTTACCGCCGAAGGTAATAGAAAGAGCCTCATCTTTAAGTCTTCTGCCTTTACAACGAGGACAAGGAACTTCGTAATAAAATTCATCATAATAGTCACCGCCCATTTCTCCGAAACGGCGCTCTATTATATTGATAACACCTTCAAACGTAACCTCGTAATTCTTTGTTTTTCCATCCTTTGTATATGGGATTTTGTAGATCTCATCATCGGTACCATACATCATAGCATTAAAGGCTTCGGGAGAAAAATCCTTTACGGGAGTATCAAGGTCAAAGCCGTGCTTTTCTCCGACCTTTTTGAAAATTCTGGTAGTCCAACCGTCTTTGTTGAGACTTTTAAAGCCATTAACTTGAATTGCTCCATCTGCAAGAGAAAGGCTTGTATCACCTAAAACCTTCTCAACTGCCAAGGTTTTTTTCGTACCTATTCCTGCACAGTCGGGACACGCACCAAAGGGATTATTAAAAGAAAACATTCTTGGTAAAATTTCACCGATGCTTATACCGTGTTCATCACAAGCGAAGTTTTCTGAGAAAGTTACAAGCTTTCCTTCGTCATTTTCGGGAAGATCGACAAAATCAATTATCACTATACCGCCGGAAAGAGAAAGGGCTGTTTCAACCGAATCGGTAAGTCTGCCGGTTATATCGTCCTTCATCACAAGTCGGTCGATAACGATTTCTATATTGTGCTTTTTGTTTTTATCAAGTTCAATATTGTCTGAAAGGCTATAAACGAATCCGTCTACCCTCACTCTGGCATATCCGCTTTTTATTGCGTCGTGGAAAATCTTCTCGTGAAGTCCTTTTTTTCCTCTTATAACGGGAGAAAGAATTTGAAATCTCGTACCCTCAGGGTAAGAACAAATCTTTTCAACTATTTGGTCAACAGACTGCTTTGTTATTTCCTTTCCGCAGACAGGACAGTGAGGTATGCCGACGCTTGCAAACAAGAGCCTGAGATAATCATATATTTCTGTAACTGTGCCGACGGTAGAACGAGGGTTTTTGGAAGTAGTCTTTTGGTCGATAGAAATTGCAGGTGACAGTCCTTCAATGAAGTCTACGTCAGGCTTATCCATTTGACCAAGAAACTGTCTTGCATAAGAAGACAGAGACTCTACAAATCGACGGTAAGCCTCAGCATAAAGCGTGTCAAAAGCAAGGGACGACTTTCCCGACCCCGACAGACCTGTAAACACTACAAGCTGATTTCTCGGTATTTCTACGTCGATATTCTTTAGATTGTTCTCTTTTGCGCCTTTAACTATAATTTTATTATTTGCCATTATTTCGTTTCCTTTAGCTTGAAAATCTTGTCTCGTAAAATTGCCGCATACTCAAAGTCAAGGTCTTTTGCTGCCGCCGACATTTCTCTTGTGAGCTTGTCGATAAGGAGCTTACGCTCTTTTGCCGAAAGCAACGTTTTCGTTTTGTTGAGCTCTCCAAGTATCTCGGGACTTCTTACTGCAACGTCAATATTATCACTAATTTCTTTCTTAACTGTTTTAGGTATTATTCCATGTGCCTTATTATAATCGTCTTGTATTTTTCTACGACGCTCTGTTTCCTCTATTGCGCTTTTCATGGATTTTGTCATGTTATCAGCATACATTATTACGTGACCGTTGACGTGCCTTGCGGCTCTACCGATTATCTGCACAAAAGAAGTTCTTGACCTGAGAAAGCCCTCTTTATCCGCATCAAGTATTGCTACCAAAGAAACCTCGGGTAAATCGATACCTTCCCTGAGCAGGTTTATTCCTATAAGAACGTCATATTTGCCTTGTCTGAGCTCTTTTATTAACTGTATTCTGTCAATTGTCTCAACGTTATGATGCATATATTTTGCTTTAATACCGTTTGAACAAAGAAATGATGTCAAGTCCTCTGCCATCTTTTTAGTAAGAGTTACAACTAACGCTCTTTCGCCCTTATCTACCCTTGCGTTTATTTCCCCTATAAGGTCATCAATCTGACCTTCTATGGGTCTGACGTCGATGGTGGGGTCAAGAAGCCCAGTCGGACGTATAATCTGTTCAACGGTAGCACTGCTTCTTTCAAGCTCATAAGTGTCAGGTGTGGCACTGACGTAAACTATCTGATTAAGTTTACTTCTGAATTCATCAAAATATAAAGGTCTGTTATCATATGCGCTTGGAAGTCTGAAGCCATATTCTACAAGGTTCTTTTTTCTTGCACTGTCTCCTCCACTCATACCTCTGACCTGTGGAATAGTTACGTGCGATTCGTCAACAAAAAGTAAAAAATCCTTAGGAAAATAGTCGAGCAACGTATACGGAGTAGAGCCGGGAGCCTTCCCTGCGAAAATACGGGAGTAATTTTCTATTCCCGAACAATATCCTACTTCCTCTATCATTTCCATGTCATAATTTACACGCTCTTCTATGCGTTGAGCTTCTATGAGCATATTTCTGTCTCTGAAGAACTGAATTCTTTCAGCAAGCTCTTCCTTGATTTCCGAAATAGCTTTTTTCTTTTTTTCTTCGGTGGTTACGTAGTGAGATGCAGGATAAAGAGCAACGTGTGTCAAAAGCGCTGTAATTTCTCCTGTAACGACGTTTATCTCACTGAGCCTATCAATTTCATCTCCGAAGAACTCGGCTCTTATAGCCACGTCTGTTGAGCTTGCAGGATATATCTCAACAACGTCTCCTCTTACTCTGAAGCGGTTTCTGACAAAATCGATATCATTTCTTTCGTATTGTATAGCAACGAGCTTGCGTATAAGCTCTTCTCTTGAAATTATCATGCCGGGACGCAGAGAAATAACCAAATTTTCATATTCGGCAGGGTCACCGAGTGAATAGATACAAGATACACTCGAAACTATTATAACGTCTCTTCTTTCAAAAAGAGCGGAGGTAGCTGAATGGCGCATCTTATCTATATCATCGTTAATAGAAGAGTCTTTTTCTATATACATATCCTTTCCCGGAATATATGCTTCGGGTTGAAAATAATCATAATAGGATACAAAATATTCAACAGCATTTTCGGGAAAGAAATTCTTAAACTCAGTGCACAGCTGTGCTGCAAGTGTTTTGTTGTGAGAAAGAATAAGCGTCGGCTTATTTACGTTGGCAATAATATTTGCCATAGTGAAGGTCTTACCCGAACCCGTAACACCAAGAAGAGTTTGTTCCATCTCGCCGTTTAGTATTCCTTTAGAAAGGCGTTCTATTGCTTCGGGCTGATCACCGGTAGGAGAAAACGGTGATACAAGCTTAAACTTTTCCATGCATAAGACCTCCTTTTACATAATAATATAATTGTACCACAAAAGCTAAAAAAAATAAAGACTAAACTAAATTTTTAAAGAAAAATACCGCTGTTTTTCACAGCGGTATTTTCTATTCAGCTTTACTTTCACAATAAATGCATCTGTAAATCTTCTTTTCTTTATCTGTTAGCTTGAATACGTGCTTGATTTCTTGCTCGGTAGCGGTAATGCAACGTGGATTCTTACAAAATATTATATTTGTCAATTTTTCGGGAAGGTCAATCTTTTTCTTCTCGATAAGGTTACCGCCACGAATAATGTCAACGGTCACCCCCGGATCAACAAATCCCAAAATGTCCATGTTGATATCCATATCACAGTCAATTTTAATAATGTCCTTCTTGCCCATTTTGGTGCTATTTACGTTTCTTATAAGAGCAACAGAGGAATTGAGCTTATCAAGCTCAAGAAGCTGATATATCTTCATACCCTTGCCTGCAGTGATATGGTCAATTACTATACCGTTTATAATTGAATCAATATTCATTTATATTTCCCCCAAAAGCATAAGAATAAGTGCCATTCTCATATATTTTCCATAAAGCGCCTGCTTGAAATAGCATGCACGGCTATCATCATCAACAGCTACGCTTATTTCATTCACTCTTGGTAACGGATGCATGATGCAAAGGTCAGACTTTGCTGTTGAAATTTTCTCGGGAGTAATAACGTAGCTGTCCTTAAGTCTGAGGTAATCGTCTTCATTGAAGAATCTTTCCCTTTGAACTCTCGTCATATAAAGGACATCAAGCTTGGGCATTACTGCCTCAAGGTCGGTAGTTTCAATATAGTCAAGGCCGTTCTTTTCGATTATGTCCTTTTTAACGTAGCCGGGAACCTTTAGCTCTTCGGGAGAAATGAGTACAAACTCTATATTCTTATACCTGGACATAGCACTTATAAGGGAATGAACAGTTCGTCCGAACTTCAAGTCACCGCAAAGACCTATCGTGAGATTGTCAAATCTTCCCTTTTCACGGCTGATAGTTAAAAGGTCAGCGAGTGTCTGTGTGGGGTGATTATGTCCTCCGTCACCTGCGTTAATTACGGGAATTGTAGCATTCATAGACGCCACAAGAGGAGCCCCCTCCTTAGGATGGCGCATTGCCATAATATCGGCATAGCAGGAAATCATCTTAGCGGTATCCGCTACGCTCTCACCTTTTTTAGCCGAGCTTGAGCCCGCATCTGCCATAGAAAGAACGTTTCCTCCAAGCTCGTACATCGCCGCTTCAAAGCTAAGTCTTGTTCTGGTAGAGGGCTCAAAAAACAGAGTTGCAAGCTTTTTGCCGTGACATTTTTCTGAATACTTTTTAGGATTCTCGATAATATCATTGGCAGTTTTTATCAAAAGGTCAATTTCTTCTACTGATAAATCACGTATATCAATTACACTTCTCATTTGTTTGCACCAATCCAACTCTCATCAGAAGGATTGTTTCTGAATGCAATAAGTCGCTTGATGTCTTCGGTTTTGATATAGCCCTCTTCAGCTGCGACCTCTGCAATAGTATCGAAGTTTGTAAGGCTGATGTTCTTTACACTCGCTTCTGCAAGACGATCAAGTCCCTTCTTCATACCATAGGTAAATATAGATACTATACCAAGAACCTCGGCACCTGCTTCACGGAGCACGTTAACTACTTCAATTACGCTTCCTCCGGTAGAAATAAGGTCTTCAACAACAACAACCTTCTGTCCTTTTTCGAGTTTGCCTTCAATCTGATTTTGTCTGCCGTGATCCTTAGCACCGCTTCTAACGTAGCCCATAGGCATATCAAGGATGTGAGCAGTAATAGCGGCGTGAGCGATACCTGCAGTAGAGGTACCCATAAGAACTTCAGCATCGGGGTAATTTTCCTTGATAAGCTTAGCAAGGCCGTTTTCAACGTCGCATCTTACGTCAGGTGCAGTAAGAGTAAGACGGTTATCACAGTAAACGGGGCTCTTGATACCACTTGCCCAAGTAAAGGGCTCTTCAGGGCGGAAGAATACCGCCTTAATTTTAAGTAAATCTTTTGCAATAAGTTTTTCCATTTTGTTCTCCTTAATCTACAAATTCTTCAACACAGCGCTTATATGCAGCAACAGGGTCTGCGGCGGCTGTGATGGGTCTGCCTACAACAATGTAGTCTGAGCCGATTTTCTTGGCTTGGGCAGGAGTCATTACTCTTACCTGATCACCTTTATCGCCGTCAGCAAATCTTACACCGGGTGTAACGGTAACAAAATCTTTTCCGCACCTATCATGGACACGCTCAGCCTCAAGAGGAGAGCAAACAACGCCGTCAAGACCCGCAAGCTTAGCGTTATAAGCATAATGCATAACGGTATTTTCCATAGTTTCGTTGATAAGCAAATCGGATTTGAGTCTTTCCTCGCTTGTCGACGTAAGCTGAGTAACAGCAATAAGTATAGGTCTTGTGCCGTCTTCACGTGTAAGACCTTCAATTGCTGCTTCCATCATAGCAATTGTGCCGGAAGC
>JAZNZV010000192.1:0-6642 GCA_045595105.1 Eubacteriales bacterium | reverse complement strand
GAGGTTTGCCCCGTTTGTAAGCATCCTAAGGCGTATTTTGAACTTAGAAAAGAAAATTATTAAAAATTTCATAGAAATTTCGTGTAATACTTTAGCCCCGAGTTTTCTCGGGTCTTATTCTTTTATAATATCATAAATTCGTTATTGACATAGCTATTATTATATGGTATGATTAATCATACTAATCATACGAGGTGATATGATGGACATAGTAAAAGGCAGATATGCTTGGATAGTAAAGATAGGTGAGAAGGGACAGTTTGTTATTCCCAAAGAGGCAAGGGAGATGTTCGACTTAACACCTGGTAGCGAAATACTTGTGCTCGGCGACAGCGAAAAAGGACTTGCCATATTACCCAAAGACAAACAAAAGAAGATAATAATGAACGTTTTTTCTGAGGAGAAGGAAGATGAATAACATAATCGAAATAAAAAATCTTACCAAATCCTACGGTAAGCTAAAGGCAGTTGACAATTTAAGCTTCAAGGTAAAGAGTGGTGAGCTTTTTGCCTTTCTTGGAGTAAACGGAGCGGGAAAAAGCACTACTATATCCATTATGTGCGGAGCACTCAAGGAGGACGAGGGAAGCGTTGTAATCGACGGAATATCCGAAAAGGGCAGTATGCAGAAAATCAAAGAAAGCCTTGGAGTAGTATTCCAGAACTCGGTTCTCGATATGGCATTATCGGTTTACGATAACCTGCAGATAAAGGCATCTCTTTACGGCATAACGGGCAAGGCGTTTGAAGAAAGACTTAACGAGCTTTCAGACCTTCTTGATCTGAAGGATCTATTACGGCGCCGTGTAGGTAAGCTTTCGGGGGGACAGAAGAGAAGAATAGACATAGCAAGAGCACTTTTCCACCGCCCGAAAATACTTATCCTCGACGAGCCTACCACAGGACTTGACCCTCAGACGAGAAAGCTCATATGGTCGGTAATCGAAAGCTTAAGAGCAAAAGAAGGGCTCACCGTCTTTCTCACCACCCACTATATGGAGGAGGCAGCGGACGCCGACTACGTGGTAATCCTCGATAGCGGAAAAATCGTAGCAGAGGGCAGTCCTCACGACCTGAAAAATAAATTTGTCCGAGATTTCGTCACCCTTTACAGAGTGAGGGAAGAGGACGTGAAAGCACTTGACATTCCTTATGAAAAGGTGGGAGAGGCATACCGCATATCGGTAAAGGATACTGCTGAGGCACTTTCTCTCATCAATAAATATCCCGACATCTTTTTCGATATTGAAATAATAAAAGGGAAAATGGATGACGTTTTCCTTGCAGTTACGGGTAAAAGCCTTGTAGGAGGTGACAAAGAATGACCGCACTTTTTTATCTTTTGAAGCGTGATATAAAGCTTTTCTTCCGTGATAAGGGAATGTTTTTTACCGCTCTTATAACCCCCCTTATTCTCCTTGCGCTCTATTCTACCTTTCTTGGAAACGTATATAGAGACTCATTTGAGAGTGTGCTTCTTTCTTGCGGAATAACTGTGGAGGATAAGCTTCTCGACGGACTTGTGGGAGGTCAGCTATTTTCCTCTCTTCTTTCGGTGTCCTGCGTGACGGTTTCCTTTTGTGCCAATATGCTCATGGTACAGGATAAGGTGACGGGAGGGGCGAAGGATATCTCCATAACACCCGTTAAAAGCTCACAAACAGCCATCGCTTACTATCTCGCTACCACCGCTTCAGCCCTCATAATATCCATTGTGGCAACTGTGGCGTGTATTATATATCTCCACGTTGTAGGCTGGTATATGACGGCAGTTGACGTGCTCCTCATTATCCTTGACGTCTTTATAATGGTAGGATTTGGAACGGCGCTTTCAAGTATAATAAATTTCTTTTTGTCAACTCAAGGACAGATATCTGCAGTAGGAAGCATCGTTTCCTCTTGCTACGGATTTATCTGCGGAGCATATATGCCACTGTCTCAGCTGTCCGACGGCTTCAGACGTGCAGTGTCATTTCTTCCGGGCACCTACGGTACCTCTCTTTTCAGAAAACACGCAATGTCAGGTGCCTTAGATGCCCTTGAGGAAAGCGGAGTGCCCCTTGAAATTATCGACGGACTTAAGGAAAGCGTTGACTTCGATGTTGTATTTTTCGGCGACAAGGTTTCGGTTCCTACGATGTATACTTATCTCATAGTAACAGTTATAGTGCTCGTAACTGTTTACGTTTTGCTCAACGTTTTCAAAAGAAAGGAAAAGAAATAATGTATAAATTCTTTATGCCCACAAGGGTGTACTACGGTAAGAATGCCCTTATTGACCATATAGAAGAATTAAAGCAGGGAAGATGTGCCTTCATTGTCACAGGAAAGCATTCGGGCAGAGCGTCGGGAGCTCTTTTTGACGTAGAGAATGCTCTGGGACTTCTTAAAATTCCTTACGAAGTGTATGATAAAATCTCCAATAATCCCACCATCGAAGAGTGCGTAGAGGGGGCAAAATGTGCACGAGAGCTTGGTGCCGATTTCATTATCGGTATCGGCGGAGGCTCACCTCTTGACGCAGCCAAGGCTATCGCAGTCTATACTGCCAACGAGCCCGTGGAAAATTCGGATTTTGAAATGATGGATATTTATAATGGGGTGTATAAAAATAAGCCTTTACCCATGGTAGCCGTTCCCACAACAGCAGGAACAGGCTCTGAGGTAACACCCTATTCTGTGCTTACTCTTCACAGCGAAAAAAGTAAGAGAACCTTTTCTTCTCCCGACACCTTTTATAAGGTGGCATTCGTTGACGGAAAGTACCTCTTAGCTCTTCCTCTGCAAATCCTTCGCAATACCGTAGTCGATGCAATGAGCCATCTTATCGAGGGATATACCAACAAAAGAAGCAATCCCATAACAGACTTTACCGCTATTGAGGGACTCAGAATTATTGCAGAGAATATACACGCCCTCATAGAAGATAGAGTGGAAGAAGAAAATGCCCAAAGGCTTATCTACGCCTCAACTCTCGCAGGTATCGTCATTGCCCAGACGGGCACCACTACCGTTCACTCCATGGGCTATCCCCTCACTTATTTTAAGGGTATCCCTCACGGCATGGCAAACGGCCTCATTCTTGGCGAGTATATCTGTGAGACAGAAAAGGTGCTCCCCGAAAAGGCTCGTAATATCCTTTCAGCCTTGAGGATGCAGAACGTGAACGAATTCAAGAGCACCCTCAAAGCCCTTCTTCCTCACACCTTCACCTTTACCGCAGAAGAAACAGACGAGTGGGCAATTACCACCTCAAAAGCAAAGAACACTCTTGTCTCTCCCTTTGAAATTACTCTCGAAAAAGAAAGAGAAATGTTTAAAAAGGCTTTAATGTAAAAAATATATATTTATTGCTCAATTTTATATATTTATTGCTTAAATCATAAAAAATATTGCCTTTATAAACCTTTTATATGATAATTTATAATGGACGTTTGGTTCATTACATTATATTTGTGGAGGATAAAAAGATGTTTAGAAAATCACGTGTCTTTCTTGCTTTGACAGTGCTTTTGGCGTTGTTCCTTTTTGTATCCTGCGAAAAAGGAAACGAAGAAAACGTAAATAAGCCTGTAACCGAGCAGAATGGTTCTGTAGTTGAGGGGGATGTTTTTGCTGAACGAGTTGCAATCGACGATGAGCTTGGTGACTACGATTTTGGAGGGAAAACGCTCAGATTTGTTGGTCATGGCGGAGACATAAATATATTTTTAGATACCAGCAAGGTAAATCAAGGAAGCCTTATAACGGATGCAAGATTTAACACTATCACATCGATTTCGGATCGCTTCAACGTGAATTTTGAAGTGGTATACAAATCGGGTATAAATGAAGTTTCCGAGTGGGTGTCAAAGACGGTTCTTTCCGGTGTAGATGAATTCGACATTCTTTCTAACCATGTATTGACTACTGCAGGACTTGTTACAAAGAACCTGTTCCTCAATTGGTACGATATTCCCAACGTAGATTTTTCAAAGCCGTGGTGGGCAGCATCTACAAGTGAAGAGCTTTCGGTAAATGGAAAATGTGTTCTTGCTATCTCGGATTTCAATCTTAGTGCTATTACCTGTACATACTGCATGGTGTTCAATAAGAACCTTGCAAACTCCTATGACTTAGGTAACTTGTATGAGGTAGTTAACGAAGGAAAATGGACTTTTGATTATTTCACCTCGCTTATCGATGATATCTATATTGATACTGATGGTTCGGGTACTAAAACTTCGGGCGACTTCTACGGAATTCTTCAGCTTGACAGAAACCATATGAACCAATGGCTGTGGGCGTTTGACAATCCTATTATGAAAAAGGACGAGGAAGGCGTTCCTGCTATCGCCCTTAAAACCGACAAAATAAACAATATTGTATCTACCTTATACGATTACATATATAACACCGAGGGCGTTTACTACGAAGCCGATTTCACCGATCCTTCAGAAATGTTCTTGTCTAAAAAGACTATTTTTGATATCGTCGTTATAGGCGATTTCTTAGGCGAAGGCTACAGAAATTTTGACGACGAGTACGGAGTTTTGCCAATGCCTAAGTGGGACGAAACCCAAAAAGATTATTACACTATGGCATATGGTGAGCACAGCGTTATGGCAATCCCCAAAACTGTTAAGGATACTGAGTTTGTGGGAACTGTGATAGAGGCACTTTCTGCCGAAAGCTACAAGTATGTGTTACCAACTCTTTATGAGGTAGCTCTCAAAACAAGATATCTTCGTGATAACGAGTCTAAGGCTATGCTTGATAAGATATTGGAAAACCGAGTGTTTGACTTTGGCTACGTGTACGATGGCTGGCATGGATTTGGATACGTTCTCAACGACGTAATGAAATCGGGTAATCCGAATTTCGAGTCCTTCTATTCGGGCATGTATTCAAAGGTTAGAAGCCATTATAAAAAAATGGTAAAGGCTATCGATAAAACTTAACTATAAACAAATGACAGAGCATCGCTCTGTCATTTGTTTATTCTATACGCTCTTTTTCTCTGATTGTGCTGATAAATACGCTTTTTGTGTTGGTTCTGCTTTAGTCTGCTCGTCTCCATGTTGGAGGAAATATAGCTTTCTACTCTCTTTCGCATCTCCCTTGTCATTCGTCTGATAGGCTTTCTTCGCTTAATATAAGAGTTCAGGGAGGACAGCTTTATAACGTCCTTTACGTTACGGCTGAAGGTCACGTTCGATGACGTGAATACCGTCACTGCATAAATGGGGAGACTTGCAAGGCTCTGCCTTTTTCGGAACACCGCTTCAAGAGCGGATTTGTGAATATTATTCTGCTCCACAGGGTTGTGAAAGCGTATGACCTTGTCACGCCAGCGCTGTATCCACAGCTTTCCGTTTGTGACGATATATCCGTTGTGGCTCTTTACTTCAATTATGAAAATACCTCTGTCCGAAATAAGGATAACGTCGATTTCGGTAAGTCCTGTGGACGTTTTAAGATAAACGTCCTCCATGATAACAGCTCTCGGGAAATTCTTTTTCAGAAAGTCCACCACCTTTTTTTCGGCGCTGTCTCCGAAATGCTCAACCTTGCTTTGACGTATTCTTTTTTTGACCTTTGAGTGTATGTGATATATGAGCGCTCCTATGATGACCGACATATTTATTACTCCGAACACGAGTATCAGGAGCGCAAGCTTTTCGTTTGACATATTTTCTCCGTCTGACAAATAATTCATTTTAATTATATTAACATAAAAAACAGTTTTTTACAACAAAACCAAAAACTTTTTATAAAAAAAGCAAAAAATCATATTTACAAAGAGAATAAAAAGTGCTATTATATATACGTATGTAAAAAACACTGTACAACAAGGACAGTAAAATCATAAGGAGGAAAAGATAATGGCAAGAAGAAAGATTTCCATGGATGGTAACACAGCCGCCGCTCACGTGTCCTATGCGTTCACAGAAGTAGCAGCTATATACCCCATCACACCTTCAAGCCCCATGGCCGAGGTTACAGACGCTTGGTCAGCAGCCGATAAGAATATTTTTGGCGAACCCGCAAGAAATATCTTCGGTGAAACAGTTAAAATGGTAGAGATGCAGTCAGAGGCTGGTGCCGCAGGTGCGGTTCACGGTTCTCTTGCAGCAGGTGCTCTTACCACTACTTACACAGCATCACAGGGTCTTCTTTTGATGATCCCCAACATGTATAAGATAGCAGGTGAATTGCTTCCCAGCGTTATTCACGTTTCTGCTCGCTGTGTTGCTTCTCACGCACTTAACATTTTCGGAGACCACTCCGACGTTTATGCTTGTCGTCAGACAGGTTACGCTATGCTTGCAGAAAGTAACCCTCAGGAGGTTATGGACCTTGGTGCGGTTGCTCACCTTGCAACAACCAAGGGCAGAGTTCCCTTCCTTAACTTCTTCGACGGCTTCAGAACCTCTCACGAAATTCAGAAGATTGAAGCTTGGGATTACGAAGACCTCAAGGAAATGGTAGACATGGACGCAGTAGCTGAATTCCGTGCACGTGCTATCAACCCTGAGCATCCCGTACTTCGTGGTTCCGCTGCAAACGGCGATATCTTCTTCCAGCACACAGAAGCTTGTAACCGTCACTATGCCGCTCTTCCCGAAATCGTAGAAGAGTACATGGCTAAGGTTAACGCTA
>JAZNZV010000191.1:0-3391 GCA_045595105.1 Eubacteriales bacterium | reverse complement strand
GACTGCCATAGTACGGGAGCGATCCTTTGCTTCTATGATGAAGCGGTTGAATATGCAAAGAGCTGCGGCGTGAGTGAGCTCTATTTTCCGAAGCACGGAAAGTTTGAGGCATATAAAATATAACTCTTTGTAGAATTTTACAAAAATCAACTTGTTTTTTGTGCAAAAACACATATTGAAAAGAACGTGATTTTATGGCACAATAAATGTAGCGAGTCAAAATAAATTTTATTGAGGATAGTGTATGAAAAATGTTATTAGAATAATTTCGCTTCTTCTTGCGATAATTATGGTGTCTTCCGCATTTGTTGCCTGCGGGCCTCAAGAAGAACCGCCCACAAACGTGCCGAGTCAAACTATGGCTTTCACAGAGCCTGACGAGGAAATGGTAAAGCCGCTTTCTTCAATGTTCTGGGACGGTGAAGAATACAGAATACTTGGAAATAAAAGTGACAACAAGGGATTTCATAATTTCGAGATAGATTACGATGAAATGCCCGAGGACGTTGTCGGTCTTGCGGTTTGGAACAGAAACAACGCTATTATGAGCAAGTATGGTCTTGATGTCGTTGGAACACTTGTTGAAAATGCGTACGATACTGCACAAATGTTTCTTGAGTCAGGAGAGGATACCTACGATCTTATCGTTGTTCACAACAGGGTAATGCTTAACTATGCAACCAAGGGATATCTTGCAAATCTTAACGATGTAGAGTATATTGATTTTGAAAAGGATTGTTGGGATACTGACGTTAATAAGCAGTTTACTTATGGTGATAAGCTTTATTACACAACGAATAAGTTTTTGCTTCAGGATAAGCACCGTACGTGGATAAATTGGTACAACAGATCTCTTGCAAAGGAGCTTAATGTTGGTCGCATTGAGGATGAGGTGTTTGCGGGAACTTGGACTATTGACCGCCTTATAGAAATAGCCAAAACGTGTTCTTCAAATACAGACGGTGTTGAAGGAATGACTTCTACCGACACGTGGGGCTTTGTTTCATCAGACCCGTTTACATTTGGTGTGCTTGCTTACGGTGTGGGTTTTAGACTCAGTAATACAGGTGCTGACGGATATCCCTCTCTTATAGGAGCTACCGACCAGATGATATCTCTTCTTGATAAGGTGTTTGAACTTTCAAGTGATCAGACCATCAGCTTTTTCTCTGAGTATCGTCCCACATCTGACGAAAATACAGCGGGGCGTGGTGAGCCTATATTCAGAGAGGGAAGAGCCGTTGTGATGGGACATTGTTTGTCTTACCTTGACAGTCTCGGCAAACTTGATTTTGAATATGGTGTATTGCCAAACCCCAAGTACAATGAGGATCAGGAAAAGTATATAGCCGTTCCTAATATTGGCAATGGGTATCTTTTTGCAATACCTACCACTGTAAATGATATTGACAAGGCAGGATTTGGTCTTGAGGCTATTTCGGAGGAGGCGGTAGATACAAGCTACCGTGAGTACATTGAAACGAGATGTAAGCTTCAGGATTCCTATGATGAGGATATGGCAAAGTGTCTTACCATAATATTTGACGGAATCTCCTATGACGTAGCAATGATAGATGACCTTGGAGGTCTTGGAAAGCTTATGCATACGCAGCTGTTGAAGTCGGGTGTAAACACATACGCAAGACAGTATGACAAGCTTGAGAAAAAGGCTATTAATCAGTTGAAGTCTATTAAGGAAGATTTCAAAAAGCTTGATGCTTTGAATTGATAAATAAAGTAACACACACCACATTTGTCAGACAGATGTGGTGTGTTTTTGCAATGTGCATAATGCACTAAAACAAAGGCTTTTGTTTGTACAAAGTGCGAATTGATTTCATGCGTGTTTTTTGGTAAAATACCCTTGTATAATTACAAAATCTTTTAGGAGGAAATTTATGAAAAAGTTTATCAGAGCTCTTTCTCTTGTTCTCGTAATCGTTATGCTTGCGTCAACGTTCGTTGCATGCGGTGATGACACGAATGACGACAAGAATAATGATGCTACTACTAATGCAGGGCTTGATTCCATGACATGGGGCGGCGAGGAATATCGTATTCTCGGTAGAAAAGAAGGCGAAGGTAATATGTTTACCAACTTCGAGATCGACCGTGACGAGATGCCTGAGGACGTTGTTGGACAGGCGGTTTGGAACAGAAACGCAGCTATTATGAGCAAGTACGGTCTTGACGTTGTAGGAACCCTTGAGAAGGATCCTAAGTCTACCGCAAGAGTATTCCTTGAGGCTGGCGACGACGCTTACGACCTTATGATGCTTCCTACAAACGGCTTCCAGCCTTTGGCTATGGAAGGTTATCTTCTCAACATGAACAAGCTTGATTACATAGATTTTGAGAAGGATTGTTGGAACGACTATGCTAACACCCAGCTTACTATGGGTGGTAAGCTTTACTACACCGTTAACAAGTTCTCACTTCACGATAAGCACCGTACCTGGATGGTATTCTATAACAGAGACCTCGCAAAGGAAGTTAATATTGGAAAGCTTGAGGATGAGGTTTTTGCAGGAACTTGGACTATCGACCGTCTTATAGAGATTGCAAAGCAGGGCGTTAAGGAGTCTGACGGTGTTCAGGGTATGTCCTATAACGACCAGTGGGGTGTTGCTCTCTCTGACCAGTACGGCTTCATACAGCTTGCATTTGCATCAGGCTTCAGAATCAGTGAGAACGGAAACGACGGCTATCCTAAGCTTGTAGGAGCTACCGACCAGATGATCTCTGTACTTGATAAGGTATACCAGCTCACATCCGATAGCAATACTTGCTACATCTGGACATTCCGTCCCGAAACAGAAAAGCCCTCCGGACGTCTTGATAATTCTGTATTCGCAGAGGGCCATGCTATAGTTCTCGTTGACGTTATTTCGTCTTTCGATGACTTCAGCGCAGCAGGCGTTTCCTTTGAGTTTGGTACACTTCCTAACCCCAAGTTCAATGAGGATCAGGAAAATTACTACTCACTTCCCAATGTTGGTAACGGTACTCTCTTTGGTGTTCCCGCAACAGTTTACGATCCCGCAAAGGCAGGATTCGGACTTCAGGCTATTTCTGAAGAGTCTGTGGACACAACCTACAAGGCATACATAGAAACAAAGTGTAAGCTTCAGGACGTTTACGATGAGGACGGAGCAAAGTGTCTTGACATCATCTTCGAGAACGTTGTTTACGATATTCTTCAGATAACCGATGCAGGCGGTATTGGACACGTAGTTAACTTTGAAATGTCTAAGGAGCAGAGTAACACCTACGCAAGACGTTTCTCAAGTGTTGAAAAGCGTGCTAATAATGAGCTTAAGAAGATCAAAGAAGCTTTTGAGAAATACGACTGATTTTTGAAAATATAAGGAGCCGCGTCCGGTATAGGGCG
>JAZNZV010000190.1:0-2146 GCA_045595105.1 Eubacteriales bacterium | reverse complement strand
TGATAGAGGCAAGAACTTCTCTTGTTGTCTGTCTGAGAGTAGCTGCAGTAGCGGTATCGCCGTTAGCGTCTGCGTTGTAAAGAGACTGAGCGTTTGCAACGTCGTACATCCAGTCGGACTTGAAGGCACTGGACGTTGTATACCAGTCACCGCCCGCAAAAGTACCGGGAGCTGCCCATTCTTCGGCAGTTTCCTTAGTCTTTGAAGCAAGTATATCGCCGTTTTCGTCAAGCTCACCGGGAGCTGAACGAACGCTGTAGGGTGCGGGAATGTAAATAAGCAGAGGAGCGGATTCGTAATATTCTTCACTTTCGGGAACAACTACTGCCCAAAGACCTACTGCATCTTCGGGAAGAGTATAAGTGCCGTCATCGAAGGAATCGGAGGTGATAGCGCTATCGGTGTCTGCGCCAAGGACTGTGTAAGGAGCGACTATATAGCTATCTTCAAGTCCTGAGATAACGCCGTCTGCAAATGTAACACCTGTGGGCTTATCAGCCTTGGGCTTGTCGATTACATAGCTCTTATCAAGAGTAACATTGTAACGGGTACCAGTAGTAGCAGATGCCACATTAGCCGATGAATAATCGTCAAGATTTGCGTAAACGTGAAGCTTGAAGCCTACAAGGTATCCTGTTTCAGGGAGAGCCGTAGTCCAGCTGCCGTAAGCAGAGGAGGTGCTTGTAAAGTCTACTACCTTTGTTACAGAAGAGCCAAGATTAGCGACACAGTGCTGATAGATGTAGGTTTGGATCGTACCGTCTTCTCTGGCGATAATGGCTTCAAATTCGGAAACCTGATTATTATAAGTAAATCCGCCACGATTCCTTGCAACAGCATAGGAATATTCCTTTACTTCTGAAATAGGAATTATTTCATCATAGGTGAAGGTGTACTGAAGATACTGGCTTTCAAGCTGTGAGCTTGTTAACATTGTTTCAAATGCAGCTTTTTTGCTTTCTTCCGTTGCATCCTCAGCTGTGTACGCCTCGTAAAGTGGCGAAAAATAAGCATATGAAATGTGGTCTCCTAAAGAACAAATACCATTTGTACCAAAAGCAGAGTGAGTACTCCATGAGCCCACATAGCTGAAGTATCCGGGCAGAGCGGTAGCACCGTTGAGCTGGTAATAACCGCTGTCATTTTTTTCATGGATATCAGCTCTGTCGGCATAAGAGCCTCTGACGTAAATCGTGTAGCCCTGCTTTGCAAAGCTTCCTTCTACGTCGTATGCAAGAGCCCACAAGCCAACTGTATCCGAGGGAACAGTGTATTCGCTGACACCGCTTACTTCAATTGCATTGTCTTCATCAATACCGTCAACTCCAACGGGAGCGAAGATATATGCGGTTTCGCTATCAAGACCTGTGATCTTTTCTCCGTCGTAGGAGAGACCTATGGGAGCGGGATAAGCAATCTTGTAGTTGTTGAAGTAGAAAGAGTAGTACGCCTGTGAGTCATAGAGACCGCCCGAAGCAACGAAGGTTGTTACCGAGTCGGCATCAACTTCAGCGTAGGGCTTAACCTCAACGCCTACTACCCAGCCGTCCTTGGGAAGTCCATCTATCGACTGAACGTTGATAGTTGTGTTAAGAAGCACTACCTGATAGCCGTAGTTCAAACGGTCACTTGTCCAAGTGTGGTCGGTTACGTTGCCTTCCTTATCCATTACGTAGAAGGTAACCTGAGTCTTTGCAGTTTTGGGATATAAGCAGTACTGCTGACTTCTCACGTATACGGGGAAATTAATAAGCTCGCCCACGGGAACTATCTCAGCAGGCTCGTAAGCATACTTGAAGCCACGGAGTGCATAGCCGTCAGCAACAGTCTGTCTGATTGCGGCTGCTCTTGCGGCTGCAGCGTCAGCATCCCTGAGTTCACCGTAAACACGGTCAACTATCTGTTCACCCTGAGTTACTTCACCTGTTTCGGCATCGGTAATCTCCTCGTAAACAGGGTTGCCCTCTTCGTCTACACGGGGAACGTCCTCATAGTTATAATACTGGTTGTAAAAATTCTTTATTGCTGTTACCGAAATGCCGTATCCAGCGTTCCAAAGCTCTTCAACAGCAACGTCATAAGAGTGTTCAAGAACGTAAAGCTCTCTTGCGTTAGCAACGCTTGCAATGTAGTTAGCGGTCAAGGG
>JAZNZV010000189.1:0-4590 GCA_045595105.1 Eubacteriales bacterium | reverse complement strand
CAAAGGACACTCCCGTTTCGGTGGACCTGTAATAGTTGTTTTGGTCTATTCTCTGATACAGAGTGGCAAGAGTGTTGTCGATGCTTGTATCAATGAGCTCCAGCATTTCGATGAAATCGTAATCGTTTTTATTAAGATTTTCGATAGTGTTGTTTGCAGGGGCAACGTTTACGTACTTCTGGCTGAACTGTTCAAAATAAACGTCGAGTATCTCGTCAAGAACAGTTCTTGCAAAGTCGGGACCCTCACCGCTTGTTGCGGCAAAGGAAACGATAAAGGTGCTGGGCTTGTATACGTACTCCTCACCCTCCTCAAGCTTTGCGTCCTTTTGAGCTACCTTGTCGGCATCCTCGATGGGCGTTATATCTATCCTGGATATAAGGCTGTCTACCGAATAAATTCCCGTAAGCCCCATTTTATCCACAACCCTCGACATAACGGCAGAGGACTTGATTTCGTTTACGTCAAGCTTCTCTCCCGTGGGCGCAAGTCCCTTTTCGGCTTGCTCGTCGTTGTAGTGAATGACCTCGGAGGCTATATAGGTATTGGAGGATGAAAGCTTGAAGTAAACCACGTAGGTGGCTAAAAGGCAAATAACGATGATAATGGGCAAAAGCTTTTTTAAATATCTTAAAATCTGAAAGTTCTTCATTGCCATCCTCCTTTATGCCTTTTTAGGGAACTTCTTGGAAATCCAATAGAGTACAAGGGACAGATACAGGAACGCTGCAAAAAGCACAAGTGTTTTAAGCTCGCTCATTATAGAAACGCCGTAAATACTCACCGCTATACACTGGTTCATCTTGTGGCGCGAATACTCTCTTGCGGCAGTTATGGCTTCCTTTTCAAAGTCCTTGATGCTCTTGTAGATGGACTCTACCATCGAATCTGCCAGAGCATAGGTGTCGGCGTTTCCCCTTGCCGAGGATATCTTACCTATTATAAGGTTATTATCCATTATCTCTTTTTCGTTTGATGCAACGTAGTTACTGAAGCTCGTCGCCATAACCGACAGCTCGTCAACGCCCACCTTGGTTCTACCCATATAGTATTTACCCGACCTATCCCAGGTGGGGACAAGAACTATACGAGTCATTTCCTCGCTATACATATCAACCGCCTCGTTGCAAAGCCTGTATGACGCCTCGTTTTTCTGACGGTCGAAGTCAACGTTCTTATTCTGATAGGAGAGTCTGTCAACGTACTCTCCACCCTTTCTCACAATTCCGTTCTGCAGGATAAGAGACCTTAAATTCTGATTAATCTGTGTCTCCTTGAACTGATATACCTTTCCTGCAATGGAATCAAAGGTGCTCCCGTTTTCGGTAACGAAGCTGGGATTCTTTCCCGACATTCCGTAGAGATAGTTGAGAATAGCCTGCGCTTCCTTGTCGAAAT
This sequence comes from Eubacteriales bacterium, assembly GCA_045595105.1. Lineage (GTDB taxonomy): Bacteria > Bacillota > Clostridia > Oscillospirales > SIG627 > RGIG6353. Next base: position 3,192 of record JAZNZV010000189.1, on the reverse strand, counting down.
AAGAAACTATATCCATATATTCCATCTGACTGAAATCGGGCTTCTCGGGGTCAAGCTTAAAGCTGTCGGTGTACTTTTCTATGTAGTATTCCTTGTAGGCGGAGGTTATGAGCTTAATGACGTTTTCTGAGTCAAGATGGGCTGTGTCCTTTGAGGCGTGATACTCCACCGCAAATTCCGTTGAGATGTGGTACTGTGACTCGTCGCCGACACCGCCCTGCACGCAGGGATAAACCACAAGACAGCTTTTGAGCTGTTTTACCGTCACGTCCTTGAGTGCGCCCTTTTCAATGGCTCTTTCAACCACCTCGTCGCTTATCATTTCTGCCATGTTGTATCTCGTGCCGTTGGAGTTCAGCGCCTGAGATGCCTCGGAGTAATTGAGGGATACGACGGCATGAACCGACTTTTTCATCTCGAAATGATTGAATACGCCGTACGCCACGGTGATAATGAAGCATATGAGAATTATCCACGCATTAAAATACTCTGCTGTTTTGAAAATCTGTATACGCTCTGAACGGTTCACGTTTTTAAAACGGCAGAACAGCAAGACGGCTGATGATACAAAGAGTATACCGACTACAAGAATTATCACTTTTTGAAGTATATCCGTAATCATTTTTCCTTCTCCCTTCCCACGTTAAAACTTGTTAACGTCGATAATAACTATCTCAGGCTGATTATTTATACGAAATACCGTCGAGTTTTCAAGTCCCGAGCTTACGATGAGGGGCTTGCCTGCAGTATCGTATCTTCCATATACGAAGAGTCCCTTTCTTTCGGGGAACAGTCCGCCCTCACGGGTATAGAGGGGACCGAGTATGGGAACACGCACAACACCGCCGTGAGTATGACCCGCAAGCATCAGGTCGCCCCAGAAGTCGGGGGTGAACTCTTCAAAGATGAAGGGCTCGTGAACGGCTGTAATCTTAAAGCTGTCGGGGTTCTCGTAGATATAATCGGCAAAGGCTTTTTCTGAATAAGACCAGAAGGAAGAGGGATTTGACGTCAGAACGCCGTACACGTCAACTGTCATGGTCTTTATCGTTATGGTGTCCTTCTCGTTTTTGAGGACCTTCACGCCAACGCCTTCCAACGCCTCTTCAAAGGGGTCCTCAAGGTCAAGGAGCGCTTTTTCGTCACGAGTCTCCTTGCCGAAGCCGAACTTTTCGTCAAGCTCCTTTTCGTTGAGAGGGAAGCCGTAGATGCTCTCTACCTCGTTGTTGCCATACACGTAGTAGGCGGGAGCAATTTCGGCAAGCCCTTGGGCGAGAGCCAGAGCACTGTCAAGGTCGGTCTTTGCATCGTCCACCATATCTCCCGTGCAGATTATAACGTCGGGCTTCAGCTCTTCAATTCGACTTAAAAGCTTTTCGTTGTTCTTACCGTAGGATGCGCCGTGCAGGTCTGACAGCTGAATTACACGGATACGGCTGTCAACCTTGATACTGCTTGCGCTGTAAAAGGTCTCTCGGAAGGTTCTGTTGCCGATGTAACTGCAAAGGACTACGATAACCGCTGTTGCAATACAAACGAAAATCATGCCGATAACAAAGAACTTAAAGGCTCGGATATTCTTCTTCGCCTTGGGGCTGAGCCTATTTAAAACGCCGTTCTTACGGATTTTGATTTTCTTTCCCTCGCCCACAACCGACGTGATACAAGAGACAAGTGCTTTCTTACACTCTTTTTTAAAGCTCTTGATGCTTTCCTCGCCGTGATAGGTAACGCTTATCTCTTTTTCGTCACCTATCTCAACGTCAAAGCTGTCTGCCCACCTGTCATAGGTCTCCTTTGCCGTCAGCTCCTTGAAAAGCTCTTTTATTTCTTCTTGATATTTTTCTGTTTTCATATCATCAAATAAACCTTTACTTTTATTTTTCATAAAGCTCAGCCGTTGCCTTTGCAACACTCTGCCAGCTATATTTATTTAAAATAAATTCATCAACGCCGTCACGAAGCCTTTCCACAAGGTCAGGGTCATCGCACAGCCTTTGGAGCTTGTCTTTTAGGTCATCTATATTGCTTTTTTCAAAGTATATTGCCTTATCCTCTGCCACCGAGGTGTTTTCGGGTATGTCTGAGCAGAGTAGCGCATTCTTATATGCAAGAGACTCAAGCAAGCACAGCGACATTCCTTCAAGGTCGGAGGGGAGCACGTTTATATAAGCGTTTGAATATATCTCACTCAAGGTATCACCCGACACGAAGCCCGTAAAGATAATGTTGGGGTTTCCCTCAGCCTTCTTCTTCAGCATACTTACGTAATCGTCGGTATCACTTGTATCGCCTGCGATAACAAGCTTTTTGTCGGTGTTGGTCTTGTTGTAAGCGTCTATGAGGTAATGAATGCCCTTTTCGGCAGTAAGTCTCGATACCACCGATATATAACCGTCCTTTTCAAGAGCGTATTTTGACGTGATGATATTGGCGTCCTTTCTTTCGGGACGGCTTATACCGTTGTGAATAACGGTGGTCTCACGGTTATAGGTCTCTTTGAAGTAATCGTGTGCGCTGTCACTTAGCACAATGACCTCGTCGGCGTATTTGGCAAGTACCTTTTCTCCGAATTTTATATATTTTGAGGCAAAGCCCTTGCCCCATTTTTCTCTCTGCCAGTCCAGCCCGTGGACGGTCCCCACGCATTTTTTCCCGAAAAGCTTGGGAATCCACAGGGCGGCACAGGGGCCCTCCGCATGAAAATGCACCACATCGTATTTTGAGAAGGCGGCACAGATTGCGGCGGTGAAGGAGGAGAGCATAGCAGACACGCCGCGTGCCTTGATTGTCCATGCTTTTTTCAATTTCACGCCGCGGTACATATCCTTTTGCACCGTGCCGATATATTCGTTTTCAATTTTGTCCGAGGTGCGGTTGTAGCAGGTGACCTCTGCGCCGTTTTCCACAAGAAGCGGACAAAGGTTCGTCAGCACATTCTCAATCCCGCCGCGACGGGACGGGATGACTTTATGCCCTATCATGGCAACTTTCATTTTTTCTCTCCCCTTTACGGTGCTTATCTGCCCGTGGCACTGAGCATGGCGATGGGCGTTTTGTGCATAATCTTGATATCGCCCCAGACGGTGCGCTTTTGTATGCAGTCCAGATCCATTTCCACCCACGCTTCAAAGGGCACGTCGTTTCTGTTCTTATGAATCTGCCAGGTACAGGTGATGCCGGGGGTAACAA
>JAZNZV010000188.1:0-5522 GCA_045595105.1 Eubacteriales bacterium | reverse complement strand
CCATGTCCGCCCTATCAATGGCATATTCTCCGCTATCGGAGTATGCAAGGGTTATACCCTTGTTATAGAGAGCGTAAAGCTCGAGATAGTCTCGGTACATATCAAGGTTTATGGTGTAGGCTTCAAGATATTTGTTCACCGCCGCCTTTGAGCCCATCTCATTTACAATATCGTCGATAGCGGTGTCGATGGTCTTCTTGTCCTCGTTTGTCAGCTCTCCCCCGTTCTGCATAGCGTAATCGGCGAAGAAGAGAACTGTGGCTATATTCATCTGACACTGTGCATAAGCATAGTCGTCGAAGGTTACGTTCTCACCAATCTCGCTTGCCCAAAGGGCAGGCACGTCGGTGGTAGCTCCCGAATATTCCTGTAAGAGCTGAGTCTTCATCATAGCAAGCTCGTAAAAATATAGGTTTTCATTCATTACCGCATCCCCGTATGCGAATACCGTCTCGCTCTTCACCGAAGAGCAAGAGGAAAGGGAAAGGATAAGAACCAATATTAATGCAAAAATTCTTTTTTTCATTTTGTGTCCTCTTTTTTGAGTGTTTTATTTATTATACATCCTATTTATGAATATTTCAATCCTTTTCGCTTTCCTCGAAGCGTCTGATAATTTCTTCGAAGCCGTCGGCGAATATTTCAAGATCGGCAAGAGTATTCTTCTTGTCGGTCTTTAAGACAAAATAAGGCTTTGCCGAAGAGCGGAAGGTGAGCTTATTATTCTGATAGAACATACAAAGGGCTTCGGCAGGCTTTAAGTGAGTCAGGTCTGTATAGATATAAACTGCATCTCCATTTTGCACAGTCTTTAGGACGCCCAGCTTTTTGAGTCTCTTTCTGAGTCTCGATATTGCCACAAGGTTCGTCACGCTCTTTGATGGCTCACCGAAGCGGTCTATAAGCTCGTCGATAAGCTCGGAAACGTCGTCCTCACTTTCGAGCTCGGCTATCTTCTTATAAATATCAATTCTCAGCTTTTCACTTGTGACGTAGCTTTTTGGAATGTATGCGTCAAGGGAAAGGTCGATAACTGTGTCGGCTTCCTCCACACTTTCCTCAACCGTCTCGCCACGCTCCTGCTTCATCGCCTCGTCAAGCATTCTTATATAAAGGTCGTAGCCCACGCTGTCCATGTGTCCGTGCTGTTCGGAGCCGAGGATATTTCCCGCACCTCTTATCTCAAGGTCACGCATGGCTATCTTGAAGCCCGAGCCGAACTCGGTATATTCTTTAATAGCTGAAAGTCGCTTTTCGGCAATCTCGGTGAGCACCTTGTGAGGTCGGTAGGTAAGGTATGCCCACGCCTTGCGGTTACTTCTTCCCACTCGTCCCCTTATCTGATGAAGCTGGCTGAGTCCGTAATGGTCAGCGTTTTCGATAATGAGAGTGTTGGCGTTGGGTACGTCGATACCCGTCTCGATAATGGTGGTGCATACAAGAACGTCTATCTTGCCGTCGTACATATCACGCCATATTTCCGAAAGCTCGTCTCGGTCAAGGTGTCCGTGAGCGGTAGCAACGGTTACACCGTCAACGTTGTCCATTATTCTCTTTGCTCTGCCGTCAAGAAGCTCGGTGTTGTTGATAAGATAAAATACCTGTCCCCCTCGCCTTACCTCACGGCGTATGGCTTCGTAAATTGTTGCCTCGTCAAATTCAAGAACGTAGGTCTGTACGGGGAAGCGGTCACCGGGTGCCTCCTCTAAAAGTGACATATCCCTGATACCGCTGAGAGCCATATTGAGGGTTCTTGGAATAGGCGTGGCGGTAAGGGTGAGCACGTCTACCCCCTTCGCCATTTCCTTTAGCTTTTCCTTGTGGGTTACGCCGAATCTCTGCTCCTCGTCAACAACGAGGAAGCCAAGGCGCTTGAACTCTACGTCCTTTTGTAAAAGTCGGTGAGTACCCACAACTATATCGACGCTTCCGTTCTTCACGCCCTCAAGGGCTTTTTTTATTTCCTTGGGGGTGGAGAAGCGTGAAAGAAGTGCCACGTTTACGGGGAAGCCTCTGAAACGGGTGAGAATAGTATTATAGTGCTGCCATGCAAGGACTGTTGTGGGGGCAAGGACTGCCGCCTGCATAGAGTCCATGACGCACTTGAAGAGTCCTCTCAGCGCCACCTCTGTTTTACCAAAGCCTACGTCTCCGCAGAGAAGTCGGTCCATGGGCACTTCACTTTCCATGTCACGCTTTATCTCTTCTACTGCCATGAGCTGTCCGTCGGTCTCGTCATATTCAAAGGCACCCTCGAATTCAGCCTGCCAAGGGGTGTCGGGAGAAAAGGCGTGTCCCTTTATGGAGCGACGGGCAGAATAGAGCTTTATAAGCTCCTTTGCAATGTTGCTTGCCGCCGCCTTCGCACGGCTCTTCGCCTTCTTCCATTCGGCAGAGCCAAGGCGGTTGAGCTTGACCGAGCCCTCTGCTCCACCACCGATATACTTTGAAATAGAGTCAAGGTTATTGCAGGGCAGATATAAAACGTCGTCTCCGCCATACTTAATGACAAGATAGTCCTTTTGTACGCTATCCACTATCATGCTCTTTATTCCTTGATAGATACCTATTCCGTGGTTTACGTGCACCACGTAGTCTCCCACCTCAAGGTCGTTATAGGACATTATACGCTCCTTTGAGGAGCTCTTATACTTCACTCTGTGGCGTCTTGAAGCCCTTCTCTCCTCGTCGCCCGGTCGGTCGGTGAGAAGGACGAAATTGCTCTTTACAAGCTCAAAGCCGTCCTTCAGGGTTACAACACTCTTATCCCCTGTCATAACCGATACTACCGCAACACTGCCTGCCACCTCTTCTGCGTCGATGCCCGACAGGTGTGCCTTTATTCCTCGGGAATTCAGTGAGTCTATAAGGTTAGTCGAGGATATGGAGTTTGCACTGAGAATTACAACGCTGTAACCACGGGCTACAAAATGCTCCACGTCATCGAAGAACAGGTCGGCATTCTGTGCCATAGAAACAGTCTTTCTCGTAACGAAAGAAAAAATATCATTATATCTTACACTCTCACCTGTGGTAAAGCTGTTAAAGACGAGAGTGGTGCCCTTGCCCGTTATCTCTTCAAGGTAATCCCAGCCGTTCTGACCCATGGCGCCTCCCATAGCCCAAAGCTCGGGACGGCTCTCTAAGAGTCCCTCTACCGTCTCTTCGAGAAGGGACATCACACCGTTCAGTCTTTCTTTTATCTTATGGGAGTCGAAAAGGCAGATAGCAGTGTCACCCTCAAGGTAATCGAAAACGGTTTCGCATTCGGGATAGATTATATCTGTATAGACCTCGAACTCTACTGCACCTGTGTTCAGGAGCTTCTCTCTTTCACGAAGGAGCGCTTCCCTTACCTCTTCCCTTTTCTCATGCTTTGAGCGGTCGAGAAAAATTTCGGCAAGCTCGTTCTTCTTCACCTCGTCGGCGTATATTTCAAAGGCAGGGAGCACCTTCACCGACGAGAGAGTGTCAATTCTCCTTTGTGTCATTATGTCAAAGGCGGAAACCGAGTCTATCTCGTCTCCGAAAAATTCTATTCTGACAGGGTAGTCAAGCTGAGTCGGATATATATCGACGATACCGCCCCTCTTTGAAAACTGTCCCTTTCCGTCAACAAGCTCACATCTCTTATAGCCCATATCACTGAGCTTCTTAGAAAGTAGCTCAATGTCGGTAAAATCCCCCGACTTTATTTCAAGGCGTGAGGATAGAAGTGTGTCACGTGGTACGGTGGTCTGACAGAAAGCCTCAGCGGTGGTGGCGAGAATATCCCACTCCCCGTCGGCTATCTGAGAAAGGACGGACAGTCTGAGATAATCGAAGTCGTGTCCCCTTGCGTCTACCTTTCCGAAGAAAAAGTCACGGGAAGGTAAGGTCAGACATCTCACCCCGAAGCTCTGAAGCTCACCCGACAGTGCTACCGCATCCTTTTCATCGGGAAATATCGCCACAATCTTCTTTTTAGTATCCTCAAAAAGCGAGGCTACACTAAGGGAGAAAAGGCTGTCGGAAATACCCGTCACAAGGTATCTTCCACGCTTTTTCATACCCTCAACAAGCTTTGTATATTCACTTTCTTTTCTTAATGCACTCAGTAAAATGTTCATTGCTCCTCCATCGAGACAAACGCCAAAAAGGACAAGTTTTGCTTGTCCTGATTTTTTATTATTTTAACATAAAAGTGTAGTTTGTTCAAGGGGAATTTTTGCCTTACGGCAAAAGTTTTCCTTGATTTGCTACGCAAATTTTCCTTTACAATATTTTTATACGGATTTAAATAGGTTTTTAATTATAAGTTTTTTCTCATTTGCATACTCACAAGCAAGCGCCGTCCCGCTGACGGTCTTTTGTGTCGGTTTATAATTTTCATCATAAAAAATAATGCAAAATTTACTTTTATCTATCATTTCACGGTTGCGTTCTACGTATACCGCCTTACCCGAATTCAAGATTTTTTCGGGATAATAAGTAAAATCGTACTTTTTCATAAGATACGCCGTATAGCTTTCGTTGATATATGGATATTCCGCTCTCACGTAAACTCTTTTTACGTGAGGGTGTTTTTCTTTTAGGGTTGTTACCGTGTCAAGGGATAACTTGTCAAAATCACTTCTGCTCCCGAAAAGGAAGGTGTCAACACCGTTTTTTAATATCATCTCTTCAACTGCTTCAAAAAGTCTCTTTTTTAAGGCTTCCGAAGCTTCTATTTTTCTGTGACCGAAAAACGAGCAGGTCTTTTCCTTTATTATTTCCATAGTATCTCCTACTTTTAAAGTTGCATTTTCAATATTATACACTATTTAAAATCGTATTGCAACCTTTTTAAGACTTTCAATCTTGTATCATAAGACATTGTGTAAGGTACAATATTGTAAAGGCGGTGATGATATAGTGGAAAAGGAAGAAGTAGGACTTCGTTTGGCAACACTCAGAACTAAAAAAGACGTCTCTGCAAGAGAGATGAGCTTGTCTATCGGTCAAAACGAGAACTATATAAATCATATTGAAACAGGCGGGGCATTGCCCTCTTTGTCAGGTCTCTTCTATATCTGTGACTATCTTGGGATAACACCACGTGATTTTTTTGATACCGACAACACCGACCCTATAAAGCTAAAAAAGATTATCGATTATTTAAAGAAGCTTGACGATAAACAGCTTGAAATAGTAGAAAACCTAATAAAGAATATGGCAGAAAAATAAAGCACCGCTTGGTGCTTTATTTTTATAGTGAATATTGAATATTGAAAAATTTTTGTTGATTTTGCCTTTCAAAATCTTAATTAATTCCTAATTAGAAAAAATCTCTTGATTTTTTCTAAATCTGTGTTATAATGGGTATAGAAAAAGGCTACCGGCAACGGTTCAGCCCTTGGTATTAGTTAATAAAAAATAACCGCAACCTTTGGACTGGGGCGGTTATTTTTTTATGCTTATAATGTATCCTGTCGCTGCGATAAGTATTAACGCAAGGGCGATAAAATAATCCATAGCATCACCCCCTTACAAAAAATAAGAGG
>JAZNZV010000187.1:0-9322 GCA_045595105.1 Eubacteriales bacterium | reverse complement strand
TTTATATGTAAAACATATACTATGGTTAAAATCACCATGGCTTCCCTTGTTTTAGTTCTCTTTATTATGACAACTCTCAATAGTACTGATGCTATAAGAAGAGGTCCACCGATTTACTTTTTCAGCAATGGACAAAAACAGAAGAAAGGCTGTTACGCATTTTTCTGTCGAAAACTGTCAAGGCATAGGACCCGCTAAAGCCAAGAGGCTCATGCAACATTTTAAAAGCGTTAAAAAATTAAAAGAGGCATCTCTCGAAGAAATATCATCTGTTAAAGGAATTTCAGTAAAAGATGCGGAAAATATACTAAAATTCTATAAAAAAAGCCAAAATCCGACATAATTTTACGCAATTTCATAATCTCTATTTACTTTTTTTCATCGTTATGCTATTATAATGGTGATTTAAGCGATAACTTGAAAGGATATTTCTTATGAGCTTTAACAAAAAAGTCGTAAAGTTATTAAAAGAAAAGAAAAAAACAAAGGCTCAATTAGCTAAGGCTGCCGGAATTCCATATACAACTCTTGATAGCATGTTAAAAAGAGATTCTGACGCTACAAGACTTGTTACTATATATAAAATTGCCGAATATCTTGACGTACCCGTTGAAGAATTGGTTTTTGATGATAACTCATACAAAAGCGTTAATAAAACCGAATTGACAGACACAGAGCTGTCAATTATAGAAAATTACCGACTTATAGACGAAAGAGGCAAAAACACGATAGTTGCACTCGTGAATTATGAAGCCTCAAGAAGAAACACCGATGCTTACCAGACACAACAAGTAAGACCCTTACAAGCAGATGGACGCAAAATACCTGTTTATTATTCTCCTGCAGCAGCAGGTGAGCCTCTGCCTTTTGTCGCCGACGACTATTATTTGGTTAATGCTACTCAAGCACCAATCGATACTTCCTTTGGCATCAAAATCAGTGGCGACAGCATGGAGCCTGTAATATTCGACTCATCGACAGTATGGGTAAAAAAGCAAGACGTTTTGGAAAATGGCGACGTAGGTGTTTTTGTCCTTAACGGTGAAAGCTTATGTAAAAAGCTGAGCAACACCAACGGTAAATGCTATCTTGTTTCGTATAACAGTAAGTATGCGCCCATAGAAGTTTTGGAATCAGATGATCTTAGGGTTGTCGGAAAGGTGTTATTATAATGAACAAGAAATTGATTTCTTTAATTCTTTTGGTAGTATTTCTTCCTGCAATTGTTGCCGGCGTTTGGTATATAAGCGTTACAAGTGAAAAGCTTACCGCCTCAAACGTTTCTGAAATTGTCTTTACCCCCATGTCAGATAGTGAACCTAAGCGCACTTTTACCTCTGCAAGCGATAAAGAGTTTTTTATAGATTTAAAGAGCGGATTTCAAGCGATAGAAGAGCAAGAGTACGATCCCGACGTTTATTCGTTATATCAGGTTGATTTTTTGAGAATACAAGGTGACCTTACGTACTATTTATGCCTTAGTGCAGACACCAAAAACTGCTTAGCATATGACGTACATAATAACTGGTATAGAATTGATAAAGAGATTGCCAAAGAGCTTTTATTGAATTATGACCTCAATGGGGTATACAAATATAGCACTGTTCCAAATCTTATAGTTCAATCAGACGACAACGTAGTATCCCTATGTCCCGAAACAAATAATTGGAATTACCTTGTAGCTGACGGCAGCTATACAAATGCTTCTTTCGAACAAGGCTCTTGCGCTAATACAGATATATACATCTCTTCTATTGACGGTCTGGAGCTTCTCTTCCAAGTTGAGCCCGACTGGTATAGTGCAAAAATTTATGACAACGACATTATAGTGTATGATGGATTACTTGATGACCCATCATATTTCTCCATGTCTAATGACTGTATGCTCAAAGCTGTTGTAACTGCGGAATGGTATGAGGGCACTACGTCTCTCTATAACGGCAGTGCAACTTATGCTTTTGATTTCCATTATGACGTTGAAGCAACCTACGCAATTAATAAAACTGAGGTTAACTCTGGAGAGGTAATATATTTGCATATTGCCAACGCAGATGATGAAAGCTTTACGGCAAACAGTGACTTTTTAGAGGAAAAAGTAAGCTCTGTTCCTCATAGAATAGGTCAACTGTTGATTTTGCCTGTACCAATGGATGCTAAGACGGGAGAATACGTGATCGAGTTATCTTCCGAAAAGAATAGCTTTAAAATACCTGTGTTAGTCAACGCAAAGGATTTTGGAAGCATAAAGGTTGGACTTATCAAGGGCGAAAAATATGATGAATACAACTCCGCTCTTGCTTCATTTGAGAATGAAATCTCTTCTGCTAACAGCGTTATTCTTGATGAGTGTTTATGGGCTGACGGTTGGTGGTCTCCTCTCCAAAAATTCAATAACGGTAAAGAGCAGTATTGGATATCTGCTCCATCATACGGAGTTGAGCAAATAGTTGATGGCGTCAATATTGACGAGCGTAATTTTGGTGTTCACTACGTCAAATCGGTGGATACTGAGTCTCTTATGGTACGTGCAGTGGCTGAAGGCGTGATTGCCTTTTCGGGAGAAACCTCTGCTTACGGCAACACAGTTGTGATAGAGCACGGACAGGGAGTAAAGTCGGTCTACGGACACTTGGAAGACGTTACGCTTAGCGTAGGTGACAGAGTGAAAAGCGGTGACTATTTTGCACTTGTTTCTCCTAAGAGTTTTTCGATTTCTTCAAACGAGCTGTTCTTCGCAGTTTACGTAAATGGAGTTTTCGTCAATCCTTTTAACTTTATAGCAGAACCAAAAAGCACAGACATTTCTGAAAAATCAGAGCAGTTAGAGTTCTTTATTAACCGCTAAAGTAAAAGGCTAAGGTTATTTTCTAACCTTAGCCTTTTTTGTGTTGTTAGTGATTTGACGCTTTTTGTTCAGCTTGGGCTGTAGCAGTGCACGTTGTGCTTGCTTTTCTTCATAAGATTTCGGAATATATACCTTTTCTCCTGTAAAAGGATTTATACCTGTGTAGAACATACAAGTAGAAGCTGTTCCGGGAGTGGGGTAGAAGTCTTGAACCTGTTCTGATGACAGATGATGCTTTTCTATGTATTTTTTAAGCTCGATAGCATCATCCATGGTTGATCCGGGATGACTCGACATGAGATATGGCACAACGTATTGTTCTTTTCCACACCTCTTTGAAAGCTCTGCATACTTATTGCAAAATTCGTTATATATTTCAATATCAGGTTTGCCCATGAGCTTTAATACGCTATTTGAGTTATGCTCCGGCGCTACTCTTAACTGACCGCTTACGTGATCCGAAACAAGCTTCTTGAAGAAAGAGTCATCTTTATCATAAAGCAAATAATCATATCTTATACCCGACCTTATAAATACCTTTTTTACTTTGTCAATTGATTCTATTCTTTTTAAAAGCTCAAGGTATTCTTGATGGTCTATTTCAAGATTTTTACACGGTGTAGGAGACAGGCATCTTTTACTCGTGCAAACTCCGTTTTTTAATTGCAATTTACAAGCCGGTTTTCGGAAATTTGCAGTAGGGCCCCCTACGTCGTGGATATATCCTTTAAAGTCGGGGAGAGTTGTAAGCTTTTTTGCCTCTTCAACGCAGGACTCTATTGACCTTGAGCGCACAGCACGTCCTTGATGAAAAGCAATTGCGCAGAAAGAGCAAGCTCCAAAGCACCCTCTGTTATGGGTGATTGAAAATTTGACCTCTGAAATTGCAGGTACACCGCCGTCTTTTTTATAAATGGGGTGAAAGTCTCGCATATAATCAAGAGCGTATACCTTATCGAGTTCTTCTCTTTCTAAAATGTGTGACGGAGGATTTTGTATTAAATTGTTCTTTCCATATCCCTCAATCAAGGTTTTTCCGTTGATGCTGTCACAGTTTTGATATTGTATTGCAAAGCACTCGGCATACAGCTTTTTATCTTTCTTAATGTCGTCGGAATCACCCAAGTATATGTATTCTCCCTTGGGTTTATATTCTTTATCACAGGTCACTACGGTTCCACGTATATTTTTGATTTTTTTAACAGGAACACCTCTGTCAAGGAGCTTGGCAATTTCCAAAGCACTTTTTTCTCCCATTCCGTAGATAAGAATATCCGCACCCGAGTCAATCAAAATGCTGTTTCTGACTTTGTTATCCCAGTAGTCGTAATGGGAAAAACGCCTTAGCGACGCTTCAATACCTCCAAGTATTATAGGCACGTCCTTGTATGCTTCTCTTATTCGGTTAGAATAAACGATAGTAGCTCTGTCGGGTCTTTTTCCAATCATTCCGCCGGGGGAATAGTAGTCGTAATTTCTTTTCTTTTTTGCGGCGGTATAATGGGCTACCATTGAATCGATGTTTCCTGCAGACACAAGAAAGCCAAGTCGAGGCTTACCAAATTCAGTAAAGGGGGTTGATGAGTGCCAGTCGGGTTGTGCGAGAATAGCAACTTTAAACCCGCTTTTTTCTAAAACTCTTGATATTATTGATACGCCAAAGCTTGGGTGGTCAACGTATGCGTCACCTGTAACAAAAACAAAGTCAGGTGCATCCCAACCAAGCATATCCATTTCGGCTTTATTTATTGGCAAAAACATTTGAATACTTCCTTTATATTTCTCTGAGTATCATTATATGATAATTTTAAAATAAAAACAATATCAACTTGCAAAAAAATTATACAAGTGTTATAATCAGTTTGAAAATATTGTGTAAAGGATATGCTTATGGACAGAACAGGTGAATTTTTGGCGTTATTATTTCGCTCTAAAGGTATTAACCGTTGGGGCCTTATGAGGAATTTATCTTATGAAACACTTAGTGAGCACTGCTTTGAGGTTGCGGTCATGTCACACGTATTGGCACTGATTGGAAATACAAAGTTTGGTAAGAGCTATGACGTTAATAAAATAGCAGTTTATTCTTTATATCACGACATGAGTGAGATATTGACGGGCGATCTTCCGACTCCTGTTAAATATTATAACTCAGAGATTAAGGATGCATATAAGAAAATCGAAAAAAATGCTGAGGGAATAATCTTAGATCTTTTGCCCACTGACACTAAAAAAGAATATGAGACCCTCTTTGAGCTCACTGCTTCGGAAAAGGCAATAGTAAAATCGGCAGATAAGATTTGCGCTTATATAAAGTGCATGAATGAGCTTTCCGGCGGTAACAAGGAATTCATTTCAGCGGAAAGAACTATTAAAGCGCAAATCGATAGTTTAAACTCTGACGAAACAAGGTTTTTTATGGAAAATTACCTTGAAGCGTTTACTAAACCGCTTGACGATATAACACTTTAACGGAGGAAGAGAAAGTGAAGACTTTTATTTTTGATTTGGACGGAACGGTGGTTAATACCATCGATGATATTGCGTATAATATTAATCTGATGTTAAAGTCATATTCCTATGAACAGCATAGCACCGAAGAAGTGCTGAAGATGGTTGGAAACGGTGCAAGGAAATTAGTAGAACGTTCACTTCCTGTCGAGGCTCGTAGTGACGAACGTATAAATCAAGCACTTGAGGTATATCAAAAATTTTATGATGAAAATTTAATCATCAATACCTGTGTTTATGACGGTATGAAAGAAACTCTTTTAAAATTAAAAGAACGTGGCTGCTCACTGGCTGTAATTTCTAATAAGGATCACAGACACGTTTATGAAGTAGTAGATAAGCTTTTACCGGGTGTATTTGATGTGGTTAAGGGGTACGACGGAAATTTTCCTCACAAGCCCTCTCCTGAAGTCGTTTTAAACGTTCTTGATGTCCTAAAAGCAAAGAAGAGCGAAGCGTGTTTTGTGGGCGACTCTAAGGTAGATATTTTAACGGCGGAAAATACGGGTATTACGTCAGTCGGTGTGCTTTGGGGCTTTGGTGGAGAAAATTCATTTATTGAGTGTGCTCCCGAGTTTACTATCAGTAAGCCCGAACAGCTCTTAAGCTTATAAAATAAACAGGGCGGTTTTACCCGCCCTGAAGTTCTTTTAGCCTATTGTGAAGAGTATAACAACTAATGCAATAACGATGATCCAGATCCAAAGGTCGTTGCCGAAAGCATTGCATGTGTTACAGGTGTTGCATGTGTTGCAAGAAGTGCAAGATGTATTATTATTGTTGTTGTAGCAAGCCATGTTTTATCCCTCCTTCTATCACCATAATATGGAAATTACGGATGCGAGTGAATCAAAGCTTTGAAAACTGCTTTGGTTTTATCGGACTTTAAAATATAATTTGAAAATATTACCTTCATAATGCTCATTTTTTTATTAAAGTATTGAATTGTTAAAATTAATGTGTTAAAATAACTAATAACAAATATGTCAAAAGGGAAAAGTAGTTTTGAAAGAAAAATTCTATATTACAACGGCGATAGCTTACACTTCACAAAAGCCTCATATAGGCAATACCTATGAAATTGTTTTCACCGACTCAATTGCTCGTTTTAACAGACTTATAGGAAAAGACGTGTTTTTTTTAACAGGTACTGATGAGCACGGTATAAAAATTGCAGAGCACGCCGAAAAGGCAGGAGTTGATCCCAAAACTTACGTTGATAAGGTTGCAGGCGAAGTTAAGAATATATGGGATATGTGTGGCGCAAGCTACGATAAATTTATTAGAACAACAGACGATTATCACGTTAAGGCTGTAAAAGAAATTTTTACAAAGCTCTATGAAAAAGGTGACATATATAAAGGAAAATACGAGGGGTGGTATTGTACTCCTTGTGAAACCTTTTATACCGAAAGCCAGCTTGTTGACGGTAAGTGTCCCGATTGTGGAGCAGAGGTAAAGAAAGCGCACGAAGAGGCTTATTTCTTTAAGATGTCCAAGTATCAAAAGCAGCTTGAAGAGTACATCGAGTCCAATCCCGATTTTATCGCTCCCGAGGCAAGAAAAAAGGAAATGATAAACAACTTTATCAAGCCCGGCATACAAGACCTTTGCGTATCACGCACCACCTTTACTTGGGGAGTTCCTGTTGAGTTTGACCCAGGACACGTTGTGTATGTGTGGATAGATGCATTGTCTAACTACATTACCGCTCTCGGATATACAACAAATAAAGATGAGCAGGGAGACCTTTATAAAAAATATTGGCCTGCTGACGTTCATATTATCGGAAAGGACATTTTAAGATTTCACACCATTTATTGGCCTATTATTCTTATGGCACTCGGTGAGCCTTTGCCTAAGAGAGTATTCGGTCATCCTTGGTTCCTTTCCGGAATTGACAAGATGTCAAAATCCAAAGGTAATACCATTTATGCCGATGATTTGATTTCATATTTTGGCGTTGATGCAGTAAGATATTATTTAACAAGCCAAATGCCATACGTTCAGGACGGAAGCATTACTTACGAAAACGTTGTTAAGGTATTCAATGCAGACCTTGCCAATACTTTTGGTAACCTTGTAAGCCGTACAGTAGCGATGAATAAAAAATATTTCAACGCTATCGTTCCTTCACCTTCGTCTTGTGAAGATACAGATAAAGAATTAATCGAGCTTGCTGAATTTACTGTTAAAGACTGCTTTGAAAAGTTTAACGAATTCAGAACAGCCGAGGCTATTGAGTCAATCATGACGCTTTTAAAGAGAGCTAATAAGTATATAGACGAAACAATGCCCTGGGCACTTGCTAAGGATGAAAGTAAGATTGACAGACTTGGAACTGTTATTTATAACTTGCTTGAGGTAATTAGAATTTCTACTGTACTCTTGTCTCCGATTATTCCTTTCTCTTGTGAAAAGATTATGAAAGCGTTTAACGGTGTAGCCTTTGATTGGGATAGCGTGCAGAAATTCGGCGCACTTCCTGTTAACTGTGAACTTGGTGATCTTGAAATTCTTTTCGCAAGAATAGACGAAGAAAAGATGCTTACACGAATTTTTGAAGACAATCAGAAGAAGCAACAGAAAAAAGAACAGCAGGAAGTAAAGAAGGAAGAATGCGAAATAATAACTATTGACGATTTTATGAAGGTTTCGTTAAAGTGTGGTGAAATTCTTTCAGCCGAGCCTGTTGAAAAGTCTGATAAGCTGTTAAAGCTCATTGTAGATTTAGGTGAAAAGCGTCAAATAGTTTCAGGTATTGCTAAGTATTATTCTCCCGATGAATTGGTAGGTAAAAAGGTTGCAGTAGTTGCAAACTTAAAGCCTGTCAAGCTTCGTGGCGTAGACAGTAACGGCATGATATTGGCAAGTAGTTCAAGTGATGGAAAGGTAAGAGTACTTTTCCTTGACAGTGAAACGGAAAACGGAGCAGAAATAAGATAATGCCACTATTTGATTCACACGCACATTACGATGATTCAAAATTCGATGACAACCGACATGAAATTCTTGAGGGTTTACACCTGAAAACAGGCGTA
Source organism: Eubacteriales bacterium (assembly GCA_045595105.1). Taxonomy (GTDB): domain Bacteria; phylum Bacillota; class Clostridia; order Oscillospirales; family SIG627; genus RGIG6353. The sequence goes on along the minus strand of JAZNZV010000187.1, from coordinate 925 downwards.
AACCCTTTGGGTGTATCTTTTGTAGTTAATTGTGCATCAGATTACGCAACGTCAGAGTTTTCTCTTTCGCTTGCCGAGAAGTACGATTTTGTTTACGCCACATGCGGAGTCCATCCCGAGGCCTCTTGCAAGGTTGGTGAAGAGTTAGAGGATACACTTTGCAAACTGTTATCGCATCCCAAATGTGTTGCTCTCGGTGAAATAGGTCTGGACTATCACTACGACGATGCTTCTCCCAAAAGCGTTCAGCTCGAAGTGTTTGAAAGACAGATAGTACTTGCTGAAAAGCTTGGGAAAAAAGTTATAATCCACGACAGGGAAGCGCACGGCGATTGCATGGATATTGTCAAAAAGTACAATGTACAAGGTGTTTTTCATTCTTTTTCTGGTAGTTCAGAGATGGTAAAGGAACTAGTAAAGCTTGGATGGTATATATCCTTTAGCGGGACTGTAACCTTCAAAAACGCCGTTAACGTTGCTAAGAGCGCTATTTCCGTTCCGGATGACAGACTTCTTATTGAAACTGATTCTCCGTATCTTGCACCTGTTCCATATAGAGGAAAGCAAAATAATTCAGCACTCATGTATGAAACTGCAAAAAAAATTGCCGAGCTCAGAGGAGTATCGACAGAATATATCGCCGACCTGACTCTGAAAAACGGCAAAAGATTTTTTGGTATAGATTAATCCAGTTCGTTGAAAAATACTGACAGCAGGTACTTTTCGAGCAGTGGAGTTATAGTGTCCTTTGAAGCAAATGAGGCTTTGTGGTTTTTGTTTATTGGCATTGAATGAGTAATGGTGTAGTTGACAACGTTATTTTTCTTTTCTCTTTTTATTGAAAAATCAATATTGCATCTGTCACAGATCTCCAATGCTACACATAGTGAAAATGCTGAATTCAAAACATCTGTTCGTACCTTTG
>JAZNZV010000186.1:0-11639 GCA_045595105.1 Eubacteriales bacterium | reverse complement strand
ATCCCCGCCACTTTGAAAGGCAGTCTATCGACGATTTTGTAAAAAGGATTTAAAAAAAAGATAGTCATCAACGATGACTATCTTTTTTTCTTGCGTTTTCGTATATATCACATATGTTCTTGTGAGTTTCAAGGGCAGTGTCAAAGCTCACTCTCATAGGAGCGCCTGAAGTCAGATGCTCGTAAAAATCGAATATCTGCTTTATATGACTCGCTCCCCAATATTCCTTAACGTTGCCGTAGTCGAAGGCATCGTCTGCATCTGATGAAAGTGTACTGCCGTCGTTGAAGTACACCGTAGCTCTGTCCGAAAGCATCTGCACCTTGCCCTTTTCTAAATGGAGCTCAAGAAAGACGGGTGAATTGTCGGAATAACAGTTAATGGCATGGAAGTTTCCAATAACTCCGTTTTCAAACTCGATGATACCCTCGGCGCTGTCCTCTACTTCTATATTGCATCTTCCTCTTTTGGCGATGGTAGAGTCCACCCTCACAACCTTCGAGTTTACAAAGTGACACATCAGGTCGATAGTATGTATAGCTTGATTTATAATAACACCGCCACCGCTCTCGGCAAGCTTCCCTCGCCACGGAGCCTCGTCATAGTAGCTTTGAGGTCTGAACCAGGTAACAGAGCAACGTGCTCCGAGTATTTTCCCAAGAGCCCCCTCACGAAGTATCTTTTCTATGAAAAGAGTGCCCTCATTGTAGCGGTTCTGCATTACAGCCACGAGAGATACGCCGTTTACCTCGGCACATTTTTTCATAAGCAGCGCATCCTCAAAATTTGTTGCAATGGGCTTTTCAACAAGGACACTTACTCCCCTTTCCATACACCAAAGAGCAACAGGGGCGTGAAGATAGTGAGGTAAGCATATATGTACGCAGTCGGGCTTTTCCTTTTCCACCATTTCACGGTAGTCAGTATAAGCCTTGCACGAAAACTCTGTGGCACACTTTTTTGCTCTTTCCAATATAACGTCGGCAACTGCAACAAGGTCCGCTTTTTGTGATGCGTTTATGCTGACAAGGTGCACTCTCGAAATGGTACCGCACCCTATAACGGCAACTCTTTTCTTAGTCATAACGCTTACTCCTTTTTATGATTTTGTCAAGTTAGGGACAAAAAATTTAATGGTTTATCGGCACATTTTTATCGGCGCATTTTTATCTCTCAATTATAATCTCATTATTTGCTTCGAGTGTAATTCTTTCGTTATTAAATATAAGAGTACCGCCGTTTCTCGTAGCCTTTACTTTAAGAGTAGTCTTGTCAAGAGAAACTTCCACAACTCCGTCATTAATGGGAACTTTACCCTTAAAGCTTTCCAAGTTGCCGAGGTTGGGTTCAACATTAAACGTTTTAAAGCCTGCAGTAGTAGGATAAACACCCAAATAGTATCTGCCAAAAATATATATAGGACCCGCTCCCCAGGCATGACAAAGGGATTTATCATATTTATCATCACACATAGCATAGCGCTCTATACCGGTTTGACGAACATCAAAATACTCCCAAATAGTCTTTGCACCTCTTGCTATCATTTCACCCCAATAAGACTCAAGCTCTTTTTCTATGTATTCAAAGAAGCCCATTTTTGCCATTACATCCAGTTCATAGCCTTTAAAATACGGAGTTCTTATTGAGTTAATTTTGTCATTTAAAAGTACGTGTTCAATTATTTTTTTCTTTTGGTCATCGGTTGCAATATCGTACATTAAAGCAAATATATTTGAATGACGGGTCACAACGTTAAGGTTTGATTTATAGCTATCAATAAATGCCCCACGTTCCTCATTCCAATAATATTCATTAACAAGATTTTTAAGATTTTCTGCCTTTTTGTAGTATTCTCGACCGTCTTCGCCTATCGCGTCTGAAATTTTTGCAAAAGCATTGTAGGAAGCAATAAGGAGCATTTGTTCTGCACAAACCGCACCTGTTTTATCAATATAAGCCCAATCGATAAATGTCCAATCTTCATCTTTGCCTTCAATAAATCCGTCTGAGTTTATTCTGCCCTCACAAAACTTCAGTAAGTCAAGAGCAACAGGATATATGCGTCTTAAGAAATTTTCATCCCCATAAACCATATAATTTTCATATAAGCCAATCAACCAAAGTAAGCTATAATCCAAAATCTTATTTGGATGTTGAAGCACGGGAGGTCTTCCAATAAGCCCTACAATAGTTCTTTCCTCAATTTCCTTATCTCTGAAAAGATATGTATTTATTCTTGCCGCCTGATAGGAATCACCCGCCCAAATCCAACGGTCCCTTTTTAATCCGTCAAGGAATCCTTCACGGCAATTCAAGTGGAAGGTGTAAGCGGCAACATCATAAATTTCATTGAAAATTGGTTTATTACATTCAAAGCTACCCAACTTTTCAAGTGGTAAAAATTCAAAATCAACATCTACCTGCAAATCTTTATTATCACTCTTTAAAAAAACATATCTTAAAGCTCTCTGCTTTAAGTGATAGCACTCTTTACCTTCAACCTCATCGGTGGTGTGAGTATGTGCTGTGTCAAGAGCCTCCTCTTCACTTTCACCGTAAAAGACTTCTATCTTTTCATTTTTATTTGCATTTGAAATATTCAAAAATCCAAAAAGTTCTGTACCAAAATCAAAAATAACACCGTCGCTAAGTTCTCTTTTTTCAATCGGAAACTTCTTTTCATATTCAAAGGGAAATACCTGAGGGTCCATATCGGGAGAGTCAAATTTTTTATTCCAACCTACAAGGGTAGTCTCATTGTAAAAAGGATAAGCACTCCAGCTTTCGTCACTGGGACAAACATCACTTTCCACAAACAAAGCGGGAAATCCACCGAAGTTTGAAACCAAGGCTACTATTTGGCACTCGCCTTCCGGAATTTTTACAGTAACTTTTTCATTATACCTTGCACCGTTTACTGCTATATATCCGCTTCCGTTAAAATATGCTTTGAGATAGCCACCTTTACTTACAAACTTCTTTGTAAATTTAACATTGACGTATGGAGTATGTAATTTCCAGAAAGCAGGTCGTCCGTATCCTCTCTCTTCTCTTTGTAGATTTACATTCATTGTATGGTAAATTTCATAATCACCGTAATGCCATATCCAATAGCTTTTATTCATAACAAGCTTCCTCCTAATTTTTTGTATATCTTCGACATTTTTTATATAAAGAATGTATAATTTAGATGCAAAGATTTTCTAACATTCTGCTTACAACAAAGCAAAGATAAAAATCAATTTATTCATCAAGCATCAAAGCTCCTTCTTTTGCCTTTTGCTTAAGTCTTTTCATCTGTTCTTTTTCAATCTGCGCAATACTCTTTTCGGGCGTTGGCAAATCCTCAGGCATTGTACCGCCAATTTCTTCAATAGCTTTTCTAACTTCTCTACCTACCGTGTTATGAACTTTCGTAGCAGTTTCCGCATTATCAACTTTATCTTTTCTCAATTTTTCTTCTGTTTGTGAAATTCTGAAAAGGTTTACGATAAGCTCTGTACTCCCCATATAATCAAGTATTTTTTGTCCTATTGATAGACCTTTTCGTTTATGAATATCTTCAACGTCAAGTCACCGTAAAGTCCCATATAGCCTGCATTTTGAAAAATTGCAAATTCTTCATTCGTTATAACACCGGCATTTCTTGCAGTTTCAGCAAGAAGCTGATTCCATTGCTTTATATCTCCACGAACAACCAATCTTCTGCTATCTTCATCAAGCTGATTAAATCTGTCCGCAACCTCTTGTCTGTAAGTTTGTATGGCAAAGTACGTTTGCCCAAGTGCTATAACTTCTTTTCTTGGATCACCGTTCTGAACAATCAAGTAACAAGCATATCTTGTAAGCTCATAATCTAAAACCGGTTTTTCAGTCGCACCTGCTTTTACGATTTTCCTGACCTCAAGAAAATCGTGAGCAATATCGTGTCCGCTGTTTTCACAAGCAATCATTGCACGCTTTATAACCTTATGAAAATTTTCCCATTTGTTATAATCTAAAACAATAGCCAATTCTCTTGCAAGCCAATATTCAGTTCTATCTTCTTTAATACGCTTTATATCTTCAAAGCATTTATACTCTTTTGCAATCAGATTGCTCATTACTTTTCCTCTTTTTTAACCAAATTTCAACAATCTTACTATCCTTAAAGTCTATTATACTTAAAAAGTCGAAAAAATCAACTGATTTATTATGTTTTTTAAACAAATTTAAGATGAGTTTTATGTTAAAGTTTTACTAATTTGCGTTTTTTCTTAACAACAACTACCATTTTTGTCCTTTGTGTGCTATAATAAAAACAAGAGGTGATAATAATGCAACCAAAAATCAAATTGCTTAAGGTTCTTGATATTCTCCGAGCTACCGACGAGACTCATCCCATAACTGCCGTTGGTATATGCAAGCTTCTTGAAGCTGAAGGCATTTCTGCCGAAAGAAAATCGGTGTGCCGTGACATCAACACTCTCATCGAATACGGCTACAAAATTATACTTTGCCACGATAACAAAAAGGGATATTACATGGAAGAGGGAAAGGCTACACCCCCTCCTGCTCCCGTTACACTTGACCTTGTTCATATCAGTATCGAGTATAAAAAAAAGGATGCCGAGGACGTTTATGCCATACTCGGCAAGGGTAAAGAGAGTGAGGACGGCGACTACGTAACATCCGAGCTTTCCCTTCCCTCAAGTGTGCTCTTCCCCGCTCTCTTCACTTTGGGAACAGAAGTGAAGCTTATTGAGCCCACCGAGCTTAAAGAAGAGTTTGAAAAGAAGCTTGACGAGCTGTCTGAATTCTATAAGAAGAGACGTTCAAGCGGTCGAATGGAAGTCTGGCTTTTATAATTTAACGCATTTGACCCATATTATACCCCTCAACTTTTGTTGATTTTACCTATTACATAATTTTTAAAAATATGGTAAAATATAGATATAGTAGGAGGGAATAGTATGTGGAAATTATCTGACACAGTTGTCTACGGCTCTGCCGGTGTTTGTAAAATCGTGGATATTAGAGAGGAGCTTTTTGCCGACGAAAAAAGGACCTATTTCATTCTGAAGCCTGTTTTCGATGACAAAACGACTATTCACGTACCCACCTTTAATGAAAAGCTGATGTCTAAAATAAAGCCCGTTTTGAAAAAAGCCGAGGCGATTTCACTTATAAAGAGTATTCCCGAAATCGAGCCTCTCTGGATAGAGGGTGACAAGCTCAGGCAGGAAAAATACAAGGAAGTCCTCGACTCGGGAGATATGACACTTTTAGTATCCGTTATAAAGGCGCTTTACGAAAGACGTGCCGAGCTCACCGAAAAGGGTAAGAAGATGCGTTCCTCCGACGAATACGCCTTCAAGGATGCCGAACAGCTTTTCGAGAACGAATGTGCCCACGTATTTGCCCTTCCAAAAAACGAAGTCCGCGATTTTATTTTATCGAAAATAGAGAATGCACAAGCTTAGTCTTGTGCATTTTTTGTCTTGACAAAAGAGCTTTATTGTGAGATAATCGTATTGTTAAGTTAAAATTTACTAATTTGGAGGTTAATCTATGAGAGTTTTAGCAATTACAGCCCATCCCGACGATATGGAATTTATGTGTGCAGGCACACTTCTCAAGTGTAAGGAAAGAGGAGACGAGGTTTTTGTTTGCACCATCAATAACGGTAACATGGGTCACATGGTAATAATGCCCGATGAGCTCAGAGATATTCGCCGTGCAGAAGCGCAGAAGTCCTGCGATATGGCAGGCTTTACGTACCTTCCCGCAGACATCGGAGACCTTTGCTCCTACTACCAGAGCAAGGAACAGAAGGATATCCTTATCGACATCATTCGTCAGGCAGACCCCGACCTTCTTATCATTCCCGACCCCGAGGACTATATGTGTGACCACGTTGCGGCTTCTAAGCTTGCTTTCGACGCTGCATTCATGGCAACCTGCCCTCACTACTTCACAAAGTATCCTGCAACAGATAAGATAACTCCTATCTACTACATGGCAACCGCTGCAGGTATCAACTTCAACCCCACCGAATACGTTGATATAACAGACGTTTATGAAAAGAAGCTTCAGATGCTTCACTGCCACGAGTCTCAGGAGATTTGGCTCAGAGAACACGACGGCGTTGACTACACCAAGGAGTGCAGAATTCTTTCCGAGTACTACGGTCTCCAGTGCCACAAGGACTACGCAGAAGCGTTCCGTCCCTGCCTTGTATCTCACAGAATCGTATCACACAGAATGCTTCCCTAAGTCTGAAAACACGTTTTCAGACAGTTAAGAGTTAAAAGTTAAGAGTTAAGAGTTAAGGAAAATTTCGCTTAAAGCGAAATTCACTTCGACTTTATCTTGTAGCCTTACATAAAGAAAGGAAGGTTTCACTATGAAAAAAGTTAATATTAAATTTAATACCATAGCACAGATTCAGAACTTCGTAAACGATATGAGCCGTTTCATGTCGGATATCGACCTGACAAGCGGTAAATACGTTGTTAACGCAAAGTCTGTTATCGGCGTATTCAGCCTTGACCTTGCTCACCCCATCGGACTCACAGCCGAGGGCGAAGACGAGGATAAGGTAATCGAAGCAGTTAAGGACATGATTGTAGAATAAGCTCTTTATGAAGAACAGCCCACGGAAAATTTCCGTGGGCTGTCTTTTATTTACTTAGCTCTTCTGCACATCTGACCGCTTCCATAGCATCCTTTGCATATCCGTCTGCTCCGATTTTATTTGCATAATCGGGAGTCAGTACTGCACCACCCACCATGGTCTTACACCATGGTGCCCTTTCTTTTATGAGCTTCACAGTCTCCTCCATAGCAGGAACGGTGGTAGTCATAAGAGCGCTGAGTCCAACAAGGGGTGCGTGTAGCTCTATTACTTTATCAACGACGGCATCGGGGGTAACGTCCTTACCCAAGTCCACCACGTTGAAGCCGTAATTTTCAAGAATGAGCTTTACTATATTCTTTCCTATATCGTGTATATCTCCCTTTACTGTGGCAAGTATTACCGTGGCTTTGGTCTTTGCACTCTTTTCCAAGGCAACGCCCTTTATCACCTCAAAGGCTTCACCTGCCGCCTCGGCACTCATGAGAAGTGACGGAAGATATATTTTCTTTTTCTCAAAGCCCTCTCCTACCACGTTGAGAGCAGGGATAATCTCACCGTTAACTATATCAAGAGGTGCCCTCTCTCCAAGTAGGGATACAGTCAGCTCCCGTGCCCTCTCCTTCATTCCCTTTATAACGGCGTACTGAAGGTCGGAAGAAGTGCTCTCCTTTTCCTTTGCCTTTTCCACAGTTTCTACACCGGAAAAGGTATCTGCTACCTCGATATACTCCTTGCAGTTTTCGTCAAGCCCCTTGAGTACCTTATAGGTATAATAGGTCTTCATCATCTCTGCCGAATGAGGGTTCATTATAGCAGCCGATAGCCCTCTTTCAAGCGCCATGGCGAAGAAGGTGCCGTTCACCATATCTCTTCCCGGAAGTCCGAAGGAAATATTGGATACTCCAAGGCTGGTATGACAACCGAGCTCCTTCTTTATCCTTTCAAGGGCATCAAGGGTAACAAGGGCGGAGCCCGTGTCGGCACTCACCGTCATGGCAAGGGTGTCGAAAACGATATCCTTTCTGTCAATTCCATATTCTCTCGCCTTATCAAGTATTCTTTTCGCTATTTCAAATCTTCCCTCGGCTGAGTGGGGTATCCCCTTTTCGTCAAGGGTGAGAGCCACAACCACCCCACCGTACTTCTTCACAAGAGGGAATACCGCCTCCATGGTCTCCTCTTTACCGCTCACCGAGTTTATCATCGCCTTACCGTTGTATCGGCGAAGTGCTCTTTCCATAGCCACAGGGTCAGAGGTATCTATCTGCAAGGGCAGGTCTGTCACTGTCTGAAGCTCTGTGACTACCCTTTCCAGCATTTCGCCCTCGTCAATATCGGGAAGTCCCACGTTGACGTCAAGAAGGTGTACTCCCCTCTCCTCCTGCCTTAGTCCTTCAGACAAGATATATGGAATATCATTTTCAAGAAGCGCCTGTTTAAATCGCTTTTTACCCGTGGGGTTAATGCGCTCGCCTATAAGTACAGGGGCTTTTCCAAAGGGGACGGCGTGTGTATAGGAAGACACCACACTAAGGCTTTTCTCGGTGACGGGAACAGGCTCCAAGCCTTGCGTTTTTTTAGTGAGAGCCTTAATATATTCGGGGGTAGTTCCGCAACAACCGCCTGCCACTCTCACTCCCTTTTGTAAAAGGTGCGCCAGCTCTGTGGCAAACTCCTCGGGCTCTACGTCGAAAACGGTTTTGCCATCAACCGAGCGTGGAAGTCCTGCATTGGGCTTCAAAATAACGGGAACGGACGCCACCGAAATAAGCTTTTCGGCAATGGGAGCGAGCTGTTTTGGACCGAGTGAACAGTTAGCCCCCACAGCGTCGGCACCCATGCCCTCAAGAAGGGCTACCATAGCCTCGGGAGTGGCACCCGTCATAAGCTTTCCGTCCTCACTGTAAGCATTAGAAACGATGACGGGGAGAGTTGAATTCTCCTTGACCGCAAGGAGTGCCGCTTTCGTCTCATAGGAGTCGTTCATGGTCTCGATTATCACAAGGTCGGCGCCGTACTTTACGCCCAGCCTTACCGTCCTTGCAAAGACTTCTACCGCCTCTTCAAAATCAAGGTCGCCGAGAGGCTTCAAGAGCTTGCCCGTGGGTCCTATATCAAGAGCGATAAACTTCTCACCCTTATTTTCGCTTTCTTCTCTTGCTCTCTTGGCGTTCAAGAGAGCGTTTTTTACTATCTCTTCAAGTTCCTCTTCGCTGAACTTCAAGACGTTTGCACCAAAGGTGTTGGTGCAAACCACGTTGCTTCCGCTGTCAAAGTATGCCTTGTGGATACCCATGACAATCTCGGGGTGGGTGATGTTCCAGCTTTCGGGATGAACTCCGGGTGCAAGCCCCTCTTTTTGGAGGAGAGTACCCATTCCACCGTCAAGGTAAACTATATTATTTTTTAAAAATTCTCGGAATTCCATTTATATACCTCTGTTATTTTATTCCCGCAAAGGCGGTGACCGACTTTGTGGGAGACATGAGCATACTGCTGTTCAGGGTGAGCCCTATATTTTTCGGGCAGTTAAGAAGTGAGAAGATCTCCCTTTGACAGTCAAGTGTCAAATCCCCGTATCCTGGGCTGAACCGAGGGCAAAGGGGCTTTTCAAAGGATTTACAAAAAGCGTCGCACAAAGCCTCTACACGCTCACTTCCAAGGGCTTGGAAAAGAAGCGCCCTTGACGGGGAAATGCGGGAATATTTCCCGATAAGTCTATCTATCCCCACTCCCACGGTTGCGGCAAAGAGGAGAACCTCTCGGGCGTTCTTTAAATTCTCGGCAAGCTTTTTCGAGCTCAGAGAAAATGCTCCAAGGTCAATAACGTCTCCTTTAAGTGTCACAGGTAGAGTAGTATAGCACACCTTGTAGGTGAAAGCGTCCCTTGACTCTTCAATGACAGCTTGCACTAAATCCAAGGTCTCGCTATCGTGGGCAAAGCATCCTGCATATCGCATTATCTCCTTTACCGAAAAGGGTGGCTCGGCAAAGGACTTAACAAAAACACTCATCATTTACCCAAAATGTCACTGAGATTGTTTTGTATCTTCTCGGCAACGTCGGGCTTGTTCATAGAATAAACGTGCACTCCCGTAATGCCGTTGGCATAAAGGTCTATTATCTGGTCGGTAGCATAAGCTATACCCGCCTGCTTCATGGCAAGGGGGTCTGAGCCGAATTTATCTACAAGGCTCTTAAATCGCTGAGGCATGAAGGAGCCCGACAGCTTTATCGCCCTTGCCACCTGATTAGCATTGGTTATAGGCATAATGCCGGGGATAATGGGAACCGTAATTCCTGCCTCACGTATCTTATAAAGGAAATTGTAGAGAAGATTGTTATCGAAGAACATCTGAGTTGTGAGGAAGTCGCATCCTGCGTCTATCTTCTCCTTTAAGTACTTTATGTCCTCTTTTTGGTTAGCGCTTTCGGGATGTATTTCGGGGTAGCATGCGCCACCGATACAAAAATCGGGGCATATTTCTCTAAGCTCTCTTACGAGCTGTGAAGCGTGGGTGTAGTCCCAACGGCTTCTGTCCTCACCCAAATGCTCCTCAGGGATATCACCTCTGAGCGCCATAACGTTTGTGATGCCCGCAGACTTTATCTCTTCAATCTTATTTCTTACCGTTTCTCTTGTAGAAGAAACGCAGGTGAGATGTGCAAGGGTAGGTACAGAGTACCTCTCCTTTATATTCTTTGCTATATCAAGAGTATATTTGCTTGTTCCCCCTCCTGCGCCATATGTCACGCTCATGAAGGAGGGGCAGAGCTTCGCTATCTCCTCGGTAGCACTCTTAACGCTGTCAAAGGCGGTCTCGTTCTTGGGAGGAAAAACCTCAAAAGAAAGAGAAAGCGTCTCTTTTTTCAGTATGTCGGCAATCTTCATAAATTCACCCTCTTGTATTTATTCACTATATTATACACCCCTCCGGCCTGTCAAATCAAGTATTTTCTTTCTTGAAGCCGAGAAATTCAACAAATTCAAGCTTTTGCATAATATGTAATGACCGAATAATTATAGGAGGAAAAATCAAATGACTCAAAATTGCTCTTCAAACGGAAACTCACTTTGCAACGACGACGTTTGTTGCATTGACACTAATAGAATATATGATACGAGTCGGGCGCAGGACTGCATTGAAGGACTTCGTGTAATACTCACCCCCGACGGAATGGCTAAGCTTGAAAACTGCAGAACGCCCCGTGCCAAGGAAGTGCGTGTGATATGGGCGCAGATAAGTGCAGACGAGCTGCCCTTTAACTGCGGTTACTATCAGGTCACCATTCGTTATTATTTTTACGTGCTTCTCACCTGTTGTGTGAATGGAGTAAGCGAGGATATAGAAGGTCTTGCCATCAGCGAGAAAACGGTCGTTCTCTACGGCGGTGAGGGTAACGTCAGCGTATTCAAGTCTGACACCAACTCCGACCCCTGCTTCACTCCCACACTGAAAGGTGCTATCCCCACCTCTAATTCTCCCAAGGTAGTAGTAGAGGTGGCAACACCCGTACCTCTTGCGGTGAATATTATCGAAAACTGCAACGGTATTCCCACCCCTCCCGAATATGACAATATTCCCGAGCAGATAGCAAATCTTTTCGAGGGCGGTCTTGTTACAGGCTGTACCAATATTGCAGTATGCCTCTCTCTTGGTATTTTTGCACTTATCAGAATCGAACGTCCTTCACAGCTTATCATTCCTGCCTGCGACTACTGCATTCCCGATGCAGACAAGTCCCCTGTGTCGGTTGTTAACGACCCCTGCTCAATGTTCTGCTCAACACCCTTCCCTATTGAGGAATTCTACCCCAGCACCTGTGCTCAGAACAGAAACTGAAAAAAGTTTCAAAAAGCACTTGACAAAAACGCCGTTATGTGATATTATAAACGGCGTTGGGGGTTTAGCTCAGCTGGGAGAGCATCTGCCTTACAAGCAGAGGGTCACAGGTTCGAGCCCTGTAGTCCCCACCATATTGGCCCGGTAGTTCAGTTGGTTAGAACGCTAGCCTGTCA